>NZ_JNIV01000154.1 GCF_000701405.1 Deinococcus marmoris DSM 12784
AACCCCAGACGATGTTCGTCCATCGCCCAGACAGATACTCGAGGATGGAGCAGCTCCGCCGCGCGGAGCTGCTCCACTAAGACTTTGTTTTGAACGCTTCCTTGGCGGCATCGTCGCCGCCAACGTGCTGTGGGCGGGGCTGTTGTGGGGAGAAGCCGGCGGCCCGCATGAATTCATAGGTGCGGCTCAGATACACGTCCTTGCCAAACTGTTCTTTGATCCAGCGTTGAAGCTGCGCGCCGTCCCAGACCTGGCCCTGCTCAAAGTCTGCCTGGAGTCGAGCAGCAAGAACTTGCTGCTCGTCATCGGTCAAGATCCTGGGCGCTCCCACATTCTCCTGTCGTCCGTCCTGCAACCCGGCCAAACCCAGGCGGTGATAGCGCTCAATCGCGTCACGGGCGCTCGTCACCGCATACTTCGTGATGCTCAAAACCTCGCTCTCACTTCGCCCTTCGGCCAGCAGTGCAAAGAATTGCGCCCGTCGTCGCTCCACAGCACTTCGACTGGCCCGGTACACCTCCCAGAAGTCGGCGGCACTGTGGCGAAAGGTGATGGCTGAATAGAATTTGGCGATGCTCCAGTCTACGCTTTTTATTCGGAGTCCGTATGACAGCAGATTTTGGACGAAAAATGCCTCCAGGCAGCACTTGCCTCCTGTGAGCCGGTGCGGCGAAATGAGCTGGAGGGCGTGACTTTTCATGCTTGTCACGCGCCCGCGTGCTACCCGTGTAGACAATGAATGTCCTCGATCTCATCCGCGCCGCTGGCCCACTGCTCTGGGTTCTGATCGCCCTGTCCCTCTATGTCGTGTACCTGAGCGTGGCGCGGGCGCAGGCGCTGTCCCGGCTGGGCAGAAGTGCCGACGCCCTGATCGAGCGGGCGCGGGCCGTGACGGCGGAGAGTGGTCCGGCGGCGGCGCTGGCCGAGGTGGACCGGGCCGGACAGTCCTCGCCAGCCATCAATGTGCTGCGGGCCGGACTGGGGCGCGCGGACCGGGGCGTGGACGCCGCCGGAGCCGCCATGCAGTCCGCCCTGCTGGCCGAGGACACCCGGCTGTACGCGGGCCTGAGTGCGCTGGGCACCGCCGCGCAGATCGCCCCGCTGCTGGGGCTGCTGGGCACGGTGATCGGCATGGTCCGCTCGTTCCTGGTGTTCAGCTCCACCGCCGCGCCCACGCCCGCGCAACTGGCCACCGGCATCAGCGAGGCGCTGGTGAACACGGCAGGCGGCCTGATCGTGGCGATCATCGCCTACGTGGCCCGCAACGCTCTGAAGGCCCGCGCAGACCGCATCGCCGTGGCCGCCGAACGGGTGCGCGAGGACCTGCCCGGCTGGCTGGCCCGCCCCGAGAGCCGCCCGCGCCCCGAGCGACAGATGGCCCGAGAGCAGAGTTCCAGAGAGCAGAGTTACAGGGAACAGAACTACATCGAACAGGATTACACGGAGCAGAACTACAGGGAACAGATCTACGATAATCAGGTTCAGCGGGGCCAGGAGCGCAGCCCGCAATCACAGCGGCAGGCGCAGAGTACGGCGACTCCGGTACTGGCCTTCGATTTCGATGAGGCCCGTGACAACGCGGGAACCATCAGCAGTGGGCCGAACAACACCGGCATCTTCCGCACCACGACGCCAGCCAAGGCCGCCCCGGTCCCGCGCGACGGCGAGAGCAGGAACCGATGACCCGTGCCCCTACCCGCCGCCGGATGCGCGACAGCGGCGACGGCGTGACCTTCGACTTTGCCCCGATGGTGGACGTGGTGCTGCTGTTGCTGATCTTCTTCTTCCTGACCAGCAGCCTGGGCGCACGCCAGAACGCGCTGCCGCTGGACCTGCCGCGCGCCAGCACCACTGTGCAGGAAACGCCCGCGCTGCCTATCGTGAGCGTGGACCGCGCCGGGAAGTTGTTTCTGAACGGGCAGGCGACCACCCTGACCAAATTGAGTGGGCAACTGAAACCTCTGCTGGGGACCTCGGGCGGCGTGGTGGGCCTGCGCGCCGACGAGCGTGGCAGCTACGGCACCGTGGTCCGCGTGATGGACGTGATCAAGAAGGCTGGGGGCGAACGGCTGGCGCTGGGGACGAGGCCCAGCCAGTGAGATGACCACCTTCCCGCCCACTCCCGGCCCGCAGCAGGCGTCCGAGGGCCGCGAACGCTTCCGCGCGCTGGCCGCCACCATCGGGCTGCATGTGGTGGTCTTCTCTGGCCTGCTGCTGCTGCGCCCCGCTGCGCCCGACGCCCTCCAGAGTCTGCCTGACCCGCTGCGGACCCCACTGGAAGTCGTGACCCTGGCCCCCGCGCCCGCGCCTTTGCCCGTGCAGGCCACCGCGCCGCTGACGCCAAAGCCAGCGACTCCAAAGCCAGTGCCTCCGAAACCCGTGCCACCCAGGCCCGTTACGGCCAGACCCGTCACGCCGCCGAAGCCCACACCGGCCAGGCCCGCGCCCAGGCCCGCAGCAGCGCCCACGCCCACCCCACAGGTACAAGCCACGCCGACGCCCCCCCCACCGAGACCTGCGCCCATACCCATACCGACACCGACTCCCGCTGCCCCACCCAGCCCGCAGCCCTCGCCGCCTGCCGCCCAGGTCAGAGCGCCCTCACCCGCGCCGGCACCCAGACCCGCCGAAGTGCCCGCCGCGACGCCCAGACCCGCGCAGCCAGCAGCGGCTCCAGTGGCCCAGGCCCCTGACCCCACGCCCAGACCCGCTCCCACTCCGGTTCAGCCCACACCCGCCGAACGCACACCCGTGACCCAGCCGACGCCCGCGACGCCTGCCCCGGCGCGCACGGCAGCCACCGCGCCCACAGCGTCCTCGCCGCAGCCCGCGCCCGAGATCGCCCCGGAACGGGTCACGACGCCGCAGGTGGGCAGCGTGGAACCCCAGCCGCGCGCGGCGGCCCCGGACACGCCCGCCGAACCCGTGCAGGCCGCCCCCGCCGCGCCTGCCCCGCAGCCGGAAGCCGTGACCGCCCTGCCCCGCCGCGAGGACACCACGCCGACTGCGCCCGCTGCCACTGCCACTGGCACCCCTGCCAGGGAGGCGGCCAGCACGCCAGAGGACGCCGTCACGGCGCGTCCATCCGCACAGGCTCCAGACACCGCCACACCCACAGAAGCCGCGCCAGCCCCCAGCCGCAGCGCCAGCAACGAGCCGGTGGCGGCCATTCC
Organism: Deinococcus marmoris DSM 12784; assembly: GCF_000701405.1. Taxonomy (GTDB): domain Bacteria; phylum Deinococcota; class Deinococci; order Deinococcales; family Deinococcaceae; genus Deinococcus; species Deinococcus marmoris. The sequence continues at coordinate 3,174 of NZ_JNIV01000154.1, forward strand.
AGCCCGCCCACAGGCCAGCAGTCCTGCCCAGGCCACTGCGCCCACGGCCCCCGTGACCGCCCGCGAGACTCCCATTCCCGTGGCCCCCAGCGCCGAGGCGGCACGGGCGGGCAGCGCGGCGACCACGCCGGGGGCCGATTCATCTGCCCCGGTGGCCGCGCGGCCCAGCCGAACCCCTATTCCGGCAGCTCCCGCCGCCCAGACTGAAGCAGGACGGGGGGCGACGGCTTCCAATACAGGGGCTTCCAACACACAGGGCAGCGCCCCAGTCGCCGCCACACCCGCGCGCACCCCGGCAGCGGCAGGCGGCGGCCAGAGCAGTTCCGGGCCGGTGGCCCAGGCTCCGGGCAACCGTGCGGGAGAAGCGGCTTCAGGCAGCGCCCCGGTCACTGCCCGCCCCGCCGAGGGCAGTGGAACGGGAACCACCGCCACACCCGGCAGCGCCACCGACGCCCCCTCGCGGGGCACGGCGGGGAGCAACGGGGCTACCCCAGGTGCGCCCGCCGCCCCCCGCGAATCGGCGGGTGGCACGGGGGGCGGCAGCGGGGGCAGCAGTGATACCGGCACCCCGGCCAGCGGACGCGGCACAGCAGGCGCGGGGCAGCCCGGCTCCGGTCAGGCAGGCAGCGCCCAGGGCGGCGCAGGCACGGCCCCGGCAGCCTCACGCGCGGGGGCGGCAGGTGGAAGTGCCGGCGTGCCCGCAGGCGGCGCGGGCGGAGACGGCGGCGTCACTGCGCGCGCCGGTGGTGGGGGCGGCGGCACTGGGGGCAGCGAGGACCGCCTGCTGAACTGCTCGGTGGTGGTGGACGTGCGCGGTCTGGGCAACTTCCAACGCGCCCAGTCCAGCTTCGTCTTCGGTCCGGGCAACCAGCAGTTGTGGCCCGACGCCACGCTGATCCAGGGTGTCAGCAGCCAGTTGGTTCAGGAGGGCAACCTCCAGACCTACATCACCAGCGAGGGCCAGATCGGGGAGTTCAAGAACGTCACCCGGGTCAAGGCGCAGGCCGTGCAGGCCACCAGATTCGCCCCCACCAGCAACTACATCACCGACGCGGTGCTGTCTGCCGCCGCCGCCGCCCAGTTCCGCTCGGCGGGTCAGGCCTGCCGGGTGGTGTACCTCAAGGACTGAGGCCCGTAGAGACGGACCCTTTGTCCACTCTGAACACCAGAAGTCAGTTTCCCGTCAACCACAAGTTTCTAAATGGAGTGCAGTATGCGTAAACCCACCCACCTGATGGCCCTGTTCACCCTCGTCCCCCTGCTGTCTGGCCCGGCGCTGGCCTGGGTGCCCCAACTGGAAGAAACCACCGCCAAGAACGTGATCGACGGCGCATATGGCCGCCGTGCCCCGGTGCCCACCTTCCTGACGATGGACCTGGGTGTCAAGGACGGTCAATTCGTGGCCGGGCCGCAGGCGGTCACCGCCTACATGGGCGGCCCCGCCTGCGTGGACGGCTGGCTGGCCGCCCCCACGGACTACACGGCAGGCAGCCGCCCCGCCGCGCTGACCATCAGCGGGCAGGCCGATCAGTTGTTCTTCGCTGCTCAGGATGCCCGTGACAGTTTCAAGAACCTGAGTGTCAAGGAGGCGCTGGGCGAGGAATACGCCAGCAAGCGGCTCGCCAACGGGGAACTGCGGATAGATATCAACGTGCGCGGCCTGCCCACCGAACAGGCCCGCAACGCCTATCTGGTCCGCATGAAGGGCAAGGACGGCAAACTGGTGGCCCCGGTCCGCTCCACCTATGTCAACGATTTCAAGCAGGACGGCGAGACCTGGACCGGCACGCTGGTATATTACTTTGAACCCCTGAAAGCCGGACTGGGCGCAGGCGAAAAGGTCAACCTGCTGGTCAAGACAGAGGCCGATACGGAATGCGCCTACAACGTTTCGGTGGACCTGAGCAAGTTCCAGTAACCGGAAAACCCGTCTCCTGCGAGCCTCCTCTCCATGCGGGCGGGGGCTTTTCGCCTGGCTGCACTGGTTTGGCTGCCCTGGCCTGACTGCACTGCTGCGCCCCGACAACCCCTAAAATCCGGGGCGTGTCAACCTTTCCCCTTCTGGCCGTGGACATCGGCAACACCAGCACCGTCCTGGGTCTCGCGGACGAAACCGGAACCCTGACCCACACCTGGCGAGTGCGGACCAACCGCGAGTCCCTGCCCGACGATCTGGCGCTGCAACTGCACGGCCTGTTCTCGGTGGCCGGGGCGCAGGTGCCGCGCTCGGCGATTCTCAGCAGCGTGGCTCCCCCGGTGGGCGAGAACTACGCGCTGGCATTGCGGCGGCATTACGGGGTGGAGGCCTTCAGCGTCTCGGCCCTGAGCCTGCCCGACGTGACCGTGGAGCTGGACACGCCCGACGCCGTGGGCGCGGACCGCCTGTGCAACCTGTTCGGCGCGGAAAAGTATCTGGACCGTCAGGATTACGCCGTGGTGGTGGACTTCGGCACCAGCACCAACTTCGACGTGATCGGGCGCGGGCGGCGCTTTCTGGGCGGCATTCTGGCCACAGGCGCGCAGGTCAGCGCCGACGCCCTGTTCGCCCGCGCCGCCAAACTGCCGCGCATCACGCTGGAGGCCCCGGCCAGCGCCATCGGCAAGAACACCGTTCACGCCCTGCAATCCGGTCTGGTCTACGGTTACGCCGAGATGGTGGACGGTCTGCTGCGCCGCATCCGCGCCGAACTTCCGGCCCCTGCCGTCGCCATCGCCACGGGGGGCTTTGCCCGCACCATCGAGGGCATCTGCCGCGAGATCGACTACTACGACGAAACCCTGACGCTGCGGGGACTGGTAGAGGTCTGGGCAAGCCGGTAAGGAGATGGGTGGACTGGAGGCCGCGCCACCCCGCCGCACACGGGTTCCGCACTACCCTGTCACCCATGACCCACGCTTCCAGCCCCACCCCGGACCGCATCATCAGCCTGCTGCCCAGCGCCACCGATCTGCTGTTTGACCTGGGCCTGGGCGCACGCGTGGCCGGGGTCAGCCATTCGTGTGACCATCCGGGGGCGGCGGGCCTGCCGGTGCTGACGCGCTCCATCGTGGATTCGGGGGCGTCCCAGGCCGAGATAGACCGCGCCGTGAGCGAGGCCATGCGCGCGGGGCTGGCACTGTACAGCGTGGACGGCGGGTTGCTGGACGCCATCAATCCGGGGCTGGTGGTCACGCAGGGCGTGTGCGAGGTCTGCGCGGTCACGCCGGGAACGATTGAAGAGGCGGTGCGTTACCTGCCCGGCTGCCTGCCCGCCGCGAATGTGTTGAGCCTGGAGGGCCGCAGCGTGGCCGGGATTCTGGACGACTTGCGCTTACTGGCGAACGCGGCTGGTGTGGCAGAACTCGGGGAGGAACTGGCCACTGCTGCCCAGGCCCGCTGGGACGCCATCGTGCCCGTTCAGACCGCGCCGCGCGTGATGACGCTGGAGTGGGTAGACCCGCCCTTCTACGGCGGCCACTGGGTTCCCGAACAGGTGGAGCGGGCGGGCGGCGTGAATGTGCTGGGAGCGGCAGGTACCGACAGCGGGCGCACGGGCTGGGACGACATCAGCGCCCTTGACCCCGATGTGATCGTGGTGATGTGCTGCGGCTACGGCCTGGAGAAGAACGCGGAATTTGCCCGCGAACTTCTGGAGCGCACCGATTTGCGGGCCGTGCGTGACGGTCAACTGTGGGCTGTGGACGCCAACGCCCACTTCTCCCGCCCGGCGCTGGGCGTGGTGCGCGGCGCGGAAGTGCTGGCCGAGCTGCTGCGCGGGCGCGAATGCGCGGGCGAAAGTGTGCGGATAGTCAGGAATTCACCCACGGCCTGACCCACGCCATCACCTGCGCCGAAGCATCTTCCGCTGAGGTATCCAGCCGCAGCAGAGGCGCATGAAGCTCCAATGGTTTCCAGTTGGCATTCTCAGGGATACGGTCATGAATGCCAGGATGGTCAATAAAGGGGCGAAGTTGCGACTCCACACGCGCCGCGTGACGGCGTTTCAACTCAACCATATCGGCGGAACAGTGAATCTGAATGATCTGCGCCCCATGTTTCTCCGAAAGGCCCAGCAGGTCAGGCTCGCTCATACCCAGATAAAAATGGGTTTCCAGAATCAGGCCCTGTCCCGCCGTCAGGATGGCGTCGGCTGCCCGGAGCATCACGAAATAGCTGGCCTTCCCGACTTCTCTGTTTCGGGGAATTCGTTCGTCTTCAGGGATTAAATCCGGCGAGTTCAAGTTGCTAGCGCACCACTCTGATGGGCCGAGTGTACCTCTTGGGGCGTGCGATACCCCAACACTTTTCGGGGTCTGTTGTTCAGCAGGTGCTGGGCGGCTATCACTGTGGACAGCTCCATCACTGTAAAGTCCGTCCCCTTCGGGAAAAACTGTCTCAGCAACCCGTTAGTGTTCTCCACAGATCCCTTCTCCCAGGGACTGTGCGCGTGGCAGGCATAGGTTGAGGCATTCCACTGCTGACCGAGAGCCTCGGTCAGCACAAATTCCCGCCCCTGGTCTATCGTGATGGTTTTGACGATTTGACTGTCCAGCACGCTGTCCATTG
>NZ_JNIV01000155.1 GCF_000701405.1 Deinococcus marmoris DSM 12784
GTGGCTCCTTCACCCAGGTCAGGCGCTTGGAGATCCAAGCGACGATGGAAAAGACAAACTCCTCAGAAGTCTCGCCGTCAGGGAAAAACTTTCTCACCCGCTTCGTGCAGGAACAGCGGGCCCGGGGGCGCAGCAGCGGCCCACTCGATGGCCTGTTCGCGCACCTCGCGGACGCCCCCGCACCGACAGCCTCTCAACCTGCCTCCGCGACTGCTCTGCCTCTCCGCACCGAACGCGCTCAGGGACGGAAGAGGAGCCATGCCGCGCCGCTGTTCGAGCACCTCGGCAGCCTTGTCAGGACCCGCGCACCCGCCGAATCCTGGCCGCTGGGCCACCAGGGACCGCCACCTGTCCCGGCCCCTGGGCTTGCACGGCCCAGTGTAGAGGCCCCCATGCGGACGGTTCACGACTTTACCGCCGCCCGTAACACCCGCCGTGCTCAGTTCACCGAGCCGCCCGCGCCGCTGGTGCTGTTCAATCCCATCAAGTCCCTGACCGCCTGTATGGACAGCGCCGATTGCCCGGCCACCGCCCGGAAGATCTTCCGCGTGCTATTCGGCCTCGCCCTGGAGTCGGTCAGGGCGCGCGGCGTTCCTGTCCGGCCCGATGTGGCGGTCTTCCATCTGCCGTTGGAGCTGCTGGCCGCCCACATCGAGCGGGACCGCGTGACGGTTTGGCGCAACCTGCGCCCGCTGATCGCCACCGGGGTGCTGGCAAGCGTGGACCATTACGACACCCTGCGCGGGCAGACCGCCGTCACGGGCAAGGTCTGGGCGGTCAGTCTCTGCCCGGAGCGCGTGCTGTCCGGCCACGCCCACGCCGTCAAGGTCACGAAGTCCGATCTCGCCTTTCCCTGGCGCGATCTGGACAGGGACGCCCGGCAGGGCCGCACCGTCTACGCCCTGACCCGCACCGAGGAACGCCAGCAGGCCGAACGCACCCAACGGCAGGCGAAGGCCGCCGAGCGGACAGCAGCACAGGCACGGGCCACCGAGCGGGCAACGGCGAGGGCGCAGGCCAGGGCAGACGGCGAAGCGGTCCCCCGTGGCCGGGCGGCGGCGACGATCAACGCCGCCGCGACGCGCGCCCAGAAATCCCCACCCACACGCCCCCAATCCAGAACGCAACAGTCAGTTAAAAGCCTGAAGGCTGTAGAAAGAGGAGAGCTTGAAAAGTGGGTGTTAGCTGCATTTTCCACCCAAACCCAAGACGTTACACTGACTGTTGCACCCGCCTTCACAGACGGCCTGGACGCGGTTTTTAGTCTTCCGACTCTCGCGGGCCTCTCGCGCAGCCGCCGGGGCGAGCTGGTGGAGAAAACCGCGCGCACACTGGCCGCGTCGTTTGGGGACTCGGAAAATCTGCGCTTCTGGTGCTGGCTGATCTGGCAGACCCTCCGGGCACACGATCAGGGGCAGGACTGGACCGAGGACGTGGCGCACATCATGGCGCGCGTGCTGCACGACATCCGGCAGGACCAGCAGATGGGCAACCGCGCGCAGAATCGTCCCGCTGCGCTAGTGGTGAATGGCTTGCGGAACTTTGGGCTGCTGGATGCACTGCGGCAGATCGCGCCGACGCGGGTAGGGAAGCGGCCACAGGCCGCCTGAGCTCAGCCCAGGAATCACGGCCACCAAGCGATGCCCAATGGGTGCCGCGTGGCCTCTGGTTGGTACCGTTATCAGGAAAATGCCGTCTAGTATGGGTCTCAAATGGCGAAAACTACCTTCTGATCCACAGGAACAACGCTGAGTCTGTGCCGAATCCGCCGAGGTCATCGCTTACCATTGAGCATGGCCACCACCCTGAACAGGTACGTCTGGGCGCTGTATCTCAATACGTTCGAGGGAGAGCAGGCCCTTGCTTATTTTCAGACGTTGGACGACTTCGCCGACCGGGCCAATCTGCTCGAGCCCTTTCTGGGTGTCGGCCAATGGGTTGGGGCGCAAACCGTTGAGGGGATGGACTGGGAAGACGCTCCGTTGGACGAGGAAGACCTGCAATTCATCGTCGCCATTCGGGACGCGGCCCGGCAGTTCCCCGTCGAGACGCCAGATCAGGTGCAGCGTCTTCTGACCGATCTGATGGACAACGGGACCGTCAAACTCTCTGAGGGTGAGGACGATGTCCTCACGCTCGACGACGCTTTCTCGAACCTCTCGCTGGTCAGTCTGGGCCTGCATCTCGCCTATCCGGAGACCTTTTTGCCTTACGGGTTGACCGGGCATTACTACCTCGTGTCCCGCGTCTCGGAGACCTTCGGCATTCCCCTGCCCCCCGTGCCGCCTAAAAAAGACCGGCTGGCCCGCTGGCTTTACTACGGTCACTGGTGTGCCGCCTTTCAGGAGTTCCGGCAGCTCAGCGGGCTGACCCTGCCGGAGTTGCTGGCCTTCCTGCATGACTTCTCCGTCAACTATGTGTACGACACAGGGCAGGGCGAACTGCCTGAGCCTCGTAACGCCTGGCTGCTGATCGGCGGTGTGGAGAACGGCGACCTGGAATGGATGGAAGAACAGCAAGCGGTCACCGAGGTTAACTGGCAGGGCAGCCTCGATATGCGCCGGGGCGACGTCTGCCTGATGTACATCCGCAGTCCAGTCAGCGCGGTGCATTCCCTGTGCGCGTTGTAGCCTCAATCGCCCGAAAACCCCCGTTAAGGTTGCAAGGCGTGATCCAGTAAGTTCGCCCAATGCCCATACTGCGCACTTTTGCTGCTGTTTTGCCGTTAGAGAACAAGCTCAAAGGCTCTAAAGGGGCCGGAGTTCGGGGTCAGATCGAAAGTACGAACTTTGGATTCGCTCTCCAACACACTCGAAGCCGTGCGCGGGAATAACGACTGGGACAGTCTTTAGGCCCTTATCAGGGGTTTTCGGGCGATTGAGGCTATAACGCGCTGTGGCGGGTGGTTGAGGACGCGTACGTTGATCCATTCTTCCATTACAAGCAATCGGTGCAGATTGGCACGCCCCTGCGGCTCCCGAGCCTGACCTTCGGTGAGATCGCGGCTGATGCCTATCTGGGCGGGAATAAATACGTCAGGGCCAATCTGCAGGGTGCCAGCGGAAAGGCCCTTTCACACGGCGAATACGAACGCGTGCTTCAGATGCTCTCGGTCAAGGCGGACCTCCCCGAAGGGATTCCCCATTTCATGCCTCAGGAAGCGGTGGACCTGTCGGCGCTCGGGAACGAGCGTGACGTTGAGCTGCAACTCGTCGAGCCACTTCTGCGCCGGGCGGGACTGGAGAGTGGAGACTGGGTGCGGCAGCTTTCCGTACGGATGGGACGCGGTGAGCGGGTCTACCCGGACTACGCCATCGGCGTGAGCGGCACGGCTCCGGAGCAGCGGGTTCACGCCCTGGTCGAGGTGAAGTACCGCATGGCCGGTGAGCGGGACTGGCGCGAAGCCTTCTGGCAGGCCAAGTCGTATGGCCTGCGCCTGGGAGCGCAGGTGATCGTGACGGCGGCGGCGGAGGGTGTGCGCATCTACCGCAGGAGCCAGGACGACTTTGACTTCTCTCAGGGTGACCATCAGCCGTGGTCAGCACTTGGGGAGGGTGAGATGCTGCGGCAACTGGGCCGCCTGCTCAGCGGGCGGGCAGGATGATCACGGCGTTGTCGCAGGTTAAGCGGCAGTTCCATGGCACCTGCATGGTGTGACGGGGTGAGCTGGGACTTCGTCCGGAAACCTGCGCTCAGGACAGAAGCTGATATCTATTTTGATTGGGCGGATCACTTAAAACTCTATTGAAGGCGTGCTGCGCGGGTTTTTCAAGGGATTCAGTTCTAGCCATCTAATGCCAGACTGGAGTCAATCGGCACGGAGAAAGGTTCAGTGGAAACCATCAGGAGTTGCCCTCCCAGCCGCAAGAATGCAGATTGCTCATGTCGGTAGCGCAGGTTTCTGGACGAAGTCTCGCACTGCCCCTGATTCAGAGGTAGTGAAAACACTGTTCAGTATGGTCAGAATCTAGTTTGCTTTTCGTCACCAGCTGAGCGAAAAGCTTGTCAAGCGTCACTTGTCAAGGCGCGTTGATTCACCCCACTTTGCACGTTGATCAGGCACTTCTACGGGTGAATCAAACTGCTATGTATAAATCTAGACTTGACAAAATATTCAAGTAAATCTAAGATGTCAAGTATGAAGATGCAAATTGGACTTCTGCAAAGCAGCCGGGCTGCCGATATTGAGGCGCTGTTCCGCACCCATTACCCTCAGGTCACTTGCCAAGTGCTCAATTCACACTTGACAGTCGGAGAAGTGGACGCGGTTCTCGCCGGTGGCGGCCCTGACCTGACGCCGGGGCTGTATGGTCAGGAGAACCGTGCCAGTCGCCAAGTGAATCCTGAGCGAGACGCCCGCGAACTGGACACCATAAAGGCCGTGCTCGCGGCCGATGTGCCTTTTCTCGGACTGTGCCGGGGGGCGCAGCTGCTCAACGTCGCCCTGGGCGGAACGCTCTGGCAGGACCTTGAGACTGAACGCGGTTGCGCACACCCTGAGATGCATTCGGTCAAGTTCAGTGGTGCCGGCGCGCGGCACCTCGGTGAGCAGGCTCTGGTCAATTCCACCCATCACCAGGGTATTGACCGGGTTGGGTCTGGTCTGGAAGTGATCGCCACCGCTGACGACGGTCTGCCGGAAGCCTGGTACCGTCCCGGTGCCATTGGTGTTCAGTTCCACCCGGAGACGCTGATCAAGGATGATCTGGGCTGGCTCCGGCTGTTTGACTGGTGGCTGGCGGGCGCAGCATGACCGCCCTGCTGGACGGTCAGGACATCCGGCGCAGACGCGAGGAGCTTGGCCTCACCCTGCAGGAAGTCGCGGACAAGGCAGTCGTGACCCGGCAGTACGTCAGTTCTGTCGAGAGCAACAAGATCCAGCTGATCCCGGCGGGCGTGACCCGCATCATCGAAACCGTCGGCCTGAGCGTCCGGTTCGAGCAGCCGGGGGAAAATGACTTCCCAGTTCACTTTTTCACCTACGGCAGCATGAAGCCCGGCTTTAGCCGGTCCGGGCTGGTCGAGGGCAGTCTTCCCGAAGGCCACCGCCCGGCGCTCCTGGCGGGCTACCTGCTGTACGACAGTGGAATGGACTATCCGTGCCTAGTCCGCAGTGACCGCGCGGCCGACACCGTGCAGGGCGTGGTGTTCGAGTTTACGGCGAACACCGTCCACATGGCGCTGGATCTCTTCGATGTGATCGAGGGGACGAATGACGATCCGCCGCTGTTCGTCAGACACCGCACCGTGGCCCTGGTCGACAGTGGGAAAGACCAGATGACCGTGCCCTGCTGGGTCTACCTCTATGCACAGCCGATAGATGACATGAAGGCCGTCAAGGATGGCATCTGGCTGAAAGAGAAAGGGAGAAGAAAATGAGCAGGCAAGAAAGTTTTCAGTACGGCCTCGTTGTTCAGCTCCGGCTGATGGCACTTGAAAAGCGCTGGGGCACGCCCAGTGGCGAGATTCTGGCCCTGGCCCTGCAGGCGTGCCAGGGGGTTCATTCTGAACTGAACGCCACGCTCAAAGGCTGGATGTACCCGACCCCGCAGGCGCTCCTGCAGGAAGGCGAACGGTTGTTCGGTGGCGGCGGCTGGACAATGCGGCGGGCCACAGATGACTGACCATCTCCTGTCAGCACTGGGCTTCCCACCCTTTCAGGACGTGACGGGCCAGACGTCGGTGGCCCGCCTGCACCGGGCCGGACAGCGCTGCGGTATCTACATCCTCGGATTCGCGGATGGCGAACGGTACGTCGGCCAGGCGGTTGATGTGACGAAGCGCTACTTAAACCACCGAAAAACCTACGCCGACCTGACCCAGCTCACCTTCAAATGCGTGCCCGCAGGGGAGCTGGACGCCGAGGAGCAGCGCTGCATCCATACCCTGGAGGCCGCGGGAATGCTGCTGCGGAACTTCACGCATATGAGTGTGGTCCGCGGCAAACGGCCTTTCGACGAGGTGGTCACTCCGGAAGAACAGGACGCCTGGCTGCGGGGCAATGCGGACTTGCAGGACGGTGAATCACACGTCCATGACGAGTCGCTGAGGCGACGGCAGCGCCACAAGTTCGAACAGCTCATGACCTTGCCCCACGCGCAGGATGCGCTCAGACTTCTGGGGCTCTATCTGGTGTCAACACTGCCTTTTCCCAACCGCACCGAACAGGACTTCTGGATCGTGACCTGTCTCCCGTATGGGCTCGGGAAAGATGACAGCGTCTACTGCCGGGTCACGGTCAATATGCAGGAGAACTTTTCCGTGTACGGCAACGAGCATGGCCTTGGTATCGCCATTCACACGGCCGTTTCGCCGCTTAAGGAACTGCTGGGTGACGAATGGCAGCGGCACCTTGAGGAGGGAGAGTATGAGGTCACGGGTCACCAGTACAAGCCCGGTGGACACGATCAAACTCAAATTAATGCCTTCGGGTACGAGCACGCCAAGATCCTGCTGACCTCGGGGCAGACGTTACAGGCCATGGCCGTCCTGAACCTCAGATTGATGCGCAGAGGTGGTGCTTATCAACCCGGCTCGCACTGCCCGCAATTGGCTGATGCTGCGCTAGTTGATGCCATACAGGCTCTTCAAAATCCCGAATTTGAGACGGAGCAAGCTGAGTAAGCAGAGGCGTCATGGGGCGGGATCAATAGGGATCACCAAACGTTTCAAAGTCAAGAAATGTTACCCGATACAACATCCAGGTATTTGGTACCTCACGAGCTCAGTAGCCGACAACTTCAGATTCCGGCTGTCCCAGTGGGGGAAAAGGACTTATCAAGATTCGTAGGATCTCGCTGATTCTCTCGGGAATCCACCGCAGGACATGACGCAGTTCTTCCGAGCCGTAGCGCACCAAGCTCATGGCCTTCCGGCCATGGGCCAGTACCCGGATCGGTTTCGTTTCGTGACGCCAGACGCCAATTCGCAGGCAGCCCAGCCACGCTAGGGTCACCAGACCGAACAGTCGCTCCAACCGAGTGGGGGGTGTGACCCCGGTCCGTTCCAGATCGAAGCCCCGCGATTTTTGCGAGCCAAAAGTGGACTCGATCGTCCAACGAAGCTTGTACAGTTGCCACGGTTCCCACACGTGAAAGTCCGTCGCGATGATCACCAGATCACCCGTGGGTGACCTGGTGGCCACTCCCCGCATCACTTCACCGAAGACCATGGTCCGCTCCGCGATCATCCGGAACTGACCGGGCTGCAGATCCTGGAACCACTCTGCGGCTGACAGCTCGTCCAGCACCGTATCCTTGCGAATC
>NZ_JNIV01000156.1 GCF_000701405.1 Deinococcus marmoris DSM 12784
CCCCAGTGCCAGGCCGCCGGGGAAAACCCAGGCAAACTCCGGGCCGGAATTTGGCCTTGCGGTGTCAGAAGCACCGAGATGCGGTGCTTCTGTTTCTCGAACGGGACGACGTTCCCTTCGACAACAACCAGGCGGAACGGGATATTCGGATGTTCTGTATCAAGCGCAAAGTGTCAGGTGGGTTTCGGTCTCTGACTGGTGGAGCGGCGTTCTGCCGGATTCGCAGCTATATCTCCACACTTCGCAAGCAGGGCATACATGTCTGGCAGGGCCTCGTGAGTGTATTTCGCGGTGACATCCTCATGCCCGACTTCTCGCGCTGAGTAGTTACAAAAATTGATTGATAAACTTGTTGAGGATGGAACACCATTGGCATTCGAGTATAAGAATGCGAAACGCGCTTTCGAAGCGGAAAGCCAATTTATTAGAAATTCCAATAGATTCCCGCTTACTGCTCGTGGAGAAATAAATACATTTTCAATTTTTACTGAGCTTTCAATAAATTCGATTAACGAATCGGGAGTTCTGGGATTAGTTGTTCCTACTGGAATACTGACATACGAAAACCATAAAGATCTAGTATCAGTTATTATGGAAAATAATCGGCTTATAAGTGTAGTCGGTTTTGAAAATGAAGATTTTATATTCTCAGATGTAGCAAATGTTGTAAGATTCTGTCTTATAAGCATAGGTGGCATGAAGAGGAAAAATGACTTCACGGAAGCAATTTTCAATTTACGCGCGATACCAGAAAAGGGCAAGATCCCATTTTATAGAATAAATTATGAGCAAATAGAATTAATTAATCAAGAATCGAAAACATTTCCTACAATAAAAAGTCCTAAAGATCATGAAATAATCACAAATATTTATTCTAGGATTCCAATATTTATAAATATTGACTATATAGATAAAGGCTGGAACGGATCAGTCAATGTTATGTTTAATATGGCATCCAACTCTAATCTTTTCTCTGTGAATAGAAAAGAGGGATCTATTTCTTTATATGAGGCGAAATTCTTTCATATGTATGATCATCGTTATGGTAGCTATGGTTTTGAAGATTTAAAGGGCAAAGGAGGGCGAGGGCTTCCATATACACCTGCCGAAAAATATGCTGATCCTAATTTTGCCGTATTGCCACGCTATTGGATCGACAAATTTGAAGTAGACAAATATAAGCCGGACTATGATAAGAGCTGGTTCTTGGTATCGAGAAAGTTTGGACGCTCGGTGGATGAGAGAACATATATATCTACCATAATTCCTAAATCAGGTGTTGGAGATAATGCTCAAATAATAATACTTAGCGAAAGATACTCAGCAATTGCCTATAGCTATATCTTAGCCAATAGTAACACCTTCGTAGTTGATTATGTTATGAGGCAGAAACTTGGCGCTGCAACCATTAACTATTATATGATTAGGCAGCTCCCATTCATACCTAAATCGTTTTATAATACATCTTTGATTGAGTTCATTGCGCCGCGTGTGCTGGAGCTGACCTACATGGCGCATGACCTGTCGGGCTTCGCGGCAGACCTGGGGTACGCGGGCCAGCCGTTTACCTGGAACGATGAACGCCGTTTCTGGCTGCGGGCCGAACTGGACGCGCTGTATTTCATCCTGTACGGCATTGCTCGGGATGACGTGGCTTACATCATGGACACCTTTCCCATCGTGCGCCGCAAGGACGAAGCCGCGCACGGCGGCGTGTACCGCACCAAGGAAGCGATTCTTTCTGTGTTTGACGAACTGGAACGGCTGGGGCTGGAGCGGCTGGGGGAGTATGGGAGCCGGGTTGAAGGTGGGGAGGTGGCGGGTGGGTGGAGGCCGGAGGGATAAGAGAGGGCCAGCGGGGTAAGCCGAATGCACATTGTTATTCCATATATGGAATAGTATGTTGGTGGTGATGAATGGCAGAAGCTTGGAAGGTGCTTTACTACCGTGATCCAGATGGGACCGTCCCGGTCAGCCAATTTCTAGGCGAAGCGGATTTAACGGCGGGTGAGATCAAGCAGATCAGGACCCGTCTAGGCTACATCTCGCAATATGGCATCGCGATTTTGGGACAAAGAGCAGATGTACTAGAGACATTGGAGGGCAAAGATGCACAAGGAATCTACTCACTGCGTTGCCCCAATACTCCGAATAACCCTCGAATTTTGCTGTGTGCTGTTGTAGAACGCACTTTTGTTCTCCTCCACGGTTTCAAAGAACTCAACAGCAGTGATTATGCTGCTGCAATTCGAATAGCAAAAACTCGAAAACAAAAATTGGAAAAAGCTGAAGAAGTGAGACAAGCCAAAGCCAAATCTTCTCAGCCGGCAACTAAAAATAAAAAGGGGAAAAAACAATGACCAACCCTTACCTAAGTGATATTGACGTATTCGCTGAGCTTGATGCGCTGGCAGGCGACAGCCTTGAAACTCGAACGGTAGATGCACAGGAATGGCTGCGCCTCAAGCTCACCGAAGTCATGATTGGCGCACGCAAGCGGGCCGGATTGACTCAGACTGAACTTGCAAAACGTATGGGAATTGGGCAAGCTCGCATTAGTAAGCTAGAAAATGCCAATAATGACCGGACAGTGGACAGCGTGGCTGCATACTTGGCCGCCGTTGACGCTGAAATGCTGATGACTGTGCGGCAGGATGGTCAGATACAACATGTTACCCGTGACTGTTGGCCTATAGAACTGCCTTATAGACAAGATAAAGTTCGAATTTTCCACAAGAAGCAGGATTTTGAATGGAAAGGGCAGGTTGAAATAGAGATGTCGCCTAAAAATCTGGTTATGGAGGCAGCATGACCAAAGGCAGCACCAAAAAAGCGTCAACTCCTCCGCCCAATTTAGGGGAAGATTCACCCGCCCTTGATCCCTTGATCTACAATAATTTTATCGCGTCACTACAACTCAGTCGGATAGAACTCTCTGAACTACATGCAAAGGCTGTTCAACACAGCCTGGAAGAACTCACTCTCCAGGTTGGAAGTAAATTCTCTATCTCTTGCCCTAGGAAGGACGAAGAGAGCTTCACAGTAGAAGCCCAACTCGGATTAGATTTCCTCTCGGATACCGACGAAGATCTGGGCAGCCTAGTATGTATCTATCGTCTCGAATATGCATCAGATATTCCTTTGACAGATGAGATTTTCGCTCATTTTTCTCAAAGAAATGTTCCACTCAATGTCTGGCCTTTCATCCGCGAAATGGTTATGAATATCACGCAGCGATTCGGCTGGTCAGGTTTTGTACTCCCGCCTTATAAGGTGCCTTCTATGACTCCGGCACCTGCTCAAGCAGGGAGCAAACCAAGTACCCCGAAGAAAACCACGGCGAAGAAGGCAGCGTCAAAAAACTGATAATTAACATTAGGATCACACCTATTAGCGACAATATCTGTGTCCCGTTTGTTGATAAAAGTATTAGTAGTATGGGTTTTAAGGATAGATGTGGATCGCTTCACGTCTATATTTGCACTTGGGTAGACGAGACCAATACGGACCTATATTCTTATTAATAGGGCTAAATTAGAGCGGCTATAACCACTCCCAAACTGTCAAAAGAGAGACGATATCTAGCTATATCGTCTCCACCACAGTTTAGGCCGTCGCCGCAATGTTTTCACCTTCTATGGTTGGGCTAAGAGACACTTTATCGACCAGAAGATCTGTAAACCTGCGGACGTCTAACTCAGGAGTTGCATCTGCATAATCAGAAAAAATCTCTCCTGGCGCGAGAATCTCAGAGGAGCCGGCAGACTGGTCTGGCGAAGTTGGGTAGGCGTGATCGGTTCGGGAAAATGCTGAAAAGCGTGACGACAGCATTGAGACATGGGGCTTTTGAGATGTGGGGGAGCGGAGGAAGGCGAGAGAAGGGCAGAAACCGCCCCGCGCGAGCAGGTTCAGATTTATCGTCTGAGACGCTATCCCCGCGCTATGCAAGGTGCAACCCCTGAGTCTAAGCCTGAGCACCATGCTCACCGCCTGCCTCATTTTATCTGCGTCACTCTTGACGCCCCGATGCGCTCTACTGCGGAACATGACCAACCCACAGTCGCCTGATCCATTATTGCCCACCTTTCGACTTCAATCGGTGGGGATTGAGGCCACCGCACAGATCAGAGAGGGGAAGTTCGTGGTGCTGGCGGGGAGTGGGGCGCGGGCGGAGACGGTAGCGTCGTTTGAAGGACACAGTTACGCGCCGCAACGGGCCAAGTTGATTGAGGGCGGCCAGTTGATCCCTGCGGGGAACGGCAATCTGCAATACGCCGTCAACGTGCCTTTCTCCAAACCCAGCGGAGCTGCCGCCGTGACTTTGGGCCGCTCAGCGAACGGCCTGACCGAGTGGAAACTGGTGACAGAGAGCGGACAGCAGCAAACTTACGGCGAATGGCTGGGGACTACTCCCATATCCTTGCCGCCCGAACTGATCTCACCTGAATTAGAGGATTTCTCAGCCACCTGGAAGCCCCTTTTCCATGAGTTGGCTAGGCGACTGCTGGATTATCAGGAGCGCCAGCCCGAATTGATAGACATACTTCGTAGCGCGGGCATTCACATCCAGCATGACGAGGGCGAACAGCTATCTGTCATGGACCCCTTCTCGTTCTTTTCGCTGATCCTTAAACACCAGAGCGAGTCGCGGGTGGCCGAAATCCTGACCCGAATCAAGGCCAGGCTGAATCTGGCCGAGGATGTGCCTACTGATCTCTCTGGCGTGCCGTGGAGCAATCCCATGAACGCCTGGTACTTCGCATACCGCAGCAAACGGCGAGAAGAAGACCTGCCGACGTTATGGACACTGGCACAGCAGGCCGTGGCCGGGCGACTAGAGGCCGAAACCTTCGGACGGGCACTAGCGATTCGCAAGGTAGCCTTGCCCAAACTGACCACCGGGCTGTTCTGGCTCAATCCAGAGCAATTCCTGGCCTTGAACGGCGTTAATGTGCCGTACCTGGAACGCCAGAACGTCAGCGGCGCGGGTAAGGTGCAGACGCTGGCGGAGTACTGGGCAGTGTTAGATACAGCACGTGCCCTCACGCCTGATTTCGCCACCCTGTCTCATACCGCGTGGCTGGCTACGCAGACGGGAAAAAGTGTGGCTGCGCTTGACGGTGATGCCTTTCCCTTTGCCGCCTTTGTGCAGGAGGCCGGGCAGTACGTCACCGACACCCCCAAGGGCAACATGCTTCTAGATCGCCGCTACGGTCAGTTGCTGCTGTCTCTGATCAAGGACGAGGACTTTGCACACCTGAAGCCCGTACGCTCCCCCTACAGCGGCAAAACACAGTTGGCGGTCAAGTTAGGCCTGATGGGTGGAACCGGAACCGACGCGGGGCCGTTTGCACGGGCCATGCTCTTTGCCACGGAAAGCTACGCCGAGTTCATCACCTACCCGCCGGGCCTGACGCTGGAAACGGGAGTCCCCGATGTCCACCGGGACGAGCTTCGCGCTGCCCTTCAGAACGACGCGATGCGGGAGGAATTACTTAGCGCCTTGCTAGATATTCCAGACCTTCCAGGTCCACCACTGCTCAACCTCAACAGCGATTTTCCAGCGGTAGGCATGATCGGGCTGTCTGGTGACGGTCAGGCCGCGCGGCGGGCACTGGACACCTACCTGACCGCCGAGGGCAAAAGCTGCCGCATGCGGGTAGGCATCACGCTTGATCCCGACACATTGGAGGGCCAGGATTTTCTGGACGCACTGGAGGCTGCCCTAACTTATGTGGACGGCGTACTGGATGCCCTGGCCCGCGTAACCGAGGCTGCCGGGGCACGTAGGCAACAGCAGACACAGGAGGTCATGACCATCGAGATAGCGCCAGCACCTGCCTTCATGCTGCCAGTCGATTTCGTCCCGATTCCGGGCGTGTCATTCAACCAGATTCTTTACGGCCCGCCTGGAACGGGCAAGACCTACGCAGTGGTGAATGGAGCGCTGGCCGTGCTTGATCCCGCCTTTCTGACAGCGCAGGCCAGTAATCGGATCGCCCTGAAAACCCGCTACGATCAACTGGTGAGCGAGGGTCAGGTGTCCTTCGTAACCTTCCACCAGTCCTTCGGTTACGAGGACTTTATAGAGGGCATCAAACCCGTCATGAGTGGGGGCCAACTGTCGTACCGCTTGGAGGACGGTGTATTTCTGGAAGCTGTGCGCGCGGCGGGCGGCGTGCTGCCGCGTATGGATGAGGAGGAGACAGCTAAACTTGCTCCTACGCCCACACGCCCACCCGAAATCAATCCCGTTGGGCAGGTCTGGCGCATCTATATTGATGGCATTGTGCCGTTCAGCCAGGTTCGAGACAAGAGTCTAGCGCGTGGGGAGATTCGCGTGGGTAGTTGGCTCAAAAACAGCGTGAATCAGGACGGCATCAGCCTCCCCGCTTCCTTGGCTCCAAGAGATTTGAATAGTTTGCCAGAAGATCAAGTAAGCGTCCAGCAGCACGCTTTTAAAGACGGCATTCGCATAGGCGATCTGGTATTCCTCGCTTCAACCACCAACCGTATCAATGCAATAGGCGTGGTCACTGGCGAATACCATTTTGATCCGCACAGTGATGCGGTATTTACTTTAAATCTGACCTTACGCGCTACGATTTGAAGACTCCATGAAATCATCAGGATTTCTTGCTTCGCACTGCGGCGACGCAAACTGGGGAGGTGACTCGCCGGATGATGGAACTGTACAGCGATTTCTTGATCTCCTCGTTCGGTCAAACGAGTGCCACCATGCTCGCCCAGTTGCTGCTGGGGGAAGTCAGTCACGATCAGGTCACTCGTTTTTTGCGTCAGGAAGAGGCTTTTTCCCGTACGCTCTGGAAACTGGCAAAGCCGTTGGTCAGGCAGATCGAGCAGGAGGACGGA
>NZ_JNIV01000157.1 GCF_000701405.1 Deinococcus marmoris DSM 12784
TGGGATCACCCACAGGCCGAAATATACTTCGGCCTCTTAAATCAACCTTTCTCCGCACCCAGCGCCACTTAAACGCAAGTTGTCCGGTACTGAACTCCAGGTGAACCGAGGAAGTGAACTTTCGATCATAGTGATAAACGTTTTACGGGGGGTTTGGGTCACTGCGGAGTTTGACACATGGATGGAGTGCCTATGACTTGACATGAGCTTCATAGAACCAAAAGGAACACTGAACCGCTTCGTCCCCTGCTGACCCTCCGGCTACAGCTCGCCAGCCCCCACCATGCCACTCCTGTATGCTTTTTGCAGTCATGCCCAACGTCTTCCCCCGACCGTTCTCTGCCCATCTGACGCTTCTCGCCGCCCTGCTGATGGGCGCTGGCCCGGCGCTGGCCCAGACCGAAGGGGGCAGTCCGGTGGGGGGCCTGCTGCCGCTGGTGTCGGTGGGCGAGAAATGGATTCAGGACGTGGAGAGCTATACTATCCGGGTCTCGCCGCAGGACGCCGGGAAGCCGCTGGGACTGGAAATCTACTCGCCCACCTTCAATCTGGCCGATTACGTGGACGGGCGGCGCGCGGCGGGGTACTTCGGCGACGAGCTATATAAGAAAAACGAGGCGTTCACCACCACCTTTACCCTGGTCGGCCCCAGCGGCACGGTCACCGAGCGGCGTTACGGGCAGAACCGCGAACACACCTGGGACAGCCTGTTCGCGGGCGGGCTGGGGGCCGGGACCTACACGCTGCGGGTCAACAGCAAGGGCGACGGCAAGAACGCGTATGCGCTGCGGGTGGCCTCGCCGTTTGCGCTGGAGACCAGCGACTTTACCGTGAACGCCCGCAGCAACACCCCGGAGCCGCTGCTGGCCGCCCGCCTGAACGTCACGCCCGACTGGGTGGGCAAGGCGGTGGGCATCCTGAACTACGACATCGACGGCCCGCAGGAAGCCGAGACCTTCGCGGTGCAGCCGGGGGGCAAACGCGCCAACCTGACGCCCAGCGACAATGGCAAGACCGTGACGGACCGCTTCACCATCACGCCCGAGATGGTGGGCGAGTGGCAGATCTTTATCCGGGTGCTGCCCACCACCAAGCAGTACAGCAACGCGGTGCGCTACTCGTTCCGCCTGAATGACCAGCCGGTCACAGCGCGCGTGGGCGGCTTCAATCCGCCTGCCGGGGCCAAGGTGGAAAATCAGTTGCTGGTGGACGTGGTTGATCCGCAGGGCCGCCCGATTCCGGGGGCGTCGTACACGCTGGTGGGCGAGAGCAGCGTGCGCCCGCAACTGCCGCCCGGCTACGTGCCGATCAGTTCCAGCATTGTGCAGGGAACCGGCAACATCGTCTCCCCTACCGAGGTGCGCTACCAGCCGGGCTTTACCAAGGTCCGTTTCGTGGCCCGCGCCCCGGAAGGGCAACTGGCAGTGGATGCCGTGGCGATCTACGGCGATCAGCGCATCCCCCTGACCGGCGTGCCCTTCGAGGTGGCTGGGCGCACCCTGAACACCCCCGCCAACGTGCCGCTTGCGCCCGGTGACTACCCGGTCAAACCCACGCCGATTCCCGGCAGCACCTTCACGCCGCCGCTGCCAGGGCGCGTCTCGGACGGCGTGGCGGGCAAGGTCACCATCGAGTACCGGGTGCTGACCGACGTGACCCTGATCACCGCCCCGGACATCGTGAACGCCTGCGACGTGACGCAACTGACCGCCAGCGCCCGCACCGATTTCCCGTACCGCCTGCCGGGCAGCCTGAAGCTGAACCTGCCCACCGGCTGGACCAGCGACTACCCGCTGGAAACGTCCGGGGACTTCAGCGGGGGCCAGCCGCTGCGCCTGAAGGTGCCGGTGCGCGTGTGCCGCAGCGACACCGCCGAGGCCGTGCTGGACCCCGTGGGCCTGCGGACCACCGGCACGGCGCGGGTGCAGAGTCCCGCCGGGGCGAACGTCACCCGCACCGTGCAGAACGGCGCGCGGGCCAGCCTGACCAAGAACGTGAACGCGGGCGCGCAGAACTACGCGGTCACGCTGGTCTTCACCGTGGACAGCACGCTGGAAAACGTTCGCCTGATCGATCCGCTGCCCACAGGCGGCAGCACCCCCGCCGTGCGCGGCCCACTGCAACTCCAGGGGCCGAGTCTGGCCAATGTCCAGCCGCGCGTGGACGGCGACGCCATCCTGCTCAGCCGCGTGATTCCCGGCAGCTATACCCTGACCTACACGCTGTTCAGTGACCTTCCCGCAGACCGGGTGGTAACCGCGCCGGACCTGGGCTGGTAGACGCCAGAGCGGACTTTACCCGAACGCGGGCGACGTGCAGTGCGCGCTCCGGCTTCAGCCTTCAGAATGGAAGGCATGCCAGAGCGTCCCGATCCCGAACGTGAACTGAACTTTGCCCGCGAGATCATCGGCCAGCGCGGCTTCCGCGACGTGCCCACGGATGAGGTGTTGCAGGAAGCCGAGCGGTTGCTGAACGGCTGGATGGCGGGCGAATACCGCATGGAGCGCCCCAAGCTGTATGACCATTACGCCCTGCTGTTGCTGGCGCTGCTCCAGAAAAACCGCGATCTGGAGGGCCGGATAGCGGCGCTGGAAGGCAGAAATGGCTGAGGCCCACACACGGATCAAAATCTGCGGCACCACTTCTATCCATGACGCCGTGCGGTCCGCACAGGCTGGCGCGGACGCCCTGGGGTTCATCTTCGCGCCCATCAGCAAGCGGCTGGTGTCGCCTCAGATTGCGCGCGAGGCGGGCCTGAGTGTGGGGCCAGCCGTGGGCCGGGTGGGCGTGTTTCTGGATCAGGGACTGGACGAGGTGCTGCGGACGGCAGAACTGGCGCGGGTGTCGGCGGTGCAGCTCCACGGCCCCCTCTCTGAAGCCTTCGTGCGGGCGGTGGCCGACTTCTATCCGGTGCTGCGCGTGCTGCGCCCCGCCAATCTGGGGGCCGGGGCAGAACTATGGGCCAGTGTTCCTGCCGTTACCCTGATGGTAGACGCTCCACAACCGGGGGGCGGGGTGCCACTGGACTGGGAGAGCCTGCGTGAAACGTTTCCCGCCGGGGCGTGGCTGGCGGGAGGACTGGGGCCGTGGAACGTGGCAGAGGCCATCCGGGTCCTGCAACCCGCCTGCGTGGACGCGGTCAGCGGGCTTGAAGCCCGTCCTGGCGTGAAAGATCCGGCAAAAGTGACCGCGTTTATCGGGGCCGTCCGGGCCACCACGCCCTGAGTTATCCACAGTGAAACGGGAGCCTGTGGATAACTTTGGAAGCTGTGGAACCCCCTCCCTATTACCCCTGCACGCCGCATAGCACGGGCAAAACGCGCGATCAAGGCTGGCAGGAACCCCAGGTTATCCACAAGTTGTCCACAAGCCCTGTGGATAAAATTGTGGATAACTTTCAGACCAGCGGCACAGGTGGGCGGGATTGTCTGTCTTCAACGGAACCCAGCCCGAACCATCCGGCGATGATCTGTCCAGCCTCCACCACATTCCTCGCCGCGCCCAGATCGACGCCTGCCCCAGCAAACGGCACCCGCGAGACGGTGTGGGATTTGGTGTTCAGGTCTTCCAGATTGCCGTGATCGCTGCTGATCACCACCCGCGCCCCGGCGTCCAGCAGCCCGGACAGCAGGGCGTCCACGCGGGCCAGATACCCGGAAGCTGCCGCCCGAACTTCCGGGGGCGGCCCGGCTTCGCGCCCCAGGTGGCCCAGCAGGTCCCCGAACCACAGATCGGCCACGATCAGGTCGTGTTGGCGGGCGGCTTTCGCCAGCGCCTGCCCCACTTCTGTCACCTCATGCGGGGTCTGGAACGGTGTCCAGGGTTCGCGGTAGCCCAGGCCCAGCGTCGCGCCCAGCAGCGGCACCCCCGGCGGGTTGAGGGGCCACCCCGCCGCCGTGAAAGCAAAGGGAAAACAGCCCATGCGGGGGCGGCGGGCCTGGGCCTCCAGATATTGCGGGACGTAATGGTTGGCGAGGGCCGCGCGCAGACCCGCCGCTTCCAGCCGCGCGGGCAGGCTGGACTGGCGCAGCAGCCGTTGCAACGTCGGCCCCGGATGCGGGCCGAAGTGTTCGCCCATGCCATTTTTGCCCATCAGACGCACCGCGTCCACTCCGGTCAGCCAGCAGCTCTGGCCGGTGCCGGACTGCGGCAGACCGGGCACGCCCAGCGTGGCGTCCAGGGCAAATCCAGCGTCGATCAGTGGGCGCAGCGCGGGCAGGTCCTGCTCCCACACGCTGTCAGGGGGCGCGTCTGCCGGGTGGCCCACGCCGTCCAGGGCCAGCCAGACCACGCCGCTCATCGGGATTCCATAGCGCCAAGTCTAGGACGAGAATGAGGCACTGGCTGGAGCGACAGGATGGCCCGGCCCCGGCTAACGCCGCAGCTTCCGCGCAGCCTCATCCGGCGTGATCTCGCCGCGTTCCAGGCTGCTCAGAATCTCGGCCTGGGGATCGGCCAGTTCGGGTTCATAGCCGATGGCGCGCAGCAGCGTGTCGAAGCGGGCGCGCACGGTGGGATAACTGACGCCCAGCACGCGCTCCACTTCCTTTAAATTGCCGCGCACGCGGATGTAGAGGCGCAGAAATTCCAGGTTGTCGGGGGTCAGGGTGGCAAATTCGTTGAGTTCAAAGGCTCCGCGCACGGTCACGCCGCTGCCCGCGAACCGCAACTCGGTGACGTGCGGCGCTTCGTTTTCGTCGGGAAAGGGCAGGGGCAGGGGGCGCATGGGGGTAGTGTACGGCTCCGCTCAGTTCTCCGCCGCCAGCACCGCCACCGTCTCGTCCAGCAGGGCGCGCAGGGTCAGGATCGGGGTGTCCAGGGGGCCATTCATCATCAGGGCGAAGGCCAAAGTATGCCCACTTTTTGCCGTGACATACCCGGCCAGACTGCTGACACCGGGCAGCGTGCCGGTCTTGGCGCGCACGTCCAGCCCCGCGCCCACAAAACGCTGCGCCAGCGTGCCGCCACGTCCACCGTGACGTGGAAGGTTCTCGTTCGTACCGCCCTGCGGCAGGGCCTCGGCAAACGCATTCTGGCGCTGACGGTACACCTGATCCGGGAAGCCTGAACCCTCGGCAGGCGTGCCGGACAGCGGATATGGCAGGTCATACATCACGCGCAGCAACTGCACCAGGGCGCGCGGGGTCAGGCGGTTCTCGCGGCTCAGGCCGCTGCCGTCGGCCACCACCACGCCGCTGAGGTCCACGCCGATACGGCCCAGATACGCCCGCTGACGCGCCAGTCCGCCGGACAGCGTGCCGTTCGCGGCAGGGCGCAGGGCCAGCGTGCCCAGCAGTTCCTCGGCGTTCAGGTTGTCGCTGGGGCGCAGCGTGGCGGCCACAAACTTCGCCACGGGCGCACTCCGTACGCTGGCCACCGCCTGTTCGGGGCGGCGGTCCACGGGAACCAGCGCACCGATGGGCAACGGCTGGCCCTGCCCATCGGTGCGCGGCGGTGGGAGGGAGGGCCTGAAGGGAGCCGCCTCGCCCACAGCTTCGGATGTCACCTTGATTCCGGCGCGGCGCAACTCCGCTTTCAATGCCGTGCCCAGTCGCTGGCGCGCGGTTTCATTGCTCGGCGGCGGCGCGTCATACCACTCCGCGAGGCGCAGGGCGGTCATGGGCAGCTCTATGGGCGCGTCCTTCCAGGTGGCCGAATCCAGCCGGGCGTCGTCCAGCCGCACCTGTCCCACCACGCGCAGGCCACGCGCATACGTCTGCTTTGCCAGGAGGCGCAGGCTGTAGGTGCCCTCCGACACACTCAGGGTGGGGTCACCGCTGCCGCGCAGGGTCACGGCCTTCACGCGGGCCTGCCCGATCTGCGCGGCGGGAACGGTCAGTTCGGCGCTCCACCAGCCGTCTGCGCCGCCGCGCTCGTTCAGCACCGCCGCGCCCACCACCAGTTTGTTGGTGCTGGCGGGGATGAACGGGCTATCCGGTAGCTTCGCCTGCACCACCTGGCCCGTCTGCAAATCCTGCACCAGCACGCCCGCGCGCACGCCGGGAGGCAGTCCTCGCAGAACCTCCTGAACGCTCACCGTGAGGCCGGGTTCGCGGTGCAGGGTCAGGTCCGCCTGCTGGGTGGCCGGATTTTGCGTGGCTGGAGCCTGCGCCGCTGGAAAGGGTGCGCCGCCCACGCACAGCAGCAGGCACAGCAGGGGCAGAAAACGCGACATCGGGAGGCAGGATAGCGGAAGCAGGTTGATGGGTTGGTCCGTTGCAGCTGCGTGGCCCCCTCTGGGAGCGAGAGTTTGAACATCCAACTGTCCAACCATCTGACCGCTAGAAAACGCTGGCCTCAACGCTGCCCAGCGGTTTGACCGTTAGAGCGCGTTTATAAAGGGTCAGACCCGGTGGCAAGCTTGAGGTGTGAAACGCAAGCCTTACTCGTCGGACCTGACCCAAGCCCAGTTTAAGCGGCTCGAACCACTCCTCCCCTCTGCCAAGCCAGGAGGGCGGCCACGCACGGTCGATCTCTACGAGGTGCTGTGCGCGATCATGTACGTCTTGCAGGGCGGCATTGCCTGGAGAAACCTGCCGCATGACTTTCCAGCGTGGCAGACGGTGTATTCGTACTTTCGCCGTTTTGAAGCTGACGGTTCATGGGAGGCGATCAATCGCGTCCTGGTGCGGGAAACTCGGCAGG
>NZ_JNIV01000158.1 GCF_000701405.1 Deinococcus marmoris DSM 12784
CGCTGTGGTACGCACGGAGGCGCTTTGTGCGCCTCCGTCATGTCTGGGCCGATGGTGGTTATCTGGGCAAGCTGGTCACCTGGACGCTGGAAACACTGGGCTGGACATTGGAAATCATCAAACGCAGTGACAGGGCCACAGGGTTTCAGGTGCTGCCCCGTCGCTGGGTGGTGGAACGCTCATTGGCGTGGTTGACGCGCTCACGTCGGCTGAGCCGGGACTATGAAGGCCGCTGCCATACTTCCGCTTCCTGGTGCTATCTCGCCAACATTCGCCTGATGCTCCGTCGCCTCGACCCATCCGTCGAACCTTTATAAACACGCTCTAAGTGGTGGCGATATCCACGGACCCGGTCAGTTGTTCCTGACCCCATCCCAAAAACCCAGCCACCACTCAATGAAAAGACACTGCTCTCCTGGCCTCGCCTCGCTTTGGGCCATCCACAACGCGGTCATTTGTCGGCAAGATAAGAGCGCTGGAGCTGATGCGACACGCGACGATGGCCCGGAAGTGTCCACCACTCATTTTCTGCACATAATCCGCCGCGCGCTGCGATGCTGGTCTTAGCGCTCACGGAGGTGCGCCCCCATGCCCAAGCAAAAAATCACCATCTGGGTCGAAGAAGACGCGGCCCAGCGCCTGAAAAATCTGGCAGCCGTCGAAGACCTTACGCTCAGCGAGTACGGCGCCACCCTGCTCGCCCGCGGCGTCGCACAGCGCAGCGATGAGCTTGTCCTGGACCTCGCCGGCGCTCGCATCGAGCGCGCCGTTAAGAAGGAAGTCGGCGCGATGTCCGATCGTCTGGCAAAAATCATCGTCCAGGCGGCCATGGAAGCGGGTACCTCGCGCCGCCTGCACCTCAACCAGATCGCGCAGCAGGCCGGCCCCGAGACGGCCCAGGCGCTCAACCGGACGGCCGCCGCCGAAACGCGCGAGCGCCTGCGGACTCCCAGCGCCGCCGTTAAAGATCTGCTCGGTCTGGAGGACGCACCGTGACCATCGTGCGCGCGCGGTTCACCGTCGGCGCCGGCGGTCCCGCCGCCTCGCGCGCCGCCCTGCGGTACGCGGTCCTGCGCCCGGACCGGGATGGCCAGCGCGTTGAGCGCGCGGTGTTCGGCCCTGACGGGCTGGACGTCGCCGGCATCCGCGCACAGTTGGATGCGGCCAGGGGAGACCACCACTACCGTGTGGTGCTCAACCCCGGCGCTGGCCAGCACCCGGTGGATCAGCGTGACTGGACGCGCGACGTGATGGCCGCCGTTGCGGAGGGGCAAGGTGCAGAGGTGCCCTGGCTCGCCGTCGAACACCGCAACCAGAGCCAGCACGATCATGTTCATATCGTCGCCGCCACTGAGCGCCGCCTGACCCGCATGGATCTCCATACCCTGCGCGAGGTGGCCGACAGCAGTTGGGAACGGCACGCCACCTGGGCACGAGCGCTCGATCTCGACGCTGTGCAGGAGCCGCATCAGCAACAGCCTGAGCGCTCACGCGCGCTCACCCCCGCAGGAGCGTGGGAACGGTGAACTGGCTCGATCTGATCACTGCGGGACTGCTGGCCGCAGGGATTCAGTTCCTGCGCGGCGGCCACCCACAGTCCCAGCAGGCGCTTGCTGACGCAGGCTTTGCCTCACCTGACGAAATGCGTGAGCTGCGCGTTCAACTCGAGGAAGCCAACACCGGGGAACGTCTGCTGGTCGCCACCGCGCCGAACGCCCATCACCTGGGCCTGACTGCCCCGCCGGAATTGGGCCACATGCTGGTGGTGGGTCCTAGCCGCTCGGGTAAAGGCCTTCACCTGATCGCCAACCTGCTCGACTGGCGCGGCTCGGCCATCGTGATCGACTTGAAAGGCGAGTTTTACCGAAAAACGTCGGGTTGGCGCTCAGGTTTCGGGCGCGTGGTGGTGCTGGACCCGCGTGGCAACGGAGCGCCATATGACCCCATCAGTCATCTGGCGACGAGCGAGCAGGGTCTGAGCGCAGCGGCCACGATCCTGCTCACGCCAGAAAAAGATGGCAACAACAGTATTTTCGCGTCGGCGGCCGTGCCCATCCTGGTCGCCATGTTCCGCGCGGCCCACATGCTGGGACGGCCGACTTTCGCCCTGGCCGCCGAGTGCGTGCGGCGCCGGGGCATGCAGGGCACCGTTGAACTGCTCAGGACGATCGACGACGCCATCGTGCAGGACAACCTGACACTGTATCTGGGCCAGGGCATGGACGCTGCGGCTGGAGATAAGTCCAGCATGGCCACCAGCCTGGACGATGCCCGCTCGCTGGCCCGGCAGGCCTGGAGCACACTGTCGACCCGGTTGCAGCCGCTGCTCGTGGACGGCGTGCTGCGGATGACCGACACCACCGGCGCGCGTCCCCTCGCGCCGCAGGACCTCTGGGCCGAACCGACGACCGTCTACCTGCGCTGTCCCGAGCGTCTGGCTCCAACCCTGGCTCCTCTGCTGCGACTCATCACTTGGACGCTGATCCAGGCCCGTGTCGCCGCCGCCGATGAAGAGCCGGACGCCCCGCTGATCCCCCTTCTGCTGGGCCTGGACGAGACTGGCATCCTGCCGGTCCCTGGCTTGCCAGACACCCTGGCCACGGTCGCTGGCCGGGGCATTTCCGCAGTGATCTACGTCCAGGCGCTGTCGCAACTCAACGCGGCCTACGGGGTGTACGGTGCCGACGCGCTGATGGCCAACTGTTTGACCCAGATTTTTTACCCCACCAGCGCCCCCGAGACCCAGCGCCACGTGAGCCTGCTGGCCGGCAGCACCGCGCTAGAGCAGCGGTCCCGCTCCACGTCGCGCCCTGTGGGCCTGACTCGCCGGCGGGGCGGGACTGAGACCCAGAGCGCCACGCCACGCGAGCAGCCGCTGATCGGGCCGGGTGAGCTGCGCCGGATGCACGGCGACAACGTCGTGGTGATCGACCGCGCCCGCCCCGCTCTCGTGGCCGCCCGGCTGCGCTGGTTCAGCGAACCGCTGTTCAAAGCGCGCGCGAAGATCGCCGCCCCACCGGTCAAGGCCATCAGGACTGGTGGCCCCTGCTGTCCTCCTCTTCGAAAAGAACCTGAACCTGCACCCCAGGCCCCAACACCCGCTGCCCACGTCTACTTTTCGCCGGAAGACGACTGATGCGGCTGGCGCTGGGCCGGACGCTGTTCGTGTGCGCCGTGCTGCGGGCGGGCTGGTGGGCCTGGACCTGTGTGGTGCAGCGCTGGTGGGCGCAGCTCGATGTGTTTGCCGCCCGTATGGAGCAGAAAGGCTGGGCTACCGCTCTGGGCGCGGTCCCGGACGCACACGCCGAGCTGCTGGGGCGCTGCCTGCTGCGGCCTGGGTGCACCGAGGTTCTGCTGCGCCGCACTGAGCGCCTTACGCTCCAGGTGGCACCGCTCGAGTGGCTGGCCCTGGGCCTGGCCGGCGCGCTGATGGTGGTGGGACTGCTGCTCACCCTGGAGCGCTCCTCAGCGCTGTCCGATGACTCGCCCGGCAAGCAACTCCGGCAGGCCGTCCGGCGCAAGTGAGCGCGCCGGCCAGGCTGGGTCAGGGCAGGCAGGACATCTTGACCCCGGCCCTGCGGCCAACAACGGCGCTGTGGGCGGTGGGCAGAGCATCCCGGCCAAGCTCACGCTGAACCGCATCATGGCGCTCTGCCCTGGCCATTAGCTGTTCAGGACAGCTTAAGCGTGGGTTCTGCTCCGCCCCTGGCAGATTCCATGACGTCGCCTTTCTTCTATCTTTTCTTCACCCACCCCACCTGGGTGCAGAAACTTCTGGCCCCGGCTTCACAGCTGTCACCACCTCTCTTGAGCTTCAGCATTGTTCTGCATCGGGGAGAGTTACTTAAAAGTGATCTGGACCCCCACCAGGACAGCAGAAAAGTTCTGTTCAGACCCCCCCCCTGCTAGCGTGGCGAGCCATGACTGGAATCAAGGAAGAAGTCGAGGCAGTGGTGGGGGCGGCGCTGGCCGGGGGGCCGGGGGTCTCGGTGATCCGCGCGGTGCCCGGTGGCGGGAAGACTGCTGGGGCCATCGCGGCGGCGGTGGCGCGGCTGCCGGAAAAAGCCCTGTGGGCGGTGCGAGAGACCGTGTGCAGCCGTCAGGCGGGAGCGGCGCCCACTCTGGCCGCGCAGACGGCCAGGGACTTCCAGGGCGCGGCGGGTCAGGATGTGACGCAAACCATCCTCGGGTGCGCCCACCTGAGCGATGACGCGTACCACCAGCAGTTCACCTGGGACCGTCCGGTAGCCGTGGTCAGCCACGCGCACCTGCCGCTGTTGCTCCAGCCTGGTCTGCATGGACCACTGGGCAAACTGCGCGAGGCCAGCGGCGTCATCATCGACGAGGACCCACTGAGTGCGCTGTCGCTGCATGTCGGCCTCACCAGCGGACAGGGTCAGTTGCGTGGTCTGCCGCTGGCGAATCTGGCTGAAGTGCTGCGGCCCCACGCCATGGACGCCCGGCAACAGGCCGCCGTCGACATGCTGGCCGCACTGGCCCGGGGCTGGCCGCCGGAACTGAAGCGGCACTTGACGGGCGTTCATCCGTTCGCCGCCGCCTGGCCCAGCCAGGGCATCGCGCGGTGCATGCTGCGCGGGCCGGGCTTTTGGGCGCTGATCGGCCCGGCCCTGCAAATTCTGGCGGAGCAGCCTGCCGCCGCTACGGCGCTGCGCGCAGCCATCGCTGGGCACCTGTTTCCCTGGCTCCGGGGCGAGGACATCAGCCTGACCACCCGCGAACGGCTCGCCGATCTGCTGGTGGACGCCCTTCTCGATGATCTCGTCGCCGCTGAGGAAGGGCAGATCCGCCGGCGCTGTGGACTGGTGTGGCGCGGGGACTTTGAGTCGGTGTACCCCAAGGTGTTGGCCTTCGACATCTTGCAGCCCGCACTGGTTGACCGCCCCATCGTGGTCCTGGACGCGTATGCCTCTGAGGCCCAGTACCGCGCCATTTTCGGCTCGGACTGCCGGATCCTCGATGTCGGCGCGCGCCGTCCGTTGCGGGTCCAACTGGCTCCGCAGCTCGCTCTGGACCCCGCGCGGTCCCAGCCGCGCAAAGCTGTCCTGGTGGCCCGCGAGATCCTGGCGCACGCGGCGCGGTCCCCAGGAGGGCAGGTACTTCTGGTCCCGCAAGGTTCCCATAAAGCTGTCCAGCAGGCGCTGTCCACGGCGGCAGGACTTACTGGCGTGTGCGCCTCGCCGCCCAGGGTGGCCCACTGGTACGGGGGGCGAGGCAACAACACTTTCCTGGGCCAGGACACGCGCGCCCTGACCATGCCCCATTTGCCCGCTGTCGTGCGCGAGTGCAGCCTGACGGCACTGTTTCCGCTCGAATTGGACCATGCGGCGCGCGCCGCCCTGATGGGCCACCACGAGCGCTCAGAACTGCTGCAGATGCTGCACCGGGGCCGTCAGCTCCAGTTTGCTCCGACGTCGGCCCCGCGCTCGATTCTGCACGCCTTGCCCTGCGCGCTGTGCCCCGAACACGCGCGCGCCACCTGCAATGCTCAGGATCACACCCAGCCCACGGCCTGTAGGCACTGGGCTGGTGATCTGGAACTGGAGCCGTACGCGACGGTGGTCCCAGTGACCACAGGAAGTCCAAACCCTATGTTCGGAGCAGTGCTGGCCGACGTTGCGCGTGATCTGGAGCAGTCCTGCGGCGGTGCGCCCCTCATTGCGCTGGAGGCACTGGGCCTTGTCGTGCCGCGCGCTAAGAGGGCGGCCCACCAAGCGCAACTCCTTACGGCAACCAGGGCGTTGTTGGCGCTGGGGAAGGATCCTATCCTGCCTGCGCTGAGCGCCTGGCGGGGACGTTGGCAGGCACTTCCTGGACCGTTTTCAGATCGCCGTACAGCGGTCTGGTGTGGCCTGGTGGACGCCTGTGGCGACCGATCCCGGCGGTCTGTCTATCAGGTGCTGGGCGCGGGAGGGCTGGGCTGGTCACGCTGTCCGGTGCGGACCTCGCAGCCAACACCGTTGATCGTCTGGGCGCCGGACAAGGCCGCAGCCGTCAGGGCGCTTCAGTGCCTGCTGCCCGGCCTGGCTGTTTCTTCCAGCGCGACAACGGAAAACCGCTGACGAGTCAAGGGCGTGCAGGCCAGATGGAGAAGAAAAAATGGACACAGGGGGGGAGAGGAAACAACATAGCAGCGGCGTTGCTGGGTGGGCCTGAAAAAAGTGAAGGAGGGCACCTGGGACCAGTGGAAAGAGGAAGGGTTCAGTACCGGACAACTTGAGTTCAGGCGGTGCTGAGCGCAGGAAAAGGGTGACTCAGGAGGCCAAAGTAGGCTTCGGCCTGTGGGCGATCCCATCTCAGCGCTCTCGCCAGATATTGCCAGCCATACTGGTACACGCTTGTTGCGCGGCGACCATGAGCCTTGATCAGAATCGGTTTGCACGCGTTCATCCAGACGCCCACCCTCAAACAGCACACCCAGGCCAGCGTGACCAGTCCAAATAACCGCTCCAGTCGGTCAGCGTGGGTCACCGCTGACCGTTCCAGGTCGAAGCCCCGCGACTTCATGCTGCTGAACGTACACTCGATGCTCCAGCGCAGTCGATAGA
>NZ_JNIV01000159.1 GCF_000701405.1 Deinococcus marmoris DSM 12784
TCGGGCAGTTCCACCACACCGGTCACGTCCGTCGTGCGGAAGTAGAACTGGGGGCGGTAGCCGCCGAAGAACGCGCTGTGGCGTCCACCCTCGTCCTTGGACAGCACGTAGGTGCTGGCTTCAAACTTGGTGTGGGGCTTGATGCTGCCGGGCTTGCTCAGCACCTGACCGCGCTCCACGTCGTCGCGAGCGACGCCGCGCAGCAACACGCCGACGTTGTCGCCGGCCATACCGGAATCCAGCAGCTTGCGGTGCATTTCCACGCCGGTCACGGTGGTCTTCTTGGTGTCGCGCAGGCCGACGATCTCGACTTCGTCCTGGATCTTGACGATGCCGCGCTCGATGCGTCCGGTGGCGACGGTGCCGCGTCCGGTGATGGTGAAGACGTCTTCGACCGGCATCAGGAACGCCTTGTCGGTGTCACGCTCGGGGGTGGGGATGTAGGAATCGACGGCGTCCAGGAGTTCCCAGATGTTGTCGACCCACTTGTCCTCACCACGGGGGGTCTTGGGGTTCTTCTGGAGAACTTCCAGAGCCTGGAGGGCGCTGCCCTTGACCACGGGCAGATCATCGCCAGGGAACTCGTACTTGCTCAGGAGTTCACGGACTTCCATTTCCACGAGTTCCAACAGCTCTTCGTCGTCGACCATGTCGACCTTGTTCATGAAGACAACCATGTAGGGGATGCCGACCTGGCGGCCCAGCAGGATGTGTTCGCGGGTCTGGGGCATGGGGCCGTCAGCGGAGCTGACGACCAGGATGGCGCCGTCCATCTGGGCCGCGCCGGTGATCATGTTCTTGATGTAGTCGGCGTGACCGGGGCAGTCGACGTGGCTGTAGTGGCGGGTGGCGGTCTGGTACTCGACGTGGGAGGTGTTGATGGTGATGCCACGGGCCTTTTCTTCGGGGGCCTTGTCGATCTGGCTGTAGTCCATCGTTTCGATGGTGGGGTCCATGGCGGCAGCCGTGAAGGTGATGGCGGCGGTCAGGGTGGTCTTGCCGTGATCGACGTGACCGATGGTGCCGATGTTCACGTGCGGCTTGCTGCGCGAAAATGTTCCTTTTGCCATGTTAATGTCCTCCTGAAAAAGACTGAATGGGGTTGAAGATGAAGTCTGCCTTGCTGTTTAGGTCCAGCGGTGGGCAAGCCTGAACAGTGTATCTGCCTGCCTGACCTGTGCCAAGACTTGCCTCACGTTGTCGCGGCGGGGTTCATCAGAAGCGGCCCACACAAAAAATATGCAGGCCGCCTCTATTGAACCGTGGAACTCGGGTAAAGATTGCTGGAGCTTCTGATCAGGTTCGAACTGATGACCTCTCCCTTACCAAGGGAGTGCTCTACCACTGAGCTACAGAAGCGCACGTTCTAGAAGGCGGAGGGTAAAGGAGAAAGCGGGAAACGAGACTTGAACTCGCGACATTCAGCTTGGGAAGCTGACGCTCTACCAACTGAGCTATTCCCGCAGGACAAAGAGGTAAAACGCTGGTGGGCAGGGGCGGATTCGAACCGCCGTACACGTACGTGAACAGATTTACAGTCTGTCGCCTTTAACCACTCGGCCACCTGCCCGCAGGTTGTCAAAGTCTAGCCGTGGACAGTGTCCTGGAAAGACTGTGGAGCCACCCATCGGAATCGAACCGACAACCTTCCGATTACAAATCGGGTGCTCTACCAGTTGAGCTAGGGTGGCTTGAGCGAAGGTGAAGCTGTCCCATCTGGGTGCGGAAGAGGCCACGCAGGCGCGTTCGCTTCCGGCTGGGAATAGTAGCACTGGTTATAGAGGGTGTCAAACCCTGCTGGCGGGAGCGGTGTGGGCGGACACTGACAGGCTGGCCCATCTGTTTGCCACTCGCCTGAATCTGTGGTGTGGCGCAGGTTTTTCACCCTCGCGACAGGGGTGACCTATGAACTGCCCTGGATGGGCGGATTTTCTCGGGGGATGGGTCAGGCCGCTTACGCCAGTTCCTGGACGGTTCCTGGCGTATGAGCCATTCGGCGCATTCCCTGCTGGGCCATGCGGCGTATGCTGTCCGGCGCACGAGTCGTTTCTGAATGCCTTTTCTGGCGACCCAGACCCGCTCTCTGATTCTCTCGCCCCCCTTTCTGACATGCCCACCATGTCACCCAACGAGGTTTTTCTCTTGGACAGTCTGCGTTCCCTGTGGCCCTACCTGAAAATGCACCAGCGCCAGTACGTGATCGGCATGGTGCTGGTCATCTTCGCCAACAGCATCAACCTGTTGCCCTTCTATTTCATCCGGCTGGTTATCGACGGTCTGACAGGAGCGCGGGACGGTGACCCCGGCACGCCCGGCATCACGCTGGCGCAGGCCGGATGGTACGCGCTGGGCATCGTGGCGGCGGCGGTGGCAGCGGGTGTGTTCATGCTGTACATGCGCCGCATGATCGTGGTGGCCTCGCGCCAGACCGAGTACGAGGTCCGGCGCGACATCTTTGCCCACCTGCAAGGGCTGGATAAGCCGTATTACGATCGCGCCAGCACTGGCGACCTGATGAACCGCCTGACCGGCGACCTGAGCGCCGTACGGGAAATGCTGGGCTTTGGCGCGTGGCAGATCGTGAACATCGTGTCGGGCTTCCTGACCTCGTTCGCCGTGATGTTCAGCCTGAGCTGGCAACTGACCCTGATCGTGCTGGCGGTGGTTCCCATCATCGTGGGTGTGCTGACGTATCTGGCGCGGCTGATCAACGTGCGCCACCGGCTGGCGCAGGAGCAGAACAGCAAGATCGCCGGGAAGGCGCAGGAGAATTTCAGCGGGGCGCGGGTGGTCAAGGGCTACGCCATCGAGGACCGCGAGATCAGCGATTACAAGGCCATGAACCTGGAACTGCTGAAGCGGAACATCGCGCTGACCAAGGTGGACGGCCCACTGCGCTCGTTCATGAGCCTGCTGCTGGGGCTGGCCTTCGCGCTGATCCTGCTGGTGGGCGGGCGGCTGATCCTGACCTCCAACGGGGCCTTCACGGTGGGGATGTTCGTGCAGTTCGTGGGCACGCTGGAACGCCTGACCTTCCCGATGCTGATGATCGGCTGGATCACCGGCGTGACCCAGCGCGGATTGGCCTCGTGGCTGCGTCTGCGTGAGCTGTACGACGCCCGCGCCCAGGTTCAGGACGTGCCAGGGCGCACCGACACCAGCATTCGCGCGCTGGACGGTGATCTGCGTTTCCAGAACGTGTCCATGAATTACGGTAGCCGCGAGGTGCTTAAGAATATTGATCTGCATGTTCCCGCCGGAACGTTCCTGGGCATCACCGGCCCCACCGGCAGCGGCAAGACCGTGCTGGGGCAACTGATCACCCGCAGCATGGACCCCAGCTCCGGTGTGGTGCGGCTGGACGGCCATGACCTGCGCGTGGTTCCGCTGCGGCTGCTGCACGACGCGGTGGCCGTGGTGCCGCAGGAACCCTTCCTGTTCGGGGACACCCTGGCCAACAACATCGCCTTCGGGGTGGAAAAGCAGGAATTGCCCCCCGTCAAGACCGGCGTGAGCGTGGTGGGTGCGCCGCTGCCGCCGAATATTCCGCAGCAGCCTGACCCCGAGCGGGTGCGGAATGCCGCCCGACTGGCCGGACTGCTCGAAGACATTGAGGGCTTTCCCGACGGTTTTGACACGCTACTGGGCGAACGCGGCGTCACGTTGTCGGGCGGCCAGCGCCAGCGCACCGCCATTGCGCGGGCCATCGTGCGCGAACCGGCCATCCTGATTCTGGACGACAGTCTCTCGGCGGTGGACACCGAGACCGAGCGCAAGATTCTGGACGGCCTGCGTGAAGTCAGCCAGGGCCGCACCGTAATTCTGATTGCCCACCGCATCAGCACCCTGCGCCACGCTGACAGGATCGTGGTGCTGGAGGAAGGCCGCGTGACCGAGCAGGGCAGCCACGACGAGCTGCTGGAGCTGAACGGCCACTACGCCGAGCTGGAACGCCTGCAACGTCTGGCGAGCGATCTGGACGAGGACGACGACGCCATCAGTGATCCCGAAGCGGCGGCAGACCGTCTGGCCGCGCGCCGGGAAGCCATCCGCGAGGCCCAGAGCAATCAGGTACAGCCCAATCAGACACAGCCTAATCAGACACAGACCCGTCAGGAGGTGCTGAAGTGACCGCCCCCGACGACAGCTACAAGAAGGAATTTGACGCCCAGCTCACGCGGCGCGTGCTGCGCTACGTCCAGCCGTACCTGAAACTGGTGATCGGCGGGATTGTGCTGGCGCTGCTGATCTCGCTGGCCTCGCCCATCTTCGCCCTGATCCAGCGCCATGCCATTGACGCCTACCTGACACCGCTGGCGTTGCAAAACGTGGGTTCTCTGGATGTGCTGTACCGGGGCCTGACCATGACGGCGCTGCTGTACGCGGGCCTCAAGGTGCTGCAATTCGGCCTGCAATACGCCTTCGCCCTAGTTATCGGCTACCTGGGCCAGAACGTGCTGCGCGACATCCGCGCCGACGTGTTCAGCAAGCTGCAACGCCTGCAACTGTCCTACTTTGACCAGAACCCGGTGGGCCGCCTGATTACCCGCGTGACCAGCGACGTGGACGCCATCAACCAGTTCATTACCAACGGGCTAGTCAGCCTGATTCAGAGTACGTTTATCATCGTGGTGTACGTGGTGATCATGCTGTCCGTGAACTGGCGGCTGGCGCTGATCAGCTTCACGGTGCTGCCCATTCTGTACTTCGCCACCAATTTCTTCCGCACCAAGTTGCGCGACGCCTTCCGCGATACCCGCACGCAGCAGGCCACGGTGAACAGCAAGCTCAACGAAAACATCACCGGGATGCTGACCGTGCAACTGTTCGGGCGCGAACGCCGCAGCGCGCTGGATTTCGATCACAGCAACCGCGCCCTGCTGACCGCCAACGAGAACAGCGTCCACTGGTTCTCGCTGTTCATGCCGGTGGTGGCGGTGCTGGGACAGGTGGCGGTGGCCCTGATCCTGTTCTTTGCCTCGCAGCAGATTCTGGGCGTGGGCCTGGATGCCAACGGGGCGTTGCAGACGGGTGTGGTGGCCGGGGCGATCACGGTGGGAACGCTGTTTGCCTTCATCCAACTGTCGCAGCAACTGTTCCAGCCCATTCAGGATCTGGCCGACGTGTTCAACACCCTGCAAGCGGCGATGGCCTCCAGCGAGCGCATCTTCGGCGTGCTGGACACCGAGGAAGAGATTGCCGACAAGCCCGATGCAAAAACGCTGCCCAACTTTGAGGGCCGGGTGGACTTTGAACAGGTGTGGTTTGCCTACGATCAGACCGTCACCGCCGAGACGCCCGACAGCGACAGCCGCTGGATTCTGCGCGGCATCGATCTGCACATCCAGCCCGGCGAGAGCGTGGCGCTGGTGGGCGCAACCGGGGCGGGCAAGACCAGCGTGACCGCCCTGGTCAGCCGCTTCTACGACGTGCAGCGCGGGGCCGTGAAAGTGGACGGTGAGAACGTGCGTGATCTGGCGCAGCATGACCTCCGCAAGCATGTGGGCGTGGTGTTGCAGGAGGTGTTCCTGTTTGCCGGAACCATCGAGAGCAACCTGACCCTGAACAACGAGGAAATCCCCCATGAGCGCGTGGTGGAAGCCTGCAAGTACGTGGGCGTCCACGACTACATCCTGTCTCTGGAAAACGGCTACCAGACCGAGGTGCGCGAACGCGGCGCAACGCTGTCCACCGGGCAAAAGCAACTGCTGGCCTTCGCCCGCGCCCTGATCCAGAACCCCGACATTCTGCTGGTGCTGGACGAGGCCACCGCCAACGTGGATACCGAGACCGAACTGCGGATTCAGCAGGCGTTGGTCAAGGTCATGCAGGGGCGCACCAGCGTGATCATTGCCCACCGCCTGAGTACCATTGAACACTGTGACCGCATCGTGGTGATGAAGAAGGGCCGCGTGGTCGAGCAGGGCAGCCACAGCGAATTGCTGGAACACGGCGGCTACTACGCCCGCCTGCACCGCCTTCAGTACGCGCAGGCGGACGCGGCGGACTGAGGAGACCCCTCACCCTAACCCCTCTCCCCCACGGAGAGGGGCTTTTTCATGTCCACTCTGCTGAGAATCTATGATCTTTTGTAACTACTCAGCAGGGGGACTTGCGGAGTGGAATCAGATAGAGTAGGCGCATCAAGAACGCTCTTTGCCCCAATTGCCTGATCCTTCAAGCTCGCCTTGACGAGCTTGAACTGCGATTGCTGACCCTGGAAGCTCGCCTTGCCGCCACAAGCCGAACTTCTAGCCAACCGCCCAGCCAGGACAAACCGTGGGTCCCCAAGAGTGAGCGCCAGAAGAGCAACCGCTCTTCTGGCGGGCAACGTGGCCATCCCGGCAAGACGCTCAAAATGAGTGAGCATCCTGATGAAATCAGGACGCTCCCGGTCACTGGGCAGTGCGGCTGTGGGCAGCCCTG
>NZ_JNIV01000160.1 GCF_000701405.1 Deinococcus marmoris DSM 12784
GGCTGCATCCTGAGACTGACGGATCGGCGCTTCGGTGAGTGTGTCCAGCCACTGCTCCAGCAGTGCTGTGCGGTAGGCGGCGACATTCTGGAAATGGTGGTAAAACGAACCCCTCGTCAGGCCCATGTCCTGACACAGCCGTTCCAGGGTCAGCGCCTGTTCGCCCTCGTCCCGCAGCAGTTTCAAGCCCAGCTCCAGCCAGTCTGCTTTGCCCCGCCGCTTCGTCACCGCCTTAGCCTAACAAGCTCAGCAGGGTCAGCGCACCCAGGCCCAGACACAGCGGCGAGTAGATCGCGCGGTTGAGCCGGGCAAAGGTGGGATTGCCTGAAGTCAGGCGCGGCAGCGCGTACCCCAGGCCGCCCCGCAGCACGAAGACGCCGGCCACCCCGAATGCGCCTGACCGGATGAGGCCAGTGGGCCACCCCGCTGCCGACAGCAGTCCGGACGCGGCCAGCACCAGCCATGACGCCAGGATCAGCAGTCCAGCCACCGCGTAGCAGGCGGTGACAGAAGGCATCGGTGTCCCGGGGGGGCCGCCGAAGACCTGCGCGGCCAGCGTGTCACGGCTTGATCCAGGCCACAGTCCACCCGCGCCCCAATAGACATGCAGCAGAGCCAGGACCATCAGGATGACAGCAACAGGAAGAGCAATTATTTCCATACCAAACAGTATGGTACGTACAGGAGAGATATTCAACTTTGGATCCTTGGGTGACTTGAGACTGGGAACTACAACCTGCGCTCACGATGTGGTCAACCTGATTTCTCGCGGCTCGGACGGCAATTCTCGAAAGTTCCCCTGAACCCTTCTCAGCGCCGATTGAAGGTGACCCAGTTTTGCGCAGATGGAGATAAGCCTCGACAATAGACAGCCGCTTAACCTCAACTACGCAATATTGGGGCAGGCCCAGTCCGCGGGGTGGTCAAGATCGACTGGAAGGCTGTGGGCACCCAGGGCACAGTGACGGTGCTCAAGGTCAGCGATCAGTTTGTCATTCTCAAGATCGACGGCGTGCCGCTCAACAATGCCGCAGATCAAGTGGGATGAGCCGATTGCTGGTCAGCGGTACGTTCAGCTACGTGCCCGAACCCCTCTAATTCGCCATCTCCCCGCCCGACTGACTCAGGGCCGTGGCTGGCGCGCTTGCTCAAGCGGTAGGCATGCGGTGGTCAAAGCGTTTTTCCAGGCGCTCAGCGCGGCAGGGTGAAGCTGAAGGTGGCCCCCTCTCCCTCCACACCCTGGCCGCTGACCGTACCCCCATGCCGCAAAATGATGCGCCGCACGTTCGCCAGCCCTACCCCGGTCCCCTCGAACTCGCGTTCCAGGTGCAGCCGCTGAAACACCCCGAACAGCTTGCTAGTGTAGCGGGGGTCAAAGCCCACGCCGTTGTCCCGCACGAACACCGCCCACTCTTCTGCGCGCTCCTCGGCCCACACCTCGATCACCGCCAGTTCGCGGGGCTGGGTGTACTTCAGGGCGTTGCTCAGCAGGTTGCTCAGGACCTGCCGCAGGGTGTCGTGGTCCCCGCTAACCAGCGGCAGCGGCGAGACTTCCCAGCGCACGGCGCGTCCCTGCGCGTCCGCCTCCAGTTCCTGCTGGAGTTGCGACACCAGGGCGTCCAGGTCCACGGGTCCCACGCGCAGCGGCAGCCGGGCGGTGCGGGACAGGTCCAGCATGGCGTCGATCAGCATGTTCATGCGCCCCGCCGCCTCGTCGATCACCGTCAGGTAATGCGTGTCTTTGAGACCCAGGCCCGGCCCCACGCTCTTGCGGAGCAGTTCGCTGAAGCCCTTGATGTGCCGCACCGGGGTCCGCAGGTCATGCGAGACCGAGTAACTGAAGGCTTCGAGTTCCTCGTTGGCCTCCAGCAAGGCCGCCCGTTGCTGCTCGACACTCCGGATCTGCTCGGCGCGCTCCAGCGCCAGGGTCAGGCTGCGTTTCATGGTGGTCAGCACCGCGCGGTCCACCGGTGACCACTTCCGGGTCTCGGGGAGCGCGAAGACCAGCACGCCCCGCATCTGATTGCTGACCATGACGGGCAGCGCCGCCGTGGCGAAGAGGGGGACGTCACTCCGGGGCAAGCCGTCCGCCGCCGGGTCATAGACGTCTTTGTACTCGGCCTTGCCGGTGTGCCATGGGGTCAGCAGGGTAGACGTGGTCTCAAAGGGCAGCCCTGCTTCCAGCGCGGCCTGTACGGCGGGTGTCCTGATCTGGCCCACCTGGGAACGAATGCGCCACAGCCCATCTTCCGGCTCGTAGTACTGCGAGAACCCGGCGTTCAGCAGCGGCAGCACCGCGTTCTGAACGAGGCGGATCAGCGTCAGGGGATCGGTGTCCAGCGCCAGGTCACGCGTGAGGACGGCGAAGGTCTCCAGGGTGGCGTTGCGCCGCTCCACCTTGGCGCGGTGGAGGGCAGCCTCCTGCTCGGCCCGCACCCGCCGGGTGGTCTCGACCACGGTCACCAGCACCCCACCCACCGCACCGTGGTCGTCATAGACCGGGCTGTACGTCAGGTTGAGGAACGCCCGCTCGTCCTGGCCGTTCAGGTGGAGGGTCAGGGGCTGGTCAATCAGCGAGGCGGTCTCGCCCCGCATCATGACGCCTTCGTAGATCGGCGCGAAGACGGGCCAGGCTTCGGGCCAACTCTCTCGGTTGGGCTGCCCCAGGCCACCGGGATGCTTGTCGCCCATGATGACGCGGCAGGGATCGTTGTAGAGCTGGATCAGCTCGCTCCCCCACAGCACCATCATGGCGAAGGGGTGCGCGAGGAGCATCTCGGTCAGTGCCCGCAGGCTCACTGGCCAGTCCTCACGCGGACCCAGCGGGCCAGCGGCCCAGTCGAAGTCGCGGATGAGGGCGTCCATCTTGTGTTCGGCGGCCTTGCGGGGAGTGTCGAGGTGAGTCAAGCGGTCTCCGGCGGCGCTGTGCGCCTCCCATGGTGGCAGTCACGTCGTGACTGGGTAGTGCGGACGGGCGAGGGTAGGGAGTGTGAGGGAGAGGCAGTGTATGGCGCGACAGCCGCACAGCGCTCTGGTCCTATCTGAACGCTACACCGTGGCGCTCTCCTCCAGCTCACGGTCCGCCTCAGCTTGTCGCTGGCCTTCCACGGCCTCGGCGTCATGCTCGCGCAGCTTGACCCGGCTGGTCTTACCGCGCAGGACCTCGAGTGTGTAGTCCCCCTCCCCGAACAGCGCGCCGTCCAGCGTGTCGGGCAGGGCAATGCGGACCTCGTGCGTCTCCGCGTCATAGCGCACGCTCACGGTGGTCCGGGCATGGCGCTCCTTCATGGCCTCCAACTTCTTCGGGGCCGTGTTCATGAACGATCCCCGGCGCTTCCCACTGTCCTTGAGCGGCACCAGCTCCCCGGCTTCGGGCAGCCCCACGTCGTGCTTGCTGTTCAGGTAGCCCGCCATGTTGCTGCGCGCCCGCAGCTCGCCGTGGGTCAGGATGACCTTGCCCGGCTGGTACCGGGCGATCATCCCCAGCAGGCCACCTCTGTCGGCATGGGCCGACAGGTAGAAGCGCTCGATGCGCGAGTACGCCGACACTGGCTCGAAGCCACCGCCGCCCTTGCCGCTGTTCTGCGCGGGCAGCATCACCTCGCCACCCTGCTGGAGTTCCAGCAGCCTGCGCCCCGGACTCTCGGCGTCCTGGTACCCGACGACGAACAGGGCGTTCTCAGCGTGCGGCAGCCACGCGCGGGCGTATTGCGGACTGGCTCCGGCGTGCAGCATGCCCGACGAGGCGATGACCACGGCAGGCCGTTCCGAAGCCAGGATGCCCTCGCGCTCGCGCTTGTCTTTGACCAGATTGACCGTACCGGTCAAGAAGGGCCGCTGCTTGCTGACCTTGGTGCGGTTCTGCAGCGCCTCGGGGAGCAGCGGCAGCATGTCCTCGTACGCCTCGGTGATCCCACGGGTCAGGCCATCGAGGTGGATGGGCACCGCAGGCAGCAGCCCACTCGCCATCGAGGTCTGAAGGATCTGTGTGATCTCCTGCGCCCGGCCCAGCGCGAAGGATGGGATCAGCACCCGCCCACCGCCGCGTAAGGTCTCACCGATGGCGGTGACGAAGGCGCGCACCTGCTCCTTGCGGCTGGGCAGCAGGGTGTCGCCGTAGGTGCTCTCCGAGACCACCGCGTCCACGGGCATGACCGCAGCCGGGAGCCACGCGGCGTCCACCACCGGCGTCGAGATGTTGCTGACATCCCCGGTATGGAACACGGCGCGCCCCCCGCTCTCGATCAGGACGCTGGCCGCGCCCAGCAGGTGGCCGCTGGGGAACAGCGTGAACGCGAAGCCGTGGTCACTGATGCGCTGAAAGTACGGGACGGGTCGCAGCCGTTCCAAAGTGCGCTTCATCTCGCCCGCGCTGAACAGCGGCTGGCCCTGCATGGTGGTGACCTTGAGGGTGTCCCCGAGCACCAGGGTGGCGATGCGGGCCGTGGCTTCGGTGCAGTAGATGTTGAGCTTCGGGAAGTGCCGGATGACCACCGGGAGCGCGCCGACGTGATCGAGGTGGGCGTGGGTCAGGATCATCGCCGCAGGTGGGTGGTCAGCCAACAGTCCGAGTTGCGGTAGTGCAGCGTCGCCGATAGAACCGGGGCGCGCCCCGGCGTCGATCAGGAGGTTGCCCTCGGCCAGACGGTACAGATAGCTGCTGGCCCCGACCTCGTCGGTGCCGCCCAGGCCCAGGAAGTGCAAATCGCTCATGGCCGTCATTGTGGGCGTTGCCGGTTCTTCTGCACACCCTGGCAGCCGTCCCCTTACGTTATGCCTCTTGCGTTCTGGAACACTGGAGGTATATTGAGCGGTACTCTGGGAGATCATGCTGCTTGACGAGGAGACGACATGAACGCTCAGAACTGGAAAGCCGTGCGCGCTCAGGCTGTGGCCGAGGGGCGTGTGAACGAGGAACGTGTGACAGAGCTGAAGGGCACGTTGCTGGCCCAGGTGCGCGCTCACCGGCTGGCCGAAGTCCGCAGCGCCACTGGCCTGAATCAGGAGGAGCTCTCAAGGCGGCTGGGCATCTCGCAGTCACGGGTTTCGCGCATCGAGCGCGGCGACCTGGAGAAGACCGAACTGGCGACCCTGCGTGCTTTCGTACAGGCTTTGGGCGGCGACATCGAGGTCACCGTCAAGCTGGGCGAGGAGCGCTTCCTGATCGGCTGACCGCACGGCCCTGAGCGAGCGGGGCCGCAGGTCTGATGAAATGGGCGGGCTCCTGAACCTGCCTCAAGGCCCCCACTCCCCCGTTGATTGCATGCCTGAAATCAAGAGTGATTCTGTGCATGGAATCAAAAGCGGAGACGCGAGGCGGCAAGCACCCCGGTGCGGGCCGCAAGCCTGGCCCGAAGGTCTGGGTTCCCTGGAACTGAAAGCGCGGCGCGTCACCATTTCTTCAACCGGACAGCCACCATGCCGGCGCCGAGAGACATGACGAACAGCAGCGGCAACACGAACAGGTTGAACTGCAAGAAGTTGGCCAGGGAACTGAAGTGATGTTCCTGGCCGGCCATGCCTCTCTCTGCCGCTCTGTTGAAGGCCAAGTAGTAAGCGACAGGGACACCGGTACTCAGGCCATAACCCGCACCGATCAGCATGCCCTGCTTCCGCCTCATGCTGGTCTGACCGCTCAGGGCCAGCAGCCAGATGCCCAGCTGAACCAGGACAGCGACGATCAGCGCCGCCGCCCAGATGGCGGGCGGCACCTGGCGGACGTGCATGCCTGAGTCGATCAGACTGAGCAGCACAGACAGCGCGGCACAGACGAGTGGGAACATCAGTGAATGGGGGTCGGTGAGGAGTGTTCTCAGGGCGGAGTATGAGGTGATGTCCTGCCCGTTCGCTGGCTGGCGGTCACGTCCAGGGCGTTCGGTGTCTGGACTCATCCTCCCCTCCGTGCACGGAGTGTCCTGAAGGCCACGACCAGGCCGGTGATGATGGCACCGCCGATGAGCAAGGGCAGGATCCGCAGATTGAATTCAAGGACGTTGCCCACCGAACTCAGGGCATGTGGCTTGCCTTCCATGCCTTTTTTCGCCGCGGTGGAGAACGCCGAGGTGTAGATGACCTCAGTAGCTGACAACTTCATTTTTGACCGT
The DNA here is from genome assembly GCF_000701405.1 of Deinococcus marmoris DSM 12784. Classification (GTDB taxonomy): domain Bacteria; phylum Deinococcota; class Deinococci; order Deinococcales; family Deinococcaceae; genus Deinococcus; species Deinococcus marmoris. The sequence continues at coordinate 6,105 of NZ_JNIV01000160.1, forward strand.
CTCAGACGGCGGGAAGTCCACCTTCCGATCTGTCCCTCGACAGAAACGAGAAATGGCGGTGTTTTGAGGTGTGAAACCACCAAAACCCGCCGCCTCACAGGCTCCCGAACTCACCGCCCATTTCAAAGCCTGCGTGCCCTCGCTACGTATCGACACGCATCAGCGTGCCGTCGACGTTGTTCTGGCCATGATCATGGCGCAGAGTGTCAACCACCGAGACCTGGGTCCGCATTTGCCCGGAACCAGCACGCCCGAGGCCAAGAAGCGGCGCGTGGAACGCGCCGTCCACGATGAGCA
>NZ_JNIV01000161.1 GCF_000701405.1 Deinococcus marmoris DSM 12784
GGAGTTCATCGGTGCCGAGTGGTTTCGCTTCCTGCGCCGGAAAGGCATTCGCCGGGCCATTCGGATTCGCAAGGATACGGTGCTGGACGAGCTGTCAGCCGCAGAGTGGTTCCAAGATCTGCAGCCCGGTCAGTTCCGGATGATCGCGGAGCGGACCACGGTCTTCGGTGAAGTGATGCGGGTAGTGGCCACCAGGTCACCCACAGGTGATCTGGTGATCATCGCGACGGACTTTCACGTGTGGGAAACGTGGCAGCTGTACAGGCTTCGCTGGACCATCGAATCGACATTTGGCTCGCAAAAGTCGCGGGGCTTCAATTTGGAGCGGACCGGAGTCACAGACCCCACACGGTTGGAGCGACTGTTCGGTCTGGTGACCCTGGCCTGGTTGGCTTGCCTCAGAGTGGGCGTCTGGCGGCATGAGGTAAAACCGATCCGGGTGCTGGCCCATGGCCGGAAGGCCATGAGCCTGGTGCGCTACGGCTCGGAAGAACTGCGCCATGTGCTGCGGTGGATTCCAGAGAGAATCGGCGAGATTCTGCGCATCTTGATAAGTCCTTTTCCTGCACTGAGACAGCCGGAAACTGAAGTTGTCAGCTACTGAGCACCTGACGGCCGGGTTCTGGCCTGCCCTCAACTTACGCTACATGGGAGCCGTGAAAGACCTGCGCTACTCCATGCGAGCCAGTAGACGCAATATTGCTCAGTCTGGAAGACCAGCTTGACCGAGTACCAGTCCATCCGGTTCAGTGTAATACTCGGCTTAAAATTGGGTGCGACTCCTGATCTGGACGTTGCGTAGCGTCCTGGTGGGCTGGTGGCTGCCGCAGGCGCTAGCGTGAGTACCGAACCTCTCCGATTTCGTGATGCAGCCACCTCCAGTTTGGCCTGGCCATATGAAGTGCAGGAGACCCCGCCATCACGCATGTGACCCATGACACGAAATGGTCAAACGAGCGGTATTTTCAGGTATGGCAACCAAACTACGGATTATTCAGATTGACAGAGAAGAGATCGTGATCAAGGGAGCGGCTGACAAGACCATCGCCGAGGCGAAAAAAGCCATGACGGCGGGAGGTGTCCTCACCGTTGAGAAAAAGGGATGGGTGTATCACTTGGCCGGGCAGCACATCGTTCGTCTCGAAGTCGAGCACGATGATGATCAGGATGACGAGAAGTCTTGACGACGGCACGCATGATGTCAGGACGTCGGCCCATAGAAGAGACGCGCTGCCTTGGAGCGCGTCAATGCTGAGGACAACACGTGAATGATCGTGCGGGCGTCCATTTGTTCTGAGGGCTGCATTGGGATTGCGGAAGATCCGAATGACCGAAAGCAACCTCAGACCCTTGAATCATCCTTGCCCCGCTCCCAGTGCGGCTTAACCGGAAATTGTTCGGTTCTAAAGTTTTGCAGTCCCCAAGCTTTCCAGGTAGGCTTTGCCGCGCTCCAGGTGCGCCGATCCCACCTCAATGATCAGGCGCGGCTGGCTTTGCACCGTCGCCAGAGCGGCCAGCACGCCGCGCCAGTGGATCTGACCATCGCCGGGGGGCCAATGCCAGTCGTTCATGGCGTCGTTGTCTTGCAAGTGGACGTGGCCCAGCCACTCGCCCACGGTGCGAATCCAGGCTTCGGGGGTGGGGCCGCCCACGCGCTGCATCAGGTGGGCGTGGCCCACGTCGATGCTCAGGCGCAGGCGGTCATGATCCATGCGCTGGGCCAGGGTCAGCAGCGGCGTGGGGTTGGTGTCGCGGATGTTTTCCATGACCAGCGTGCAGCCCACTGCCTCGGCCTGGGGCAGCAGCTTTTCAAGGATGTCCTGAACGATGTCCAGTTGTTCGGCCAGACCGGTAGCTGCCGTGTGCGACACCAGCGGATGCCCAAAAAAATCGAAGGGACTGTGAACCACCATATGCGTTGCGCCGATCTCGCCCGCGTAGGCCAGTGCGGCGCTGTGACGGCGCAGGCTGACCTCGCGCACGGCGGGATCACGCGGCATCAGGGTCAGGCCCCAGAACGGGCCGTGAATGCCCAGACGACCCGTAAAGCCGTCCAGCACCTCGCGGGTGCGCCCCGCGTGGGCACGCCAGTCACCGTCGAGCAGTTCATGTGAAACCGGGTCTTGCAATTCCAGATCACGGCCCGCGAACAGCCAGTCGCGGTGCTGCTCGACGGCTGAAAGGGGCATGGCCGCGCCCAGCGTGGCAAGTAAGGAGGTGTTTGGAGCCTGGGGTTTGGGTTGTGTTGCAGTCATGGTTGACCTCGTAGGGGAGAGAGGGAATTGGGACGGTATCCGGGTGAGTCGTGGATGACCCTGATTCCTGGATTATTTGGTGTCCTTGAACAGCGGCTGGGTGCGCTGAACCAGATCGCTCAGGGTGGCGTCAATCGGGGCGTCTTGCAGGAAAATCCGGTCCAGGGACTTGATAATTTCCTGGGTGCCCTGCACGTACCCTGTCGTCGAGGGGCGAGGGCGGGCATACGACAGTTGCTGGCCGCCAATTTCCAGACCCTTTTCACTTGCCACATAAGTTTTGTAGGCAGGCAGGTTGGTGGTGGTGCGGGTGATGGGCACGTAATTGCTCATCTTGATCCAGGTGAACTGCTGCTGCGGCTGGGCCAGCCAGCGGATAAACGTCCACGCGGCCTGCTGCTTGTCGGCGCTGCTGCCCTTGCTGATGCCCAGCGTCGCGCCGCCCACCGGCACGACGGGTTTCTTGTAGTACGGGAGCGGCGCGGTGCCGAACTTGAAGGGCACGCTGGCCTTCAGGCCCGGCCTGCCCGCCACCGAATCCATGAGCATGGCGACCTTGCCCGCCGCGAAATCGGCCCTGGTGTTCGGGCTTTGTAGTACGGCGCTGCCGTCACGGAAAAAACCTGCCCAGTCCGTGATGACGGCCTTGGCCGCAGGCTGATCGAGCAGCAGCTTGCCGTTATCCACCATCTCGCCGCCATTGCTCCAGACCGCGCCCTCCAGCACCCAGGGAAACGAGGACAGGGCGATGGCCGGAACCCCCGTGGCCGCCGTGATCTTCCTGGCCGCCACGCGCAGTTCCGGGTAGGTGCGCGGCGGGGCGCTGAGTCCGGCCTTTTTCAGCAGTTCGGGATTGTAGTACAGCACCGGGTTGGAGTTGTTCCAGGGCATCGAATAGACCGCGCCGTCCTCGCGGCTGACCTGCGTCTTGAACACCGGCCAGAAGGCGTTGAACGAGGTCTGGAAACCAGGCAGCGCCTTGAGGTTCACCAGCGCGCCCGACGCGGCGATGCGCGGCACGTAGGCCACCTCCAGTTGCATCACGTCCCCGGCGGGCTGTCCGGCGGCGATCCCAGCCAGCGCTTTTTGCACCACGCCCTCGTAAGTGTTGGCAAATTCGCCGCGTACGGTCACGTCGTTTTGCGCGGCGTTGAAGTCCTTGATCATGCTTTCGATGGCCTTGCCCAGCTCACCGCCCAGGCCGTACAGGAACGTGATCTCAGTCTTGGCCGAGGCGGTGGACAGCAGCGTGGCAGTCAGCAGGGTGGCGCTCAGGATCAGTAAACGTGGCATGGGACTCCTCCAGAGGTGGGCAGGGGGCGGACGGACGGGGGCGGCGGAGCAGTTTCAGAAGACGGTGGGAGAATGGGGCGTCCACGTCTGTAAAACTCAAGGAATGGGGGCTAGCGAGGTGGGGCTAGCCTTTCAGGCCGCTGGCGGCGGCACTCTCGATAAACCACTTCTGGGCCAGCGCGTAGGCGATCATCACTGGGGCGATGACGATCAGGGTGGCGGCCATGACCAGCGGCAGGTTGCTGCCCTCCAGGCTGGAAAAACTGGCGAGGCCCACCTGCACGGTGCGGAAATCGTCGCGGCTGGTCACCACCAGCGGCCAGACCAGCGCGTTCCACGACGAGAGAAACGTCAGGATGCCCAGCGCGCTCAGCACTGGGGCGTTGATCGGCAGCAGGATGCGCCACAGATACTGGGCGGGCGTTGCGCCGTCCAGCCGCGCGGCTTCCTCCAGTTCCACGGGCGTCTGCCGGAACGCCTGACGCAGCAGGAAGACCCCAAATGCGCTGGCCGCGAACGGCACGATCAGCGCCGGATAGCTGTTGAGCCAGCCGAACTGCCGCACAGTGATGAAGTTGGGAATCAGCAGCACGTCGCCTGGAATCATCAGCGTGCCCAGCGCCACGGCGAACAGAAAGGCTTTGAGTGGAAAGCGCATGCGCGCGAAGGCGTAGGCGGCCAGCGCGCTGCTGAGAAGCACGGCAGCCGTGGTGGTCAGCGAAATCAAGAGCGAATTGAGCAGGTAGCGACCGAAGGGGGCGCTGTTCCAGGCGTCGGCCAGGTTGTGCCACTGCCACGCGCTGGGCCAGAAGCCGCCGATGAAGACCTCCTGCTGCGGCTTGAAGGCGGCCAGCAGCATCCAGACCAGCGGCATCAGGAAGATCAGAATCACGGCGAGTGACAGGGCTTCCTGACCGAAGCGGGTCATCCTGGACGTCTTCACTGGTAATGCACCCGCCGTTCGGCCAGCTTGAGCTGGATGATTCCCAGGGTCAGCAGGAGCGCGAACAGCACCACACTCAGGGCGCTGGCCAGGCCCATCTGAAAGAACACGAAGGCGTTCTGGTAGATGGAGTAGCCCAGAAGATTGGTGGCCCCCGCCGGGCCGCCGCTCGTGAGCAGCAGCACCAGCCCGTACGACTGGAAAGTGCCGATCAGCGAGATAAACACCACGACCACCGTGGTGGGGGCCAGCAGCGGAATGGTGATGCGCCGGGCGATGGTGGCGCGGGAAGCGCCGTCGATCGCCGCCGCCTCCTCTAACTCGGCGGGCAGACCCTGCAACCCGGCCAGAAACAGCACGGCGGGCAGACCTACCCCCTTCCAGACCGCCACCAGGATCACCGAGGCCAGCGCCGTTTGTGGATCACTGAGCCAGCCAGGGCCGGCAATGCCCAGCCCCTCCAGCAGCCGATTCACCGGCCCGGAATTAGGATTGAGCAGGTAATTCCAGATCACCGCCGTGGCCGCCAGCGACACCACCACTGGGGCAAACACCGCGCCGCGCAGCAGGGACTGGGTGCGCGTGCGGGCGTTCATCAGGAAGGCCAGGGCCAGGCCCAGGCCCACTTCCAGGGCCGTGACGCCCACGGCAAATACGGCGGTGATGCCCAGGCTGCTCCAGAACTCGCGGTCTGCCAGGAGCTGACGGTAATTGGCGAGGCCCACCCAGTTTGGAGCGCTGAGCATGTCCGCATCGGTCAGACTCAGGTACAGCACGCGTGCCAGCGGGTAATAGGTGAAGACCACGAAGATCAGCAGTGCGGGCAGCAGGTACGGTGCGGCACGCAGCAGTTCCAGCAGCGCGCCCGGCATGCGCCTACCCTGTCCAGTTATGCGGATGCGAGCCGGAGAGATCAGACTGGCTTTCATGCCCTGACGTTAGACGCGGCATATCAGCACACTGCAAGTCACAAACCGCTGACAAGGAAGAGGATGAAATCCCAGCGGGCAGACACGCCCATGTCACTTTGTTGCAGACACACTCATCCCGGGTAGAAGGCTGGAATCATAACCGACATGCCTGACATGAGGGGCGTCCGGGGCGTATCCCCGGACGGATGCAATCACCCTCACTCGACAGTTTCCGCTGCCTCAACCCCGCCTGTCCAGCCGCTGGCCAGCCAGGTCTCGGGAATATTCGTCACCGCAAGTGGTACGACACGCGCTCGGGGCCACGCCGGTTGCTCCGCTGCTCGACCTGCGCCCGGGAATTCAGTGAACTCAGAGGCACCGCCCTCTGGAATGTGAAGCTTCCCCGTGAGCGAGTGGAGAGCATCGTGGAGCACGTGACGCGCGGGAACAGCTTCAAGCAGACCGCTGAACTCACCCACACCCACCGCACCACCGTCTCCCGGCTGGCGTGCATCGCAGGTGAACACGCTGCGCG
>NZ_JNIV01000162.1 GCF_000701405.1 Deinococcus marmoris DSM 12784
CGTTCGTTCAACACGAACTGTAGGCCAGAAAACCAGTGTGGAAGAGCGCTTCTATTTGACCAGTATGCGAAACCATGCCGCACTGATTCTGAGAACGAGCCGACTGCATTGGGGCATAGAAAATCAGCTTCACTGGGTGCTGGACGTGGTTTTTGATGATGATGCTTCAAAGGTCAAGAACCGAATTGCAGCCCAGAATTGGGTCATGGTGCGGCAGATGGCTGCCCATCTGCTGCGGCGTGAAGGGACGGGCAAGGGAAGTCTGGCCTCTAAACAGTTCCGCGCCACGATGGATTTGCCATTTCTAGAGGCTGTCCTGACTTTGCGGTAGCCCTGTACCGCTGCCCGCATTTCAAGGGGTCCGGGCAGACGCGGGGCGTAGGCTGTTCAGATGGATACCCTGGAAAAGGAAGTGGTTCAACTGGCGCAGCGGCACGGATTTTCCGGCGTCGTGCGCGTGGACCAGGGCGGTCAGACCCGGCTGGAGCGGGCGTTTGGGCTGGCCCACCGGGGCTACGGGCTACCCAACACCGTCCATACCCAGTTTGCCCTTGCAAGCGGCACGAAAACCCTGACGGCGTTAACGGTCATGGGTCTGGTGGCCGACGGCACGCTGGGCCTCTCCACCCCTGCACGCCAGTTTCTGGGCCAGGATTTGCCGCTGATTGATGACGCCGTGACCATTGAGCAGTTGCTGGCCCACCGCTCCGGCATCGGCGACTATCTGGACGAGGACGAAATATCGGACCCCAACGCCTACCTGATGCCGGTGCCCGTGCATCAACTGGACAGCACGGAAAGTTACCTGCCCGTGCTGGACGGTCACCCCGCCAAATTTCCGCCCGGCCAGGAATTTTCCTACTGCAACAGTGGCTATGTGGTGCTGGCACTGCTGGCCGAACGCAGCAGCGGCGTGCCTTTTGCCCGTCTGGTGCAGCAGCGGGTCTGTCAGCCTGCCGGACTGGAACACACTGCCTTTCTCCGCTCCGATGAGCTGGCGGGCGACGTGGCGGTGGGGTATCTGGACGCGCCGCACACCGGGCGCAGCAACGTGTTTCACCTGCCCGTCTGCGGCAGTGGCGACGGCGGAATCTACTCCACGCTGCGCGACATCCACGCACTCTGGACGGCGTTTATGGCGGGTCAGATCGTGCCACCTGCCTGGGTTCAGGCGATGCGACAGCCCCTCAGCGTCATGCCGTCGGGGAACGCGTATGGCCTGGGCCTGTGGCTCTCGCCGGGCAGTGACGATGGCGGCGAGGCCAGCATCAGCATGCAGGGCATGGACGCGGGCGTGTCCTTTGACAGCGTCCACTCCCCCGTCAGCGGAACCACCGTGACCGTGATCTCCAGCACTTCAGATGGAGCCTGGCCGCTCAGTACGTTTCTGGGTAAATTTCTGACGGCGCAGCGGCTGGCGGAGTAGATTCTGGACACGAAAAAGCGAGCGCCCCAGACAGGGTACTCGCTTCTTTTCTGGCGGTCCGGACGGGATTTGAACCCGCGACCTTCTGCGTGACAGGCAGATATGCTAACCGCTACACTACCGGACCCCATCTTTCCCAGCTCAGGCTGGTTGACCAGCGGACAGAAGATTAAGGGTCAGGGACGGAGAAGTCAAGCCGCGCGCCATCTGCCGTGCTGGACTGGGGCTAGTCTGGGCGGCATGACACAGACTGAGTTGCCCGTTGCCCGAGTAGTCTTCACGCGCGGTGGCGTGGACGAGAGCATTCACGGGGTTCATCTGGCCGTGTTGGATGGGGATGGAACCTTGATCGCCAGTTGTGGTGACCCCGATCTGGTGACCTTTCCGCGCAGCAGCAGCAAGCCGGTGCAGGCGCTGCTGCTGGCCCTGGCTGCGCCCGAACTGCCCTCCGACGAACTGGCGATTGCCTGTGCCAGCCACGCCGGAACGCCGGAGCATCTGACGGCGGTGATGCGCCTGCTGGAGCGTTCGGGCAGCACGGTGGCCGATCTGCGCTGCGGCACCCACCCGCCCTTCGATGCGGCGGTGGCGGCGGAGCTGATCCGTACAGGTGAACGGCCCACCCCTTTGCACCACAACTGTTCGGGCAAGCACGCCGGAATGCTGCTTTCGTGCGTGCTGAATGGCTGGCCGAAGGAGGGCTATACCGAACACGCCCACCCGCTGCAAGTCCGCATCCGTGAGCTGCACGCCGAACTGGGCGGCGTCGATCTGGAAGCGGTTGAAGCGGGCACCGACGGCTGTAGCGTCCCGGCCTTCGCGCTGCCGCTGAGTGCCGCCGCCCGGATTTTTGCGGGTCTGGCGCAGCCTTCAGGTGAATATTCAGCGGCGCTGGAACGCATTTTCGGAGCCATGACCGAGCATCCTTTCCTGGTGGCGGGGCCGGGGCGGCTGGACACCACGCTGATGCCGCTGGTTCCCGGTCTGGTGGCCAAGATGGGTGCGGAGGCTTTTTACGGCATGGGCCTGCGCCAGACCCCACGCGGGCCGCTGGGCGTGGCCTTCAAGGTGATGGACGGCGGCGAGCGGGCGCGGGCGCATGTGGCGCTGGCCGTGCTGGAAGCGCTGGGCATTCCGCTCACGCTGGAAATGCAGGCCCTGGCCCCCGCCACGCTGCACAACTGGGCCGGGCGCGAGGTGGGCGGCGTGCGGGTGGAACTGCCACTGGTGTGGGCCTAGCGCTCCCAGGCTTCATCTGCCATCTGGCTGATGCCTTCATGCCTTGCCGGGTTCACACTGAACCATGACCCTGACCGATGTGGACGTGACCGCTTTTGACCCCCACACCGCGCCCCCTGAACAGCGTCTGGCGGTGGGCCACCTGAAAGCCGACATCTTCGCCTTCGCATATCCCCAGGAGCCGCCGATCAGTGCGGAGAGGGAGGCGCTGACCCTGACCCAACTTAAACCCGCTGAATGCACCGAGTATTTTGTGGTCTGGGACGGCGAACAGGCCGCCGGACTGGGCAGCCTGAATTACGACACGCAGCAGAATCTTCATCTGGCCCACGCGCGCCTGATCGTGCATCCCCGGCACCGCCGCCAGGGCCTGGGCCGCGCGCTGGCCGCCGCGCTGGAAGGGCTGGCCCGCCGTGAAACGCGCCGCACCATTACCTTCGTGACCTCGGACCGTCATGCGGGCGGCGACGCCTTTGCCCGGCTGCTGGGGGCCGAGGCCGCGCTGCCCACACGCCAGAGTCGCCTGGAACTGGCCGGGGTTGACCCTGAACTGGTGGCCCGCTGGCTGATCCGGCCAGCCGGGGAGCCGTACCGCCTGCACATCTGGGACGGCCCCATCCCCGGCGATTATCTGGAGCGCATGGCGGACCTGATGATGGTCATGAACTCCGCCCCGAAGGGCGAACTGGAGATGGACGACTGGCGCATCACCCCCGAAATGATCCGGGGCTGGGAGGCGAATTCGGCGGAAAGTGGTGAGCGCGAACTGCTGATCGCCGTGGAAGACGCCCGCAGCGGCGAACTTGTGGGTTATACCGACGTGTCGTGGACGCCAGAGCGCGCCTCCATCATCCATCAGGGATCGACTGCCGTTCGTCCCGCCGCGCGTGGGCAGGGGCTGGGCAAATGGCTCAAGGCGCTGATGCTGGACTATCTCGCGCAGAATGCCCCCGAGGCCCGCGTGATCCAGACCAACAACGCCGAGGAAAACGCCGCCATGCTGGGCATCAATGTGGCGCTGGGCTTTAAACCCTGGGTGGCGATCACCGAATGGCAGCTCAGGCTGAAGTGAACGCGAGGAGGGCGGCGCAGTCGTGATTGACTGCGCCGCCCTCTTTTTCTCTCAGGTCATTTCCGCTCAGGCTTTCGCGTTGGCCCCGCGCCCCTGGCCCAGCCGGATCTTGAAGTCCCGGATTTCATAGCCCTTGACCGTTTCGTTGGTGGTCACGGTGGGCGCGGTGACGATTTCCACGTCGTTCCAGATCAATAGGCGGCGCAGGAAGGCGTCGCTCTCGCGGATCGCCAGGAACGCGCCGGGGCAGCGGTGGTGGCCGTCGCCGAAGGCCAGCACCGGGGCCTGCACGCCGCGCGGCAGCGGGCGCATGGGGCACAGGGCATTGGCCGGGTCACCCACCACGTCTGGGTCTGTATTGGCGTCGGTGATGTGCAGGGCCATCACGCTCCCTGCCGGAACGGTCTGGCCGTCCAGCGTCAGGTCCTCGTTGGCGCGGCGGTACAGCGTGCGGACCACCGGCTCCAGCCTCAGAATCTCGTGCAGGATGGCGTGGCGTTCCTTCTCGGTGCCGTGGACATAATCGGCGCGCAGTTCGGGGTGCGCCAGCAGGTGCCACGCGGCGGCGCTGATGAACTCGCGGGTGGTGACCATGCCCGCCGTGGCGTAGGTCAGGCACTCGGTGACGATTTCCACGTCGCTGTAGTCGCGGTCAAGCAGATGGCTGATCAAGTCGTCACGGCGTTTGCGGCGGCGCACGGCGATGGCAGGCTTGACGTCCAGCAGGAAGAAGGCGGCCAGATTGCTCTGCATCAGGGTCTGCTTGCCCCGGCCCATGCTCTGGGCGGCCCCCGGCTGACTGTCCAGGCCGTTTTCCACGAAGCTCATGATCCGTTTTTCCAGGCCCGGCAGCACGCTGCTGGTCAATCCCACCACCTGCGCGGCCACTTCCACGGCCAGCACCAGGCTCAGGTCGTCCAGATTGGCCTCGCCGTCACGCACCAGCCCAGCGATCAGTTTGTCGGCCAGGGCCGCGATCATCGGTTGATAGCCCGCCACCGAGGCCGGGGTGAAGTACTTGGCGGTCTGGCGGCGCATGTCGTGGTGGTGGTCCCCCTCCGCGAACAGCACTGGCAGGTTGGTCATTCTCGGACCTCCGCTGGACGCGGACTCGGACATGAACCCGGCCTGTGAAACTCCGTCCTGCTTCAGCACCTCGCGGGCGGTGGCAAAGCGGTGGATGTGGTACAGGCCGTCCTCACCGTGCGTCATGGCGGGCAGGCGGGCGACGTCTTTTGCTTCATGTGTCAGCGGTTCGCCGTAGCCGAAGGGGCAGCCGGAGGCGGTGGTGGGTGTCAGGGTCTTGCGGGTAGATCTGGAAGGTTCGGTCATGGGTTTGGCTCCTGGGAAGGTGGATTCTGAGATGGATCGGAGGAAGATTCGCTCTGCTGCCGGGCGGCGTGCGCCACGCCTTGCAGGGTCTGGATCAACGTGAGTTGCTGCGGGGTGCCCAGATGCGCCAGCGGAGGTCCGGTCAGGGCGCGGACGGTTTGCAGGGCCGCTGCCCAGCGCTCACGCCCTGCCGGGCTGATGCGAACGATCACACCGCGCCCATCCGTGCCGCCACGTTCACGGGTCACGGCTTCCAGTGCGTCCAGCGCGGACAGCACCCGGCTGATCTCGTAGCGCGGCACACCCAGTTCGCGGGCCAGATCGGCGGGATGCTGCGGCCCACTTTGCAGGTACGACAGGGCGATAAAACTGCGCAGGTCTAACCCGTGCCGTGTGCGGAGGCGGACCTCGCCCACGGTGGTGAGCGCCTGCCAGATGTCCTACAGCGCAGTGAGAAAATGTAGCTCGGGGCTGTTCAGCTCGGCATCGGTGAGTGGAGAGGAGGGGGGGAGACTCACCGCGCCATGATGCCCGACAGCGAAGATGATTGCAAACTGCAATCGTAACTACTCAGCAGGGGGACTTGCGGAGTGGAATCAGATAGAGTAGGCGCATCAAGAACGCTCTTTGCCCCAATTGCCTGATCCTTCAAGCTCGCCTTGACGAGCTTGAACTGCGATTGCTGACCCTGGAAGCTCGCCTTGCCGCCACAAGCCGAACTTCTAGCCAACCGCCCAGCCAGGACAAACCGTGGGTCCCCAAGAGTGAGCGCCAGAAGAGCAACCGCTCTTCTGGCGGGCAACGTGGCCATCCCGGCAAGACGCTCAAAATGAGTGAGCATCCTGATGAAATCAGGACGCTC
>NZ_JNIV01000163.1 GCF_000701405.1 Deinococcus marmoris DSM 12784
TAATGCCACTCCACCACGCCGTTTTCCTGACTGTGAGGTTTGGGAATCACACAGTCATCGACACTCAGCGTTCCGTCCTCCTGCTCGATCTGCCTGACCAACGGCTTTGCCAGTTTCCAGAGCGTACGGGAAAAAGCCTCTTCCTGACGCAAAAAACGAGTGACCTGATCGTGACTGACTTCCCCCAGCAGCAACTGGGCGAGCATGGTGGCACTCGTTTGACCGAACGAGGAGATCAAGAAATCGCTGTACAGTTCCATCATCCGGCGAGTCACCTCCCCAGTTTGCGTCGCCGCAGTGCGAAGCAAGAAATCCTGATGATTTCATGGAGTCTTCAAATCGTAGCGCGTAAGGTCAGCTGTGTATATTTTAGTTTCAGGGAATATAGACGGGGATCTTTGGAACTTCTTGTGGAGAGCGCTCATTCTCGCTCAAAAACAGACCGTCTTCAAAATACCTCTTTAGATAAGGTCTTTAAGAGGGCTTTAAGAATAGAATGAATAGGTCTTAAAAACAAAAAAACGAGAAAGCCACCAGATTTCTCCGGTGGCTTCCTGGGTCGCCGAGAAAAAATACATCATCGGCGATGCTGAACACTTGGGTCTGGAGCCGTGGCTTCAAACTTGCCCCGATGCGGGCCCATCCGGGTGATAGTGCGCGAGCTATCAATGAAAGATGGGGGGCTAGAGCCTACCGTCAGCATGTACTCTAGCTGAGATAAGTATAGCTGCGCCTGTAAAAAAAGGATGAGAATGTCAGGCGCATTCTGTTGGTGGTGTTCATGTGGCTTGTTGCTTCAGCTTCCAAGCGAGTGCTCAGAGCGCGCTTCTCATCTAGCGCGTGTTTTTGCGGTGTGTTGTGCCTCAGCAGATTCACAGGAAGGCATATTTTGCGCCATATCCACACTTGGGTAAGTTCACCACCCCTGGCGCAGGTGGTTCAGGGCGTCGGCTTCTCGCAGCACGGCGGTACAGGCGTCCCAGCCGCTGAGATCTGGGGTCTGTTGCTGCGCCCGTGCAAAGGGATGTAGCAGAGCGCTCGCCTCCTTTTCGCTGAGGTGATCCAGCAGCACTTTGATGCGCTCACCGTCTTGTTGGGCCAGGTCCACCCAGTCTCCCTTGATTACTTCGGGGATCAACCCGAAGAGTGCGGCTATGTCGCCGAATCGCTCGGAAAGGCGTTGGTGGACGCGGTCTTCGATCGAGCCGAAGTAACGCATGTTGTAGATCCGCACGGTGGGGTGTTTCTGTCCGATGCGCTGGATTCTGCCTTTGCGCTGCTCGAGCCGCGAAGGATTCCAGGGCAAGTCGATGTTGATCAGGTTGGAAAGCCGTTGCAGGTTGAGTCCCTCCGAGGCTGCGTCGGTGCCGACCAGCAGCGTGAGCTCGCCGCTCCGCACCCGTTCTTTGAGCACCTGTCGGTCAAGTGGGCTGAACACGCCGCCCAGATAGGTGCCGCTGCTCTGGCCGTTGCTGTATAACCCGACGGGCAACTCCGGGTATTCTGCGCTCAGGGCGCGCGCCATTTGCCGGGCCGTGTCCAGGTACTGCGTGAACAGGATGCATCCGTCGCCAAGCCATCCAGGCTGGCCCCCCGTGGCTGCGTGGTCGCCTCTGAGTAGGGCCAGTGCAAGTTTGATCTTGGGATCATCCTCGCGGTTGCGCCCGAGCACCCACTGCAACTCTTTCAGGTTCTCCTCCAGGTCACTGCCGTGGGCCACCTGGGCGTTCTGGTCTTCGACATCGTCCTCGTCGTCATCGGCCTCTTCAGGGTCTTCGACTGGGGCCGCTCCCTCAAGCATGCGGGTCACCGAGATGTACCCCGCTTCCAGGCTGGAACTGATGCGGCGCAGCAGCGCCGTGCGGGCAAAGCCCGTCAGGCCGCCCGCCTTGCCGAGTTCTTCGCAGACTTTCTCGGCCAGCGCATAAGCGCTGAGCAGTTCTGGGATGACCGGGACGGCTTGATCCACTTTGTCCCCGTGGAGATCCACGGTGATGCGCTGCAACTGGCCCAGGTTTTCGAGGGCTTCGCGGGTGCGCATCACGATGCGGGTGATGTACGGGTTTTCATCGCTGATCCAGGTGGGGAAGCGTTTGACGAGTTGCTGAATCTCGAAGGCGGCCAGTTTCTCACGCGGCTGCCCCGGGGCCTCGAAATCCTCCATGCGCAGGCCCAGGCTTTGCCGGATGACCCGGAGGTCCACGTCGTACTGTCCGTGTGGTCCACGGCTGGGTGGAAAGGGTGAGCGGTACCACGCCCACATGTCCGTGAAGTCGGTGGGTGGCTTTTGCCGACCCACCGTGAGTTCAAGGCCCTGAAGTGGATCAGTGTTCCACTGCGAGTAGGGGCCGCCCAGGACTTCTGGTGCGCCCTCAGCAAGGATCTGGAGTAGTTCATACGCCTCGATCAGATCGAGTTGCACGGGAGTCGCGGTCGCCAGCAGCAGGCTGCGGGTGTGACCGGCCAACCGCACCATCGCCTTGTACAGCGTGTTGGGCTTTCGGCGCCTTCCCTGACCGCTTTTACGGGCCCGGTGGGCCTCGTCAAGGATCACCAGCGCGTACTCCTGATCAAAGACCGGGTGGGCCGCTTCTGCCTGCCTGGCGAGCCACTGTGAGGAGACGAGGGCGATGCGGCGCGGGCAGTTCTCGAAGCCTCGGGTACTTTGCTCAAACTCGTCGATCCAGCCTTTCTGGCTGTCCCAGCGTGCGCTGGGCACCCGTAGCAGATCCCACATTTCGGCTTGCCACTGGCGCAGCAGGGTCTTGGGGACGCTGATCAGCACCGGGGCGTCCCCCTGCAAAGCGATCAGTTGAGCGCTCACGGCGAGTTGCAGGGTCTTGCCCAGGCCCACCTGATCAGCCAGAAGTAAGCGCGCGTGGCCAAAGGGTCCGGAGTGCGCCAGCATCACCTGGTGGACGAAGGCTTTCTGGTGGGGCCACAGCCCCGTTTCACTGGTGTACAGCGGAGCTTCGATCAGCGGGGCGTTGAGCTCATCCAGGTCCTGATCGCCGCGCGCGATGCCGCTGTCGATCAGCGCCCGCCACTCGGTCAGACTGATTTCTGTTCGCCCGGCGAGCCGCTCAAGATCATCGATGACCGCCTGGGCCAGTGGGTGGGCGTCCTTGTGATTCCAGAGGGCATCGAATTCTGCTTGCACCCACGCGACGCCCTCGGGCGAGGGATCCTCCCACAGCAACTCATAGTTGCGGCTCCAGGCGTTGGCGGTGTCGTTCACGCTGCCCATGAAAGCGGTCTGTACGCCGTCTGGGTGGGTGATGATCCCCGCCTTGCCGTGCATAAAGCCAAAAACCTTGTCGGGGAGCACCCGGATCTCGATTTTCTTGCTGACGAGCGCGCTGTGTAGCAGCCGCAACCGATCACGCATTTCCGGTGGTGCCTGTTCAAGCTGCAACTCGGGCTGTGCCCCGTGCCACGCGCGCCGCAGATCCTCGTCGGCCAGCTGCGCTATGGCGACGTCGGCGGGGTTGAGGTCCGAGTTGCAGATCATGCGGATGCGCTTCACGCTGTCAAAGGGTTCGCGGAGCAGATGAAGCACCGAGGACGTGAAGTAGCCCGAGATTCGGTCGTACTGCACGGCCCCGGTGAGCCGGGGGATCAGGAAGGACTGATCGATGCGCCCCAGGCGGGCGCTGAAGCGGTTGATCTCCACCCTAGACTCCGGCGTTCATCAGCGCGCCGCGCAACACCTGGGCAGCCTCGGCGTCGGCTTTCCAGTGTGGGAGCGTCAGCCTGCCCAGGTGCTCCAGCAGCGTGATGGCCCGGCTGTGCTGCATGGCAAAGTTCGGCACATCGTCACGCAGCCCCGCCAGGCCCTGGGCGGGCCCATCTTCGCGGGCGGTGATCTGAATGGCGAGCAGCAGGTGTCGCAGCAGCGTGCCGGCCAGCGGCCCGGTGTTGACGTTGCGCCCGCCCATCTCGCTGGCGGTCATCAGCCGGACGTTGTTGGCGCGGTCATCGGCCAGCAGATCACGCCATGCCGAAGCCGCGTAGCTGCGCGCCAGTTCTTGGAAGACGCCGCTGCGGTGCTCACCCTTCTGCTCAGTGTCGAGGCCCTTGAGGTAGAAGCGCTCATGGGACTCCAAGTCACGCCACACGGCGGCGTCCAGCCCCCGGGGGAGTAGGTTCCGGGTGGCGGCCTGGGCCGCCTGTTCGATCAGCAGGTGAACGGGTGATTTTTCGCCCCGGGCACGCACCTTGAGCAGTTCTTTGTGGGGATCCAAACCGTGGATGTTGTGCGAGGTGATCACGCGCAGGGCGGCGGCGTAGGTGGCGAGTTGGAGGTCGGCGTCGCTCCAGGCCAGGCCAGCGCCCTCAAGGAGTTGCATGTCTTTAAGCTGCTTGGCGACCTCATCCTCCATCAGGTTGAGGATGTCGTCGTCGAAGACGGTTTCGACCTCGCCGCGCTTGCGGAGAACGAGCAGGACGGTGGCCTGGACGTTGTTTGCTCCGCCGCTCAGGCCGTCGGTGGTCTCAGTTACGACGGTCCACGCAGCTGAGACTTGGAGGCCCGAGGCCCACAAGGTCATGGCAAGCTCTGCCCACACGCCGGCATCCTGATGTGTGAACATTACAACCTGCAGGCCGTTGTCGGGCATGTGCGCCGTCAGCTGTGTGTATATCTGCATCATGGCTTCGTTGAAAGAGACCCCTTTGCCCTTAACCGCCAGGATGCGTTTGGCATCCGCATACCATTCAGGGAAAAGCATGGGGATACGTTTCTCGTACCAAGAGAGGAAGAATTCAGAGATTTCCTCGTAGTCGATGGCATCGGCATATGGCGGATCCGTGATCCACAGGTCGCAGATGGCGTTGGTATCACGTGCATCGTGCAGTTGGACGTCGAGTCCAGTGGTAGTCAGCAGAGATGTAGGGACATTATTTCCCTTGAGACCCAGAAACCCTTTAACGCCGAAGTTGAATTTCGGACTGAGACTTTGACTGTCGAAAGTGTTGACTAGCTGACTTGTTGCAGGTGACCAGCGCACGATTTTGCTGTTGTAGTCGGTCATTTTTCCAACTAAGGTCAGCAACTCGCGTGGTGCAGGACTGCGGCTGATCGCTTCAGCAAACAAGCCGTTGGTTAACAGCTGGCGGGGAGTGAATAGCTGATGCCAGGAGTGCCAGTTGCGAGCTGCAAAAATGCGGGCGATGCGGGGACCTTCTTGAAGCGCTTTGGAGGGGAGGAACCCAGCCGCACGCCAAGACTCAAGGCGATCTTTTAGCAGGCTCTGCCTGCTCTTCGCGAGCTAGGTCCGCCTTAGTGACTTCTTCGTAGACTCGCTTGCGCTCTATTTTAATTTTGCCTCTGACGACTTTCTCGGTACTCTTGACCCAGCGCACGCAGTACAGTCGCTCCTGATAAAAATCCTCTGGATTTGGGATCAGATCATCGGCGGTCCAGGGCCGTAAGCCCTTCCCGCCGTTGTGTCGGTCGCGCAGTTTGTCGATGTCAGAGGGGTGGGGACTGGAGTTCTCTGGTGTTGGCAACGGCACGAGTTGTTGATCTACCACGGTACCTTTTTTGTAACTACTCAGCAGGGGGACTTGCGGAGTGGAATCAGATAGAGTAGGCGCATCAAGAACGCTCTTTGCCCCAATTGCCTGATCCTTCAAGCTCGCCTTGACGAGCTTGAACTGCGATTGCTGACCCTGGAAGCTCGCCTTGCCGCCACAAGCCGAACTTCTAGCCAACCGCCCAGCCAGGACAAACCGTGGGTCCCCAAGAGTGAGCGCCAGAAGAGCAACCGCTCTTCTGGCGGGCAACGTGGCCATCCCGGCAAGACGCTCAAAATGAGTGAGCATCCTGATGAAATCAGGACGCTCCCGGTCACTGGGCAGTGCG
>NZ_JNIV01000164.1 GCF_000701405.1 Deinococcus marmoris DSM 12784
CTGTGAGGTTTGGGAATCACACAGTCATCGACACTCAGCGTTCCGTCCTCCTGCTCGATCTGCCTGACCAACGGCTTTGCCAGTTTCCAGAGCGTACGGGAAAAAGCCTCTTCCTGACGCAAAAAACGAGTGACCTGATCGTGACTGACTTCCCCCAGCAGCAACTGGGCGAGCATGGTGGCACTCGTTTGACCGAACGAGGAGATCAAGAAATCGCTGTACAGTTCCATCATCCGGCGAGTCACCTCCCCAGTTTGCGTCGCCGCAGTGCGAAGCAAGAAATCCTGATGATTTCATGGAGTCTTCAAATCGTAGCGCGTAAGGTCAGTGATCAATCACGATCCTCATGTCGTGGTGGACGCCGCACTCACGCGCCTGCCGACTCTGTAAGCCTGAAGTCAACCTCAGTAGCCGTGGTCAACAAACTGGCCAGGGAAACCGATTGGAAGGAAGCGAGAAGGCTCTCTTCTCGTCCTCGCGTCTACCCGCAGACAAGAAAAAATACCGTGTAGAACGGAGAGGCGAAGGAATATTGCTTTTCCACAGGCAAAGGTATACAGTGACCCCAATCGTTAATAAAGTTTCTTATCTAGGAGATGCAATGGGTCAGCCGCGTGAGCTTCGGCGTCTTAATCGCCGCGCCGTCACACAACTGCTATTTTTGGGAACCGGGTTGACACGCCCACAGCTCGCCGATCAGACCGGCCTCTCCAAGGTCACCGTCAACGTCGTGGTCCAGGAATTGCTGAATCACGGCATCGCCCAGTTGTCCATTTCGCCTGATCAGGGTCTGGGCCGCACCCCCCACCGGGTCGAGCTGCGCCCGCAAGTGGGCGCGGTCCTGGCCGTCAATCTGCAACCCACCCAGATCCACACGCAGCTCAGCGGTCTGGCGGGCGGCGTCCCCAGGCAGCAGCAAGTCAATTGCGCTGAGGCTGGTCTCACCGACGCGCTTCTGAATGCGTTTACTCAGGCACTGACCGATGCTGCTTACGGGCCGCTCTGTCACGTCCTGATCGGCCTGCCAGCACCCGTCGATCCGCAGGGCCGCGTCCGGGAACCCAATGTCACCCATCACCTCAATGTGCAGCGTGTCACGGCTTTTCTGGACGCCGCCGGGGTGACCTACGCCTTTGCCAACGATGCCAATCTCGTTGCGCTGGCCACCACCCGCGAGACTCCCGGCTGGAGTCATGTTGCGGTGCTGATCGAGCGGCCCAGCGGAACAGGGATGGGCCTGCTGCTGGGCGGCGAACTCTACCGGGGGATGCACGGACGCGCCGGAGAAATCGGGCGCTCACGCTGGCCCGGCCCACTCGGCGCAGAGCCGCTCGAAAGTCTGCCCAGTCCCGAACGCCTGGAGGCCACGGCGTTCATGCTGGCCGGACTCGTCCATACCCTCGATCTGCAACACGTCGTCCTCGGTCTGCCGCAGGACCGCGCTGCCGCGTTGCAGGACAAGCTGAGCGTGCTGCTGGACCTGTCGATCACCATCCACCTGCTGCCGGATGTGGGGGACGCCGTCCTGCGCGGCGCGGCCCTGCTGGCCCGAGAACAGGCTCATGAACACCTGCTGGCACGCGTGGAAGACCTGGGGAGGGAGAAGACCGATGTGGCATGACACGTATCTGAGGGTGGTCTTGCAGCCTGATTACGACTACGCCAGCGAACACCTGCTGCCCCACCTCTTCGACGCCCTGAGCGCCCACGCCCTGATGCTGGACGGCTGCGGTGTGGCCCACGCGGGCAAGGCGGCCACCCTGCTGCGCGAGATCCGCCGTCAGCCTTTCCCGGCCTACGATCCTAGCGTCGAGGACGTGTTCTTCACGCTGGACCGTGAACTGGCCGCCCGCGACGTAGACGCGGCGGGGGCGCTGCGAACGGCGCTGTCCCGCAACGATCTGGACATGACCATCTACCGCCTGAGTGCCCGGCAGCGCCTGATGCGGGCGATGGAGCGGGTGCTGCGGCTGCGGCGCACCCTGCTGGACCTCGCCGCACGCGAAATCGACACCGTGATCGTGGCGTACACGCACCACCAGCCTGCCCAGCCCACCACGCTGGCGCACTACCTGACGGCGGTGGAAAATGTGCTGGCCCGCGACACCGTGCGGATGCTGGGGGCCATGACGCACCTGAACATCAGTCCGATGGGCGCGGTGGCCCTGGGCGGCACCAGCTTCCCGATTGACCGCACGCGCACATCAGACTTGCTGGCCTTTGACCGGCCCATCGAGAACACCTACGACGCCGTGAGCGCCAGCGACTGGCAGGTGGAAATCGCCAGCGTGATCACGGTGGTGTCCACCACGCTGTCGCGGGTGCTGTATGACCTGTTGTTCTGGGCCTCGCGCGGGCTGCTGTCGCTGGCAGACGGTCTGGTGCAGGGCAGCAGCGTGATGCCGCAGAAACGCAACCCGGTGGCGCTGGAACACGCCCGCACCAAGTTCAGCAAGGCCATCGGCGTGACCCAGAGCGTGATCATCTCCAGCCACAACGTCCCGTTCGGGGACATCAACGATCCCGGCCCGGACATGCAGCCCCCCCTGACCAGCATGTGGCACGACTTCCGTGACGGGCTGGAACTGCTGATCGCCTCGCTGACCCACCCCAACCTCAACCGCGAGGAATGGTTGCGGGAGGCCCAGCAGGGCGAATCGGTGGTCACCGAACTGGCCGACGTGATCGCCCGCCATACGGAATGCGGTTTCCGGGAAGCCCACGCCCATGTCAAGACGCTGCTGGACCACCTGCACGCCCAGGGCCGCGCCGTCAGTACCCTGACCGCCGCCGATCTTGCCGCCGTTGGACTGGAGTTGCCGGAAGCCGAGGTACGAAGTGCCCTGAACCCGGCAGAATTCATCGCCCGGCGCACCACCTTTGGCGGCCCCGCCCCCTCGGTGATGGCCGGGGAAATCGCGGCGGCCCGCGAACGGCTTGACATTGATTACACCCACCACGGCAGCCTCACCACCCGCTTTATGACCGCCCGCACACACCTTGAAGGAGGTTCTTTATGAAGAAACGGTACCTGTCCAGCCTGATGCTTTCCCTGCTCGTCGGGGCGGCCAGCGCGCAGACCACCCCTGCGCCCGCCGCACCCAACCCCATCCAGAGTGGCCCCGGCAGCTACGGCGGCACAGTCAGCGGCCTGGATCTGATGGACGTGGACCTGATGTTCATCGGCGCGCACCCGGACGATGACGGCGGTGTGGGTGGCATCCTGGCCCGCTACCTGCTGGACGGTGGCTATAAGGGCACGGTGGTCACCCTGACCGGCGGCGAGGGCGGCGGCAACGCCACAGGCCGTGAAACAGGCCGCGCCCTGGGCCTGATCCGCGAGGAGGAAGAGCGCCGCTCGCTGGCGATGCTGGGCGTCAGTAGCCCACATTTCCTGGGACTGCGCGACTTTTACTTCACGCTGTCTGCCGAGGAAACCCTGGCCAAGTGGGGCGGCCCCGCCTTCATCTGTGACGTGGTCCGGCTGGTCCGCGTTCGCCGCCCCGAAGTTCTTGTGACCATGTGGCCCGGTCCAGGCACGCACGGCCAGCACCAGATGGCCGCCCGCGCCGCCACGCTGGCCTACGCCACAGCGGGCGATCCGGCCACCTGCCCGGAGCAGCTCAAGGAGGGGTTGCAGGTCTTCACACCCCTCAAGCTGTACTACTACCCCAACAACGCCGCAGATGCCACCGTCAAGATTCCCACCGACGACATCTCACGCACCGCCCGGATTCGCTACACGGACCTGAAGAACATCGCGCAGTACAACTACCGCTCGCAGGGCTAGGACACCTTCTCGTCGCTGCCTGCCAAGACGGCCAATCCCGAATCGTTCATGCTGGTGGCCTCGCGCGTGCCCACACCTGTCCAGGAAACCTCACTGATGGGCGGCGCACTCACGCCCAGCGGTTCCTCTCCTGCCGGGGTAAAGCTGGAAGTGCTGCCCGCCGCGTACGACATCGGTGCGGGACAGGCCGCACCCGTGACCGTCAAACTGACCAATACCACCGGGAAGGACATGACCGGCGTCACGCTGGCCCTGAACGCGCCGGACGGCTGGAAAGTCTCAGCAGCGCCAGCAGCCAAAACGTTGAAGCCCGGCGAGTCGGCCAGCGCCACCTTCCAGGTCACGGCTCCGGCGAATGCGGCGGCCCAGCGCAGTGAAGTGACGGGCAGCTACCGCGCCGCGCAGGACGGCCAGTCCATCACAGGCCGCGCCGGTAATTTCGTGCGCCCGCTTCCCGCCGTCGTCGCCACCTTCGCGCCCACCTTCGATGTCGCCGCGTATCAGGACTTCGCGCGGCAGACCGGCACCGACTGGGTGATCGGCTCATTGCCCACCCGACTGGCGCTGGCGCTGGGGCAGAAAACCCCCGTGAACGTGCTGGTCACCAACCGCAGCAAGGCTGCCGTGAACGGCAAGGTGGACCTGAAGATGCCCGCTGGCGTCACGCTGTCGGGCGACACGGCCTACCAACTGGCCGCCGGACAGAGCAAGACGCTGACCTTCCAGATGGAAGCTGTGGCCGCCGCGCTGCCCGCCGGACGCCAGAGTGCGCTGCTGCCCGTCAGCCTCAGCACCGGCAACTTTACCGATACGGCTAACGCTTACATCCTGCCAACGCTGACCATTCCGCGCCTGAGCAAAGCGCCGGTCATCGACGGCGATCTGGCCGACATGTCGGCAGGGGCAGATGGGCAGATCGGCCCGGAAGACCTGTGGTGGCGGGCCAAGCCCGACAGCGCGGCGGACGCCAGCGCGGGGTTCAAACTCGGCTATGACGACACGTACCTTTACGTGGGCATGAACGTCAAGGATGAGCTGGTGGCCTGCAACATCGCCCCCGACGACATCAAGGCCCAGCTCCGCTCGGACGCCATCGGCGTGACGGTGGACCCTAGCGGCGACAGCAAGGACACCGGCACCACCATGCAGGCGGCGGCCTTTCCCTGCACCACCGACGGTTTCGGAGCGCGCGGCTTCCGCGACGCCGACGCCAACCAGGGCGTGATGGAAGAAACGGCCCCCGGCATGCAGGTGGCCTCCAGGAAGGTGGACGGCGGCTACAGCATCGAGTTCCGCCTGCCCTGGGCCGCCATGCCCAAGGTGCCAAAAGCAGGCGACACGATTGGTCTCAACCTGGTGATGTACGACGGCGATCAGGCTGACGCCCGCGTGGGCGCGAACATCAGCCAGAGCGGACTGGCATGGGCCTCGTTCTCGTGGGGCGGCAAGCAGGCGCTGCCCTACCTGTGGCCACGCGTCACGCTAGGCAAGTAAACACCCTCCACCCTCTTTTCACGCTCTCCATCTCAAAACAACAGGAGTTCACCATGAAAAAGTTACTGACCCTGGCCCTGGGCCTCTCGCTCGCCTCCGCCTCCGCCGCCCCCGTCACGCTGACGTACTGGCAATACGACTTTGCCAGTAAGGTCACCACCATGAATGAACTGATCAAGAAGTTCGAGGCTGCCAACCCCGATATCAAGATCAAGCAGGAAACCTTCCCCTACGACGCTTACAGCCAGAAAGTCGCCTCCAGCGTTCCAGCCGGGCAGGGGCCGGACGTGGTCAACCTGTATTACGGCTGGCTTCCGCAATACGTGGACGCGGGCTACCTTCAGCAACTCCCGACAAAGGATTTCCCGACGGCCACTATAGACAGCACCTACGCGCCCATGGTGAAGACATCCAAGATGAGCGGCAAGTACTACGCTCTGCCCACATCTGTGCGCACATTGGCACTGTTTTACAATAAAGACCTTTTCAAAGAAGCCGGGATCGCTCAGCCGCCCAAAACCTGGGAAGAAATGATCGCCGCCGGTCAGAAGATCGTT
>NZ_JNIV01000165.1 GCF_000701405.1 Deinococcus marmoris DSM 12784
CCGGGGTTGGTCTGCCCTCACCATTGCCAGAACCACGCCACTTCTTTTGGGGCTGTTCTCTATCGTGACGCTGCTTGCCCAGCGTCTCTGGTCGCAGGGTGATGTGGAAATCAGGACTTGCGCCTGGTATAGCAAAACCCTGCCGACGTTCTCAGATGCCCTGGCGACAGTCAGGCGGGCGTTGTGGCGTCTACCGACTTTTACGATGTCCCGGTCATGCCGGGACATCGTAAAAGTCCCGCGACAGGTTTTTGAGCGCATGTCAGACGCGTTGTGTTACGCAGCTTGATTCCCAAAATGGACAAAGTCGAACTTAGAGCGTGTTTCAAAAGCCCTTCAGGATTTCTGCGAGTCCCAGGAGCACGCGCTTTCAGCTCCTCCCCCCCTGCGGGGGAGGCTGGGAGGGGGGAACCGCAAACGCCTTCCCAGCGCGGCCTGAACGAAACAACATCCATCTTCTGCCTCAAAATGAGACACCTTCTAAAACACGCTCTAAGATGGTCTGACTTCAGCAAGCGCGGGAATGAAGCAGGCAAAATCCATCTAAAAACCCCGGCCCCCAGCGTCAGAACGTGGGGGCCGGAGCATCAGAAGGTCCGCTCAGACTGCCGCTGCTCTCCCGGCCTCCACCGCGCGCAGGCCCCGCAGGCCCGACAGATCCACGATGCTGAACCCCACCTTGGACAGCACCGGCACGATCACGAACAGCGCCGTTTCTACAGGCTGGGAGAGCAGGTCGATTCCTGATGGTCCCAGTGCCCAGATGGTGGGATAGGCCACCCACAGCACACTCAGGAAGCCCGCGCTCTTATCGTATACAGCCTTCAGGTCCGCACCATCCCTGGCCGCCAGCGCGCGCACCGGCCCCCAGATCAGGCCCAGCACGATCAGGAAGGCCACCACACCGCACAGAAACCAGACCGTGCGCGCCGAACCCGTGCTGAGGTCCGCCACCAGACCGCTGCCGATCATGACCAGATCGCTGAAGATCAGCGCGCCGATCAGGGTGTAGTTCTTTCTGGCCTGCCGGAACATGGCGGTCAGGGCCAGCGCCGTCAGCAGCAGCGGCGTGGTCACGGCCCAGTCGATATACCGGGCGTAATAGGTGGTCTGCCCATCCACTTCCACTGTGCCCTGCCCCAGCAGCAGCCCCAGATACGCCAGCCCGGACCACACCGGAATGGCCGTGGCGATCAGGTACTCGGAGGCGGGCACGCCGCGCGGCTGGCGGCTCCAGGCGATGAACAGCAGCGCTCCCAGCGCCATGCAGGTGATGTAAATGCCCTGCCAGATGGATTCAGTCATGGAAGAAGTTTTAGCGGTTTCCGGGGTGCTTTGGGTATGTGCGGGGCCAGAACCGGGCATGAAAAGATTGAGACAGATTACATCTTCAGCAGATCGCGCCCCACCTGCCCCAGATTCTGCTTGCCGCTCAGGGCCAGGGCCAGCCGCACCTCGTCCTTCAGCAACTCCAGCACGCGGCGCACGCCGTCCTCCCCTCCTGCCGCCAGCCCCCACAGCGCGGGGCGGCCCAGGAACACGGCCTGCGCGCCCAGTGCCAGCGCTTTAAGAACATCGGTGCCGCGCGAGACGCCGCCGTCCAGATAGATTTCCATGCGGCCCGCCACCGCGTCGGCAATTTCGGGCAGGGCAGAGATGGCGCTGACGGCGGTGTCCAGTTGCCGCCCCCCGTGGTTACTGACCCAGACGTGACAGCCGTGCTGCACGGCCAGTTCGGCGTCCTCGGCGGTCAGGATGCCCTTGAGGA
Organism: Deinococcus marmoris DSM 12784; assembly: GCF_000701405.1. GTDB lineage: Bacteria > Deinococcota > Deinococci > Deinococcales > Deinococcaceae > Deinococcus > Deinococcus marmoris. The sequence continues at coordinate 1,769 of NZ_JNIV01000165.1, forward strand.
CAATGGGCAGCGTCGTCTGCTCGCGCAGCCAGTCCAGATCGTTCCAGGTAAACGACTTGTCCACCAGATTCTGAAAGTAGTTGGTCAGTTGAGAGCCAGTGTCGGTTTCCACCCCGGCCAGCGTTTCGCGGGAGGCGACGTTGGGGGCGCTGAGGTGCGGCGGCAGGGCAAAGCGGCGGCGTTCGTTGGCCTCGCGGCGGCCCAGGTACGGCGCGTCCACGGTGAAGACCAATGCGCGTGCGCCGGACGCCTCCGCCCGGGCAATGATCTCGCGGCTGAGTTCCCGGTCCGCCAGCAGATAAAGCTGGAACCAGAAGCGCCCGGCAGCGGCCTGTCCCACGTCGGCAATCGGGGTGTTGGAAAAGGTGCTGAGGGTCATCACGCTGCCCGCCGCGCTGGCGGCCCACGCGGTGGCGAGTTCGGCGTCCGGGTGCGCCAGCCCGTGAAAGGCGCTGGGAGCCACGCCCACCGGGAAGTCCAGCGGCAGACCCAGCACCTGCGTAGAGGTGTCGATGCTGGACACGTCCACCAGCATGCGCGGACGCAGGCGAATGCGCGCAAAATCCTCGCGGTTGGCGCGCATGGTATGGCCGTCGTTTGCGCCGCTGGCGTAGTAATCCAGTGCGTTCTGATCCAGCCGTTCGCGGCCCAATGCCTCAATCTCGCTCAGGTTGACAGCCCGCGCGAGGGCCTGATGCTGCTCCTGGGTGGGCAGGGTGGTGGTCATGGTGCAGGCTAGCAAGCGGCGAGCGCGGGATGTTTCGTATTCCTCCCGACAGCACCTGGGCCGCCTTCACGCCATGCTGACTGCATGTTCCGTTCCCGTCCGAAACCCGAAAAACCCCGCGCCGGACAGGAGAGTGTCTGGGACTACCCGCGCCCGCCCCGGCTGGAGCGCACCCACAAGCGCATAGAGATCTGGCTGGGCGGCGAGAAGATTGCCGACACCACGGAGGCGTTCCGCGTGCTGGAAACCAGTCACCCGCCGGGCTATTACCTGCCGCCTGAAGCCTTTGCGCCGGGCGTGCTGGCGGTTGCCCAGGGCAGCAGCAGGTGTGAATTCAAGGGCGCGGCGACGTACTGGACACTCTCGGCAGGAGGTAAAACGGCAGAGGCGGCAGGCTGGAGCTATGAATCTCCCACGCCCGCTTTTCAGGAGATGGCCGGGTACATCGCCGTCTATCCGGGGCGTATGGACGAATGCCGCGTGGACGGCGAGAAGGTCATTCCGCAGCCGGGCAACTTCTACGGCGGCTGGATCACTGAGGATGTGGTGGGGCCATTCAAGGGCGCGGCGGGAACGATGGGCTGGTAAAGGGCTTGAGCAGGTAGAGCAACATCCTTTCCTCTACGTTCTGCAAACTGCCGCCCGCCGTCTCCCTTGCTACCCTACCCCCATGACCGACGCCCCCATCCGCACCCGCCTTGACGCCCTGGCCCCGGCGCTGCGCCACTTTCACTCGGCCCTGCTGGACTTTGCCAAGGGTGAATATGAATTCCTGCATGGCCCCATTGCCAGCCCCTTTGAGCTGTATTCCCTGGTGATGAACAACCCGGACTTTCAGTGGCTGCGCCCGCTGTCCGGCCTGATGGCGACGCTGGATGAGGTGCTGGACGCCAAGAACAAGACCCTGACCGAGCAGAACCTGACCGATATACGCGGCGCACTGGGCCTGCTGTTCTCGGAAAGCGATACCCGCTTTGCTGACTTCCGGGCTGGATACACGCGCGCGAAGGGCGACAACCGCGTGCGCGAGACGGAAGCGAAGTGGCGCGAAGTCGTGAACAGCGTGGACGCCTGAATGCTAGGTCTTCAATGAGGCTCGTCGTTGGCCTGGGCAATCCCGGCCTCAAGTACGCCCAGACCCGCCACAACGTCGGCTGGCTGGTGGTCAATGAGGTGGCCCGCCGCGCCGGAGCAAGTTGGCTGAAGGAGAAAGACGCCGAGGTCTGCGAGGTTCGCCTCGGTCCCGCTCCGGGCGAAAAGGTGCTGCTGGTCAAGCCGCAGACGTTCATGAACGCGTCGGGCAAGGCGGTGCTGCCGCTGTTCTCGTTCTACAAACTAGAGTTGGGTGATTTGCTGGCGGTGCAGGATGATCTGGACAGCCCCTTCGGACTGCTGAAATTCCGTATGGGTGGGCGGCACGGCGGTCAGAACGGCGTGCGCGACATGATCCGCCTGCTGGGTTCGGAGGCGTTCGCGCGGCTCAAAATTGGCATCTCGCGCCCACCCGCTGGCCGTGATCCGGCGGATTGGGTGCTGAGCAAATGGCATCCCGACGAGGCCGCGACGCTGGCGGAACTGGTGCGCCTGGGCGCAAACGCGGTGGAGGTCTGGGCAGCGCAGGGATTGGCGGAAGGGCAGTTGCAATTCAACGGCACGGACCTTCGTCCCAAGCCTCCGGCCCCGGCACCTGCCACGCCCGCGTCCAGCGAAAGCGAACCTCAAAACGCAGAGGCATCGGCTAAACAGACTCAGGGCGTACCCTGAGCGAATGGCAAAATCCAAGACGGCTCCAGTCTCCCCAGCAACTCCCGAAGCGGATTTGAGATTAGATGTATTGATGCACCTGTCCAACCTCCCCGGCGTTCCCGGACAGGAGGACGCCGTGCGCGACTTCGTGCTGGCCGAACTTGAAGGGCTGGCCGATGACGTGCGGGTGGACGCGCTGGGCAACGTGATTGCCACCCGCAACGGCGAGGGCAAGAAGGGCAAGCGCGAACGCGTGATGGTCAGCGCCCACATGGACGAGATCGGTTTTCTGGTGCGCTTCATCGACGACAAGGGCTTTGTGCGCGTGCAGGCGCTGGGCGGCTTCGACACCCGCAACCTGTTCGCGCGTGACGTGACCGTGCATGCACGCGGCGGGGCGCTGCCCGGAATCATGACCCCCGGCGGCAAGCCCATCCACATCTCGTCCGCCGAGGAACGCAAGAAGATTCCCGAGGTCAAGGAGTTCTTTATTGACCTGGGATTGGACGCCGAGGAAGTCAAGCGCCGCGTGCGTGTGGGCGACATGGTGACGCTGGACCACATGGCCCGCCGCGTCGGCTCGCTGGTCTGCGGCAAGGCGATGGATGACCGCGCCTCCGTGTTCATGCTGCTGGAAGTCCTGCGCCACTTCCGCAAAACGCCGCCCAAGCATGATCTGATCGCCGTCTTCAGCGTGCAGGAAGAGGTGGGTCTCCGTGGGGCGATCACCGCCGCCTATGGCGTGGAACCCACTGTGGGCATCGGCCTGGACGTGACGCTGGCCGTGGATACCCCTGGCGTCAGCCCGGACGAGGCGGTCACGCGCATGGGCGAGGGCATCGGCATCAAGGTGTTCGATTCCAGCATGATCTCCACCCGCAGTCTGGTGGACGAGTTCTACGATCTGGCCGAGGCCAACGGCATCCGCGCCCAGATGGAAGTGCTGGGGCAGGGTGGCACGGACGGCGCGGCCATCCAGCGCAGCCGCGCGGGCGTGCCGACGCTGACCCTCAGTCTGCCGACGCGCTATATCCACAGCGTCGTGGAATCCGTACATGTGGACGATCTGAGGTCTGGGGTAGATCTGCTGGTGGCTTATCTGGGGTAAGCGCTGAGATGGAAGGCGAACCCCTCAGTCTGCTTCGCAGCCAGCTCCCCTCAAAAGGGAGCCAAGGGGCCTGGAATGTCGTCTAGCGCAGGAATCTCCCTGCCTCCCTTCTAAGAGCGTGTTTATAAAGGTTCGACGGATGGGTCGAGGCGACGGAGCATCAGGCGAATGTTGGCGAGATAGCACCAGGAAGCGGAAGTATGGCAGCGGCCTTCATAATCCCGGCTCAACCGACGTGAGCGCGTCAACCACGCCAATGAGCGTTCCACCACCCAGCGACGGGGCAGCACCTGAAACCCTGTGGCCCTGTCACTGCGTTTGATGATTTCCAATGTCCAGCCCAGTGTTTCCAGCGTCCAGGTGACCAGCTTGCCCAGATAACCACCATCGGCCCAGACATGACGGAGGCGCACAAAGCGCCTCCGTGCGTACCACAGCGTCATTTTTCCGCCATCA
>NZ_JNIV01000166.1 GCF_000701405.1 Deinococcus marmoris DSM 12784
GCGGCAGGCGTCAGGGGTGGCGCGGCGGCCTGACGGTCCTGGGCGGCGCGGCCCATCGCCAGAAACTGCGCGGTGGCCTTCGCCCTTTTGGGGGTGAGAGAGGCATCAATAGTATTCAGGACTGGAAATACGGGGCCGTTCTGCCGTACCCTGTGGGTCAGGCTGTCCCCCTGTTGGTTTTTCATTCGACTGGGTTCCTTCGGGGTGGGATAGCAGGATCAGAGCGTTGGACGCGCTGTTGATCCGCTTCGAGCTTCACAGTAGCACCCCGCCTTCAAGCGGGGTGCGATCTGTTGGAGTTCTGTTGGCCCTCTGTTGGACTGCCGTAAGGCGATCTGGGACTTAGCAACAGCTTTTTAGACTCAGTGCATACATTTGACAGGGGCTGGATACCGCCCTATATTGGAGAAATCAAAGCGGCCTCCGGGCCGTTTTTTCCGTTCCCACTCGCAACCTCAGCGCGAGGGAAAAGGTCCACCACCACCCTCTTTGCTGATTTTTCTCCTAATCCTACCCACCCAGCAGCCGGATCATCAGTCCACGTAAGCCCGTCGGCTGCGACTTCGCTGTGGCAGGGGGCAATGCAGCGTGGGCGGTCACTTCCAGGCGGGCCAGTTGTCCACGTATCAACTCGACTTCCACTCTGGCCGCCGCTGCTGCGCCCACTTCCTGTGCCAACTCGCGGCGAAGTGCCGCAGTTTCCTCACGGCTCCTGGTCAGCTCGGCCATGATCGGCGCAAGTGCTGGGGCCAGTGCCTCCCTCAGCAGCTCGGCGAGATCCCCGCGATTGGTCAGCATTTCAGACACCAGCCCATCCGATAGGGGAGGCGCAGCAGGCGAGTGCAGCACCCGGAGCGCCGCCTCCACACTGGCTGCCTCACGGCGGTGAACCATGCCCATAGCCCTGCTGAGAAGATCCACCACCGGTTCAGGCCACAACCTTTCCAGATGTTCACCTCTGGGCAGCGGCTCACCCATCAGCGCCTCTAACGTGACCGCATGTTTCCTCAGTGTGGGGAGACCTACCCCCACCCGCTCGGACACTTGCTGTGGCGTCAGCACAAGAGGCGCATCGGTCATGCTCAGCAGCCTACAGGGGGGGCGATGGGGGCGCTGCACCACCCAGTCGCTGGGGGCGCGTGATCGCCTAGAGCGCCCCCCAAAAGATGCGCCCTGGACAGTGAAAAGCTGTTTCTCTGATCGAGGTGGTGTTGCCTCTCCGTGCAAGCGACGCCGCCTTGACTGCGTCATCCCAGATCCTTTCTGGTAAGGCCAATTACTGGAAGTCAGACCCCAGAGCTAACTTCGGTTAGGACTGGGGCAGACCAGGCTGGTCACTCCACCTACCAGGAGATGTTCAATCTCACGGTCAGTGAAGCCCATACTTTTTACGTAGGACAGGGTGGCTGGCTGGTTCATAATGCTGGTGGAGGCGGTGCTCCAGCCGCCGCACTGTATGGACCTCAGTGGAAACCTGCTTCTTTGAAAGATGCTATTGCGGCAGTTGGGGCTGATCCTAAAGCTGGAATACCAAATCCTAAAGGAAGTAAGATGTTATATTTTAGCCAAGATGGTACCCGTGCTGTTATATATGATCCTGCAGGAAAATATTTTAGAGTTCAAGATCTCACCCATCCAGGTGCTGCGAAAGGATTGACCCCCTCGTATTTGGACGAACTGGGACAACCTCTGTCTGATAAATCCACAGTAACTAGACCTAATGGCAAGACAGTCAAAGTTTCCATGACACCCGCACAGCAGCAGGCCCAAAGCCATTTCTCAAATATTGATTGCCCTTAATATGAATGAGAATTTTCAATGGGGCGGTACTGTGTATTGGGCTGAGCTGTATGACGTGGTTAATAACGGCGAGGAACCGGAAGTAGGATATCTTGAAATTAAGACTAATCTGAGAAATCGTGTACTCAACTGTATATTCTATCCTGCTAGAGAGATTTATAATATTTCGATTGATGAGTGGGAATTAAATTTAGTTAGATCATCTGATTTATATAAAATAAAACTTATTATTGATCGTTTAATGCAGAAATCTTCGGACGAAATAGAGTTTAACGAATGGATGAGCGATCTGAGTCAATTAATTTCTAAGGCAATATACCTAAGGAAAGATATTTATATAAGTCTTTAAATCATTAATTAGTCACTAAGACCATCAAACATATTTTCGTATTTTTTGCTAATTTTTCTAATTTGAGAGTCCGCCGTATGGCGGATTCTTTGTGATGTGACATGTCCGTCAATGGGCAAAATTGTCAAGCAAGACGTTCATGGAATGTAGATTGCCAAGCTATTGCGAGAAAAGGTCAAGCTCCGATGTGTCAGCCTAAAGTACACCCCAACCTGACGTCAGATCGTAGGCCAAAAAGCGTCAGGCTAGGATTGGTTTTGGTATTTTCTGACAGCTTAAGGCAAGGGTCTGGAGCCTAATCTGACACCCAGTTATGCCAGGCTGTAGAGATGGCGCAGAGACCTATTCTCGTGAACCGCAACTGGCTTCCAAACCTCTGGGGTGATGTACCTGCCGAGGAAGATAAGTGGCTAAGTGTCAACCTCGATAACAACGACGGATTCCAACGTTTCATCAATGAAGGTCTCAAACCCTCCTTCCAAGAACTTCCTTTACGTCAGCAGCACCGCTTGAAAGAAACATTTCGGTACGCCCTAACTCAGTTTGACGAGACTGAACTTGCCTACGCTTTCGATTCGTGTGGTCTACCACTCACACGACCTCAAGATGAAATTCGAGCGTTCTATATTCGGATCTGGCAGGCAATGTTTGGAACTGAAGACTTCACGCAATTTGACCCGATGCAATATCTCGAGGTGGACGGCTCCGTTCAGTCCATGTGGAGCTAAAACTTGCGATAAAGAGTCCAGTGAGAATATTCCTCGTATCACTCCCTCAAGCGCGCTCGAAGGACTGCCGCATACGGTGGTGCTATCTAAGCCGCCCAGAATTCTGGAAAATTCTCCATCACCGTTCGTAACCGTGGGACCGTTCGCGCTGCTGCTGGCGCTGGTACTCGCGGTCCTCGTCGTAGCTGCGCTCGTGCTGGTGTTGGCGGCCCAGCTCCTGCACGTCGCCGTGGTCCTGATACAGCCCCAGCTCCCGTTGCTGCTCTCGCTGCTGTTCGTAGCTCTCGCGCCCATACGTTCGCAGGTCCGCCAGCTCGTCCTTCTGCAAGGTCCGACTGGTGGCCGCCAGAACGTGGATGTGGTCGTGCTGGCCCTGGTCCGTGTGGCTCACCGCCAGCCAGTCCTTGACCGTGTTGCCCTGGGCCTCGATGCGCGCCATCTGCTCGGCGGCCCATATCTGCCGTCCGTGTTCGTCCAGGTCCGCGTGACCCTCGCCGGGGTTGAGCGTGATCCGGTAGAAGTAGGTCTTGCCGTCGCTCTCGGCGGCCCGGTCCAGACGGTCATACGCCTCCTGGCGTGTCACCTCGCTGTCCCTATCGAACAGCGGGCGGGTCTGGCGCTCGCCTAAATCGTCTTGGCGGTGCTGCATGTAGCGCACCGATCCCTTCGCCTGGCTGGCGCTGCGGGTGTAGCTGGCCTTGACCACCGAGATGGATCTGGTTCCTGCTCCTGACATGACCTACTTCCGCCCGCCGAACATCCCACGGGGTTTGCTGGCCTCCTCCTGGGCATCTTGCAGATGGGTGATGGCGGTCAGCAGTTGGACGGTCAGTTTATGAATGCTGCCCGTCAGCTCTCCCATGCTGCCCTGGGTCAGTTTCTCCTGAGCTTCCAGGGCCTCCACCCGCCCCACCAGGGCGCTCACCACCTTCAAACCCTGCTGGAGTTGGCGGGTGGCCTCAGCAAGACCCACCAGCGCCGCCGGTTCCTGCGCCCCTGCACCTTCGCTGATCTCGTTCAGGGTGGCCCGCACTCCAGGGGTGGGGGTCTTCAACTTCTCGACGGCCTGATTCCAAGCGCTGCCGTAGAGCTGCTTGGCCGTGTCGTGATCGCTGCCGTAGAGCTTGTACAGGGCATGGCCTGCCGTCAGCCGTCCGGCCATGCTCTCCAGGGCGGTGCGGGCCAGGAGGTGCGAGAGCCGGTGGCCCTGGGCCTTGACCTCGTTGCGGGTCTGGACCCCCAGTCCTTCCACCATCTCCAGCAGTTCGGTTCGCAGGGAGGACAGGGCATCCTCGCGGATCGCTTCGTGGGCCTGTCGCTCCCCGGCCTCCACCAGCCGGACCACCGTTGTCGTGAGCCGATCACCGCGCACGTCGGCCAGGCGTTCGACCCGTTCGGCCAGCTCGGCGGGCAGCACCACCGACACTTTGCGGCCTCCGCTCGTCGTCGTCACGTTCGCGGTTGTATCCGACTGTTTTTTGCGTGGTGGCACAGTGTTTTCCTCCTGGATTCGAGCAAAGTGCTTTTCGTCTTTGATTCTATCCGACTCCAGAATCGTTGTATAGGCGAGTGTTCAGCGACGACTTCGGAGAAGTCGGAAGGGGAACTTATCTTGCTTACTTTCCCCCATACGACGATAAGAGGTAAAAACGGGGTGGGGATGCAGGCGGGAATTGAGGGGGGAAACGTTGCTCCGCTTGGGCCAAGGCATATCGATTATGAGTGACCTTCAGAGTTGACATCTGCTACCCCCACACCCTGACACGCTGCACTGGTTTCAGGACAAGAGCGTGACAAAAATGCGGGCATGACCCATGCAGAACCCCAAACACTCCGTCAAGCCATCAGCAAAATATGGGGGCCATCAAAGCTAAGGGTGAACGCATGACCAGTGCCACCACCTATCCCCTTAGCGTAGTAGCGCGCACAGATCTTGAGATGACCCCAGTTAGTGGGCGTCGAAAAAGACCGAGTCCATTTGATAGGCCAGCGCCTCTCCTGTAGCCGCTACCGGGCGGGAACGCAGTTCGTAGGTGTACATTCCTCCCTTCGGGTCCGTGTTGCCATCTTCGACGCCATGCCGGACCAGAACGTTCCAACCGGCCTGCAAGGAGAGCTTCGTATCTGACTTCGTCCTGAAGTAAAACCCCTCGGTAGGCGCGTACTCCACGCGGCAGTCGTACTGCACATTCACGCTGCCTGCCCGATCCGCGTATACCAGTCCTTGCGTGACAACATCAATGATGGGTACCTGCGAACGCCAATCCGTCAGCAACGCCACATCAACTGTTCGGACCAATGAGCCACTAGGCCGCACACGCAACGTCCCCATCCCTAGCTTCATGGCCGGGTCGCTGTACTGCGCTATCTGGCCTGTACATATCCCATTAATCACCGACGTAGTAGTCCAGAAACCAGTGACAGGAGCCAAGAACGTTGCGGGCACCTGAGCAGGCAACGCTAGGGAATACCGATGTTTGGCATCCACAATCGTGCGCGAGACGGGTTGGGTATCAAAGCCAAAGGACGCCGTGGACGCGAGATTCTCGTTCCAACCACGAATGCCGACTTCCAGAGTCAGCGTCCGCCCGACAAACACGTCGCTGGCCGCACCTGGTGATTCGGTGTTGTCAACGGCGAGCGTGCCGGTCATCCACTGGCCGCCCATTGGGCTTGGCACTATGTCTTGGAGTGCGGGGGTGCGGTCACAAGCAGAGACGACAAAAAGCGCAAGCAGCACACTGAGCAGTGTAGGATTCATAGGTAGCTTTACTATAGAAGTTGGGTTAGAGCTTGTGAGACGTGTACTTCGGCAAATCTGGCAAGTGCTTTCTTCTCTAATTGACATTAGGCAAGAGAAA
>NZ_JNIV01000167.1 GCF_000701405.1 Deinococcus marmoris DSM 12784
CCGCTCTTCTGGCGCTCACTCTTGGGAAGCCACGGTTTGTCCTGGCTGGGAGGCTGGCTAGAGGTTTTGCTGGTTTGCGCGAGCTGGGCTTCCAGATCTTGAACACGGGCGAGCAAGGCAGCAAACGCGAGTTGAAGCTGTGCCAGTTCAGCTCCCAGTCGTTTGCAGTTGGCGCAGTCGTTTTGAATGCGCCTACTCTACACTCGCCCGCTTCGCAAGTCCCCCTGCTGAGTAGTTACGTCCTTTTTTCTGCTGCGTCTATTCGGACAAATGCTCTAGATTCTCTGGTTTACTCCAGAACGGTAATGCCCGAATCCCTCACGCGCTGCCTGACGTCTTCCGTCCCCTCGCCGCTGACTCGCATCACGAAACGGCGGTGACCGTCACGCCCGTCATAGGTGGCCACGCTGATGATGTTGCTGGGCGCAATGGCGCGCGTGGCCTTTTCCAGACTGCCGGGGGTGTCGGGCATCTCCAGCGTGATCCGTGCGCCGCCCTCGCGCATTCCCAGGATCTCGGTGAAGGCGCGCAGCACATCCATCGTGGTGATGATGCCGCTGAGCTTGCCGCTGTCGTCCAGCACGGGCAGGCCGCCCACATGGTGCTCCTGCATCCGCAGCGCAGCGTCTTCCATGTACTCGCCCTCGGCTGCCGTGATCACCGGGCGGGCCATCATCTCGGCCACCGTCAGCTTGCTCAGCAGGTAATTCAGCTCCCACACGCTCAAAGTGGTGGCCTTGCTGGGCATGGCGTCTTTCAGGTCCTTGCGGGTGGTGATCCCGATCAGCTTGCCCTTATCCATGACGGGCAGGCGGCGGAAATTGCCGTCCTTGAGGGTCTTCAGCGCTTCCATAACGGGCGTGCTGGGGGTCACGGTCACGGGGTCACGGGTCATCCAGTCGCGTACAAGCATATTAAAAGTCTACTGGATTACGCTTGGGCAAACTTGCCGTTAGTTCCCGGTCCTGGCCCGCTGGCTGTAACGTCAGCGCCCGAAGGGAGGGTCGAGGTGGGAATGCCCGCGCTACAGCACCAGCACGCCGTGGTGCTTGGCCTTGTCCTGCGGCTCCACGTGGATGGTGATGCTGCTGCCCGGAATCTCGGCGCGGATGGCGTCTTCCAGGCGGTCACAGATGGTGTGGGCCTGCTGCACGGACATCTCGCCGGGGACCACCATATGAAACTCGATAAAGGCCAGACGTCCGGCGTGGCGGGTCCGCAGGTCGTGCATTTCCAGCGCGCCGTCGCCGTGTTCGCTCATGATCCGGCGGATACCTTTCTCGGTCTGCGGGTCCACGGCAGCGTCCATCAAGCCGCCCACGCTCTCGCGCATCAGACCGAAACCACTCCAGAGGATGTTGACCGCCACCAGCAGCGCCATCACCGGGTCCAGCCAGGTCAGGCCGGTCAGTTTGGCGGCCAGTACGCCCAGCAGCACGCCCACACTGGTCAGCACATCGGTCTTCAGGTGTCGCCCGTCGGCCAGCAGCGCCGGGGAGCGTAACTCGGCCCCCGCCCGCAGCAGCAGCCCGGCCCACAGCATGTTGATCACCCCTGCCCCCGCATTGACCAGCAAGCCCGCGTAGGGGGCGTCCAGTTCGCGCGGATTCATCAGCCCGCCTACGGCCTCGCGCCCGATGCTCAGGGCCGCCAGCACGATCAGCACGCCCTCGGCCACCGCGCTGAAATACTCGGCCTTGGTGTGTCCGTAGGGATGGTTCTGATCGGCGGGCAGGGCCGCCACGCGCAGCGCCACGAAGGCTGCCAGCGCCGCCGCCACGTTCACCACGCTTTCCAGCGCGTCCGAGTACAGCGCCACGCTGCCGGTCATCAGGTAGGCCACGAATTTCAGGCCCAGCACCACCAGCGCCACCGCCACCGTCCACAGCGCCAGTTGCGCCGCCCGTCCGGCTCCCTGGGGCCGTGGGGTGTTCTGGGCAGGAGACGGCGCGCTCATGTCGGGAGGCTAGCAGGGTTAGGCGTGGCAAAAGACGTGGTGGGGGGTGTGGAACTGGCCCGGAGACAGTCTGGAAGCGAGTGGATAGGGTGCCTGATCTGTCTGCGGCAGAGACGCGTGAGCCTCGGAGCGCCGATCTTAATGAAACTTCGGTCAGATGGGATTGAAGGGCGGCAGTGTCAGTGTCGGAACCGCCCACTGACACGTGCGTCAGCCACCCATCACGCTGCTGACGGTAAGCTGAAGCACTATTAACGTTGCCCCCGGCCCCACTCATGGCCCGTCATGTTGCCCGGCTTAACCTGCATCTCGGAGGTACCACCCGTGAAGAAACTCTTGATGATCCCCGCAGCCCTGCTGCTGTCTACCGCCGCCGCCGCCCCCAAGATCAGTGCCCAGAGCATCATCGTGAACCCCACCACCCCTGACCTGAGCGTCAGCGTGCGTGTCGACAAGGATTCCACCGGCGCGCAGAACCCGGCCTACAAGGTCGACGACAACGCCGTGATCAGCGCCACCGTCAACCGTGACGCCTACGTCTACCTGTTCAACGTCAACCCCGACGGCAGCGTGGACCAGATCCTGCCCAACCGCCTGAGTGGCGGCGACAGCAACCTCGTCAAGTCCGGCACCACCAAGAGCTTCCCCGCGCCCGGCGACAACTTCAAGTTCACCATTGCCGGTCCTATCGGACAGAACAAGGTGCTGGCGCTGGCCAGCCTGACCCCGCTGAAGCTGGACCAGATCAGCTCCTTCAAGACCACACAGGACCAGTTCGCCACCGTGAACGCCAAGAGCCAGGCCGGACTGGCCCAGGCCCTGAGCATCGTGGTCACGCCCATTCCCCAGAACTCCTGGGTCTCCGATACGGCCTTCTATACGGTTGCTGGCGTTACGCCGATCAGCACCGGCAGCCTGTTCGTGGGCACCAACGTGGACAATGCCACCGTGACCCTCAACGGCCAGCGGTTGGGCGGCGCGAACGTGACCTACAACAACCTGCGCCCCGGCAGCTACCCCGTCCGCATCCAGGCCCCCGGTTACCGCGACATCTCCACCACGGTCGCCATCCGCGCCGGAACCACCACCAACGTGAACGCCGAGTTCGCCGCCGTGGTGGTCACGCCCCCCGCCCCCACCAAACTGACCATCTCGATCCGCAGCAGCGTGAACAACGCCCGCGTGTTCGTGGACGGACAGGAAGCCGGAACCATCAGCAATGGCACCCTGAACGTGCAGGTGGACCGGGGCAGCCACGAGATCGTGCTGATTGCCCCCGGCTACCGCACCTTCCTCAGCACCTACAACGTGACCACCAACGGTCAGATCACCATCAACCCCACCCGCTAAATTCAGCCCTGTGGTTGTGATCCCCCGCCTCGTTGGCGGGGGTTTTTCTATGCCGGGAGGATCAGGCAGGTACGCAGAGGCAGGGTCTTTGCTGGGCGTCGCCTACAGCGGGCCGTCGGTCAGCAGATCGTGCAGCACCCGCGCGGTCATGCCCCAGATATCGTGGCCCTGCCAGGGGTAGCGGTACAGGATGACCGGCTGCCCGTCCGGCATCTGGCGGTGTTCGCGGGTGGGCGTCAGGGCGCGCAGTTCCGACAGGCTGGGCAGCAACAGTTGGGCCACCTCGCCCGACAGCTTCAGCCTGGGCTGGGCCGGAACGCGCGCCAGCACCGGGGTGACATGAAAGCCCGCCGGGGTATACACGTCGTCCATCTCACCCAGCACGGTGACGGCGGCGGGGTCCAGGCCCACCTCCTCCCACGCCTCACGCACAGCCCCGGCGATCACGCTTTCCCCGGCCTCCAGACTGCCGCCCGGAAAGGCGATCTGGCCCTGGTGGGTGGGAAGTTCCGAGGACCGCACAGTCAGCAGCACGCGCGGGTCTGCCTCGCGCGTCAGGGCCACCAGCACGGCGGCGGGGCGGTAGTCGGGCAGGTGCAGCGTCTGACGGCGGCGCGCGGCCAGCCAGCCTTGCCAGGGGTCTGGCTCCAGTTGTGGGGGATGGTCTCCGAGCAGCGAAACGTCCAGCGGATCGGTCAAGTGCGGATCGGTCAGAGGTGAATCGGGCCGGGGCGGACCGCTCACGAAGCGCCGCTCTCGTCCGGCAGGCCCTCGAGCGTCTGGGTGGTGTGGTCCCGCAGCGCCAGTTCCGCGTCCACGCCCTGTGCGCTTGCCCAGGCCACCACGGCGGCCAGCACGTCTGCAACACCCTTCGGCGAATCGGCGGCGGCCTCCAGAACCCCGGCCACCGCCTGCCGCCCACCCGAAAAGCCCGCCAGCTTCTGCGTCGCCGCCTCGCGGGCCAGTGCGCCTAATGCCGAGGGCACCCGGTCCAGCGCGCGGCGGGGTCTGCCGCCCTGTTCCGCCGCCTTGATCGCCTGCCAGTTGCTCACCACCTCGGCGCTGCCACTGACCACTGCGCTCCCAAACACATGCGGATGCCGCCGCACCAGCTTCTGCACGATGGCCTCCTCTACGTCCACATAAGAGAAAGTGCCCTCTTCCTCGGCGATCACGCTGTGAAAGGCCACCTGAAGCAGCACGTCGCCCAGTTCCCCGGCCAGTTCCGCCGGGCTGCCGCTGTCGATGGCGTCCACAGCTTCCGCCGCCTCTTCCAGCAGGTACGGGCGCAGCGAGGCGTGGGTCTGCTCGGCGTCCCAGGGACACCCGTCCGGGGCGCGCAGGCGGCGCATGGTGGTCAGAAGGTCCTGCATGCAGGCCACTGTAGCGCCTGGGTTCGGGGGTCTTTGTGGGAGGCGTCCGCCTGGCAGCATCTGCCTCATTCCCACTTCACGGCCCATCAGACAGGGTGTGCTGGACTGTGCAGATGAAGCCCCTGACCCGCCTCGTGCCCGCCGTAGTCCTGACCGCACTGCTGCTGCCTGCCCAGATGTCCGCCCAGGCCCAGATTGCCCAGGCCCAGACGCCCGCCACTGCGCTGCCCGCCGCCTGGACGGGTGCCCGGCTGGCCACGGCCACCTACGTGATCCTGGACCCGCAGATGGCGGGTCCCAACCTGCTGGGCGGTAGCGATCAGACCAGCGTGCTGGACGCCATGCGGCGGGACTCGGGAAACGCGCTCAAGCGGCGGTATCCAGGGGCCACCATCAGCACCGATGCCACCAACGCCGGGGCCATCCGCGTGACCCCGGTGCTGAATACCCCCTCTGCACTGTTGCCGTGGCTCAAGCTGACCGCGCGCCTGGACCTGACCCTGCCCGAAGGCGACAGGGTCAGTGTGGGTCAGGAATTTACCCTCTGGGACGTCTATCAACACCGGGCCGAGGCTGCCAATTTCGTGTATGACCAGTTGGCCCAGCGCCTGCCCTGAGGAGGCGGCAGTTCGTGAACCCTTGCGTTGTCTGATCGTAACTACTCAGCGCGAGAAGTCGGGCATGAGGATGTCACCGCGAAATACACTCACGAGGCCCTGCCAGACATGTATGCCCTGCTTGCGAAGTGTGGAGATATAGCTGCGAATCCGGCAGAACGCCGCTCCACCAGTCAGAGACCGAAACCCACCTGACACTTTGCGCTTGATACAGAACATCCGAATATCCCGTTCCGCCTGGTTGTTGTCGAAGGGAACGTCGTCCCGTTCGAGAAACAGAAGCACCGCATCTCGGTGCTTCTGACACCGCAAGGCCAAATTCCGGCCCGGAGTTTGCCTGGGTTTTCCCCGGCGGCCTGGCACTGGGGGC
>NZ_JNIV01000168.1 GCF_000701405.1 Deinococcus marmoris DSM 12784
GAAGCCGCCTTTCGCCGTCCCAGATGACAACCAAATGCTCAAATGTCAAAAATGCTGTTCAGGACGCTATTGAAATCGAGTTGTCCGGTACTGAATTCAAGAGCTTCTTCTGGCTTACCGGTCGAGATGTAAAGAACGGCCTGACTTCGGAGGAGTTGAATGGTGTCACGCTGATTCGTTGGACTGGGCATGACACGAATAGTTTCAAGCCCACCGTCAATGCTTCTTTGCATTTCATCGAAATCGTTCGTTCGGTAGTTGCGAAATGAAAGCGCGTAATACGCCGTGGCCGTGGGAGACAGGTCAATCTGACGTCTTGCGATCGTTTCCGCACGCTCTCCCTCACCAGTCTCTCCCAGCGACAGAGCCAGGAGGGAACGCAGTTCTGACGTGAGAAACCCGTCAGGCACTTTTGAAAGCAGGTCAATGGCGATTTTCCAGTTGGCCGTTCGGTACCAGCCCGGAACCAGATTCTGGATCATGTTCAGGGCGCTCTCGATCTGACCAGCCGCTAAAAAATGAAGGGTTGCCGCGTAAGGTCTCCCCTCTCTATCTGCCTGCTGGGCGGCGTATCCCTGAACCGTTTTGAACTGGGCCTCGTCCCCTTGCAAGGTGCCTTGTAAGTATTCCCGCAGCGCGTCGTGTGGAATGAAGGCTTTGCCCTGTTGCAGCACGGGCAGGCCCACCCGCCGCACTTGATCGAGCCAGTCACCAGGAAGCTTCAGATGCAGGACACTGGGCGTCATGGGTGTCCAGATCTCCATGACACTCAGGGCAGGAAGGGCCTGCTGGATGTCTTCAGGAAGCCGGCGCACCAGCGTGAGCAACAGGTGTTCCGTGCCGGCCTGAAGTTGGTTATTTTGAGCGTGAAATCCCAGCATGACTCCTGCGGGCCAGCCGTGGAGGCCGCCAGAGGGAAGTGAGTCTGCCTCAAACGTTTGGGCCAGAACGTCTACCTCATGTTCAGTGAAGCGGAGTTGGCTCGCGTTGATCTCGGTGCCAATGCCCGACGCAAGGAAGGGAGCAATCTGAAAGCTCGAAGCCTCGTGCTGGGCGACGAAGACGCGGTGACCCTCGCCCAATCCATCAAGGAAGGCGTTGAGAAGATTGGCAGAGTCATCACTCAGGTGTTCGCCGCCGTCAACAATCAGCGTTAGGTCAACCGTATGGTTGTTTACGTCATGCAGCAGGGCAAGGAGGGCACGCGAGGGACTGGTTTCGAGGATTGCTCCAGATTTCCAGTACGACAAATTCAGGCCGAAGTGCTGGAAAGCGTCGACAAGAGATTGAAGGAAAAAGTGAGCGTCCCGGTCTTCCTGATGCAGCTTGAGCCAGATCACTTCCCCATTTTGCTGACGTGCCCATTGGGCCAGCAACACGGTTTTGCCGTAACCGGAAGGGGCAAGCAAGGCGGCGACTTTGATGGTCAGATCAGCGAGTTGCTCCTGGAGCCGGGGCCGCGCCAGCCCCTGCGGCATCGGTTCAGGGACGCTGAACCGCACGTGTGAACGGCGTCGCGCAGGCAGAGAAGACATGGGCCAGTTTAGACCGCGCGGCAAAACTCAAAAGTTTGAAAGACCTGCGGCAGCGGCGCTTCTGAGCTGCGCCAGTTCCCTGCCCGTGACGCCCCAGCTCGCCTGGTTGTTGCGCAAGACGGCGTACCCCGCTTCGATCACCTTGAATCCGGCAGGCACGCCTTCCTGAGCCTTGGCTTTGAGCAGGTGGCTGGTCAGCGCCCTGGTTTCTTGCGGTTCAACCGTTCCCGAAACCACCTGAATCTCGCCGTTCATCCAGAACGAAACGGCGTAAGCAGGTGCCGGCGTGTCCACACCCTTGACGGCGTACGCCGCAATTCTGGGGCCGTCCTGCAATGGAATCCGGGTGCGGGGCGGCAGGTCACGCAATGCCTGCGTCGCCAGTTCGTGTGCGCGTTGGTGGAGGGGGCTGCTGTTGCGTGGAATCCTCACAACAGTCACGTTTGGATGGGTCACGCAGAGAACGGCCCGCAATTCCTCATCCTGAGCGTCAACATGAAGCACAGCACGGACCCCGAACGGAAGGTCAAGCTGTTGCAGGGCGGCCAGCGCCGCCGTGACCTCTTGCAACGCGGTCCGGGGGATCTGACCGCTGACTTCCCTGGTGTACCCAGCATGATCTCGCATAACGCCCCCGTAGGCTGCGGCTGTTCCGACGGCGCTCGCATCGGTGGCGATTGTGGCCTCGTCTCTCATGAATTCAGAGCGGAGTATTCCACAGGTGGGATGCTCGCAGTCTCCCCCACCCATGACCGGAGCTGGCCGCCCACGATGCCACTGTAAAAACTCAGCCACCCACTGGCTCCCAGGAGAGCGCGAAAAACAGCCTGCGCAACTTGTCCGGCAGGACGTGACGAAAGCCGCACCCTGGAGTTGTGCATTTCAGGGAGAAACTCCCTGGCTCTGATGGATTTAACCCCCATCAGTCCACTGGCAGTAGGGGGTTGAGTCTGCGTTTGAGCTGATCAATTTGCTCTTTCACTGCGGAGCGGGCGGTGGCCTCCAGCAATTCACGGGTCAGGGCCACCGCTCCGATCTCCCCGCGCTGGGCCAGGTGTTCGAGCTGGCTCCACTGCGCGGCATTGAGGTGCTTTTTGAGCAGCATCTGCAAGGTGGCGCGCTGGGCCGTCCACTGCTCTGCTGGGGGGGCTTCACCAAGTTGATTGAGCTGCGCCTCGCTCCGGGTCTGCGCCTCCCGCTCGGCACTCAGCTTCTGCTCCTTGACCTGACTGGCGCGCTCCTGGCGCTGCCGCTCGGGCGTCACGAAGTCAGCAGGCAGATCGTACTTGGCCGGATGCTCCAGAAAGTCGGCCACCAGCCCCCCCGGATTGCGCACGCCGCCCTGAGCGGCGCGCTGCCGCAGTTCCAGAAAGCGCAGCGCCTCTTCCACCCGCTCGGGATGCTGGCCCGCCAGCGCGGTGGCGCGGGCCACCGTGACCCCGGCCTGACGCAGCAGCCGCACCAGGGCCGGGTCTGCCGCGTGCGTCTCCGCAAAGGTGTACTGGGCCACTGCCGCTTTGCCTCGCCCCTCGATCACGGCGCGTTCCAGATAGTGGTTGGCTAGCAGTTCCTCGTGGGCCGAGGCTAGCGCCCGGCGCACCAGGTCACTGCGGTCCGTGGTGAGTCCCGTGGCCTGCCGCCACTCGGTCAGCGGCACCTGAAGCTCTTTGAGCATCTGGCCGTCGTCCTGCCGCCGGTGCGCCTGCAAGGTGCGGTACAGCGCCCGGGCAGGCGGCTGTTCCAGGCGGTGCAGGAGCTGACCGTCCAGGACCTGTGAAATGCCGGCCCGGATGCTGTCGGCCAGTTGTTCACCCAGGCGGATGCTCAATGTCGCCTCACTTTCAAGAGCGCTGAGTTCGCCGTCGTCCTCGCTGTCGCGGTAGCGCAGGCCCTCGAAAAAGCGCACGCCCACATTGTCCCATCTCACCTTCTGGGTTCCGGTCAGCGAGGATTTGCGCCCTACGATCACGCTGGTGAAATACAGCCGCCGGATGCTCTGGCGCAGCCGGTGGTAGTTCTCGCCGTTGTTGGCCAGGCCCATCAGCTCGCGGACCTCGTAGGCGGTGGTGTGAACCCAGTTGTCCTCGGGGCAGCCGTGGGCGACGAACAGCGTTTCAAGGGACACCAGCGTGTCGGTGTCGATGCCGTGTGGGCGGCCCTGTGGGGTGATCGCCTCAATGCGGAAGGTGCGGGCATTCACCGTGAACTCGGTGTTCCAGGTGGTGACCCCCTGATCGACGCGCGAATGCATGCTGATGACCCCGAAGCGGGCAAAGTTCAGTTCGTCATGCAGGTTCGGCGTTTTGGGTTTTTTGACCACTGCGGCTCCCGTTCTGGTGTTGTTGTTTTTTAACTACTGTAAAGATATAAAAAAAACAACAACAAGGAGAGTCGGTCCTCGTGTGCAGCACACACTTCCTGGCGCTTTTCCCGCAAAGGTATCGCTAGTTTGGCCCCTTTTCCCGCAAAGGTGTCGCTAGTTTAGACCCCCTTCCCCGCAAAGGTGTCGCTAGTGCCCCTCCAGGGGTCCATTTGGACCTGAAATTAGCAAAAGATTGTCCTGGACAGGAAAAGCCTCTCTTTCCCGCAAAGGTATCGCTAGTGGCCACTTTGGGCAATCCCGCAAAGGTGTCGCTATCTCTCTCCTATATCCCGCAAAGGTATCGCTAGTGCTGTGAAAGCGCTAGCGACTGTGTCACACGGAGAAATCCCCTGTTGACAGATAAAATCCCGCAAAGGTATCGCTGTGAAGGTGTCTGCTGTGCCGCGCTGACGCTGCTCTGTTTCCCGCAAAGGTATCGCTATGCAGGGGTCACCTCAAGATCTGTGCGCGCTACTCCGCTAAGGGGAAGGAGAAGCCCAACTTCCCTTCCCTGGCCTCTCAGCTCGCCCTTCACTGGAAACGCCGTCTCCTGGGCTGTCTGTGTCTCAATGAAAGGATCCTTTCAACGGGACAGTGTTCGGTCTCCACAGACACGACATTTTTCAGCCCTGGAAACGAGAGGGTTCAAATGGGACAGCGCGCCGCCGTTGACTGCCAAGTTTCCATAGCACATCAATCCTGTAAACGCCCGCCCAAAAACGGAGTGGCGTTATCGGAAATGTACGAGATGCGGGGTCAGCGCCCAGTCTGAGCCTCAGAGTGAGAAGAGGACCAGCGATACGAAGGCCAGATCACCCAATCCCGTCCGCAGCGGGTGCAGGGCGAACCAACGTTGCCGGGCCTCCTCACCTTCGGGCGGCGCATTCAGGGCGTCATAGCCGCCGAGTTGAACGTTGAGGGGCACCATCAATCGCACGGTGATCAGCACGTCGGCCAGCATCAGAACAAAGGCCATCGCGGCCCACCACGCACGCCCAGTCCCAAAGGTCAGGGCGGTTAGTCCCAGACAGCATGCCATCAGTGTGAGCAAGATCGGAGGCATCACCCGCCGAAAGAGCGCGTCGCGCGGTTGATGCATCTGCAAATAGGCGCTCAGACCCACGCGCCGCAGGTAAACACCCTCCAGCAGCCCTGAAAACAGAAGGCCCGCGTTCAGACCCGCCAGGAAGGTAGCGAGGATCCACAGAAGATTCATGCTGTCTCCTTTGCCCACAACGCCAAAGCGCAGCCTCACCGTACACCTCACTTCAGGCATGTGGCGTCTGCTGGGCATGCAGTGTCCAGGCGAAGCGACATGGGGTTAGGGTGTTCAAACTGCGGGCAAAAGGCGACCCAGAATGTGAAGACGGGGAAATAGGTTGGCGCGTGAGGTCGAAAGTCCCAACTTTTCCTGAGCGCAGGAGGGCGCGCGGATCTTGAAGTGATCCCTATGCAGCAGGGGTGGCAGGCAGGGCACCGCTCCGCCGTCTGGAATTCGAGCCTATCTTTTATTAGACGGTATATGGGCCTTGATTTACCCGCCTTCTTCTTCCGTTACATCTCTGCACTCCTGATTCGGCTAAGAGCGTGTTTATAAAGGTTCGACGGATGGGTCGAGGCGACGGAGCATCAGGCGAATGTTGGCGAGATAGCACCAGGAAGCGGA
>NZ_JNIV01000169.1 GCF_000701405.1 Deinococcus marmoris DSM 12784
AACCTGGGCGTGCTGGTGGACCACGCCCGCAAAGGCGTCGAGGACGAAGTCCAGGATCGCCAGATCGAGTGGCGGGTGGAGTCACTGCCGCAGGTGATGGGGGACGCAGCCACCTTGCAGCAGGTGTTGACCAACCTGCTGAGCAACGCCGTGAAGTTCACGCGCACGCGTGAGCAGGCGGTCATCGAGATCGGCACGCAGGCGGGCGAGGAGGCGTCGACGGTGTGGGTGCGTGACAACGGGGTGGGCTTTGATCCGGCGTACGCGGACAGGCTGTTCGGTCCCTTTCAGCGCCTGCACCGTCACAGCGAGTTTGAGGGCACCGGGATCGGGCTGGCGACGGTGCGCCGGATCATCCTGCGCCACGGGGGCCGCATCTGGGCGGATAGTGTGTTGGGGGAAAGCACCACGTTCTCGTTCACGCTGCCGCACGTCCGCCCGGCGGAGCTGGGGGACAACGAACCCGGCTAAGCCAGGACCTCTTCGGCAGAGGTGTCCTCCGCGTCAGCTTGTCGCTGCCCCTCGATGGCCTCCGCGTCATGCTCGCGCAGCTTGACCCGGCTGGTCTTCCCCCTCAGGACTTCCAGGGTGTAGTCGCCCTCCCCGAAGAGCGCGCCGTCCAGGTTATCCGGCAGCGCGATGCGGACCTCGTGCGTCTCGGGGTCATAGCGCACGCTCACCGTGGTCCGGGCGTGGCGTTCCTTCATCGCCTCGAGTTTCTTGGGCGCGGTGTTCATGAACGATCCCCGGCGCTTCCCACTGTCTTTGAGTGAGACCAGCTCGCCCGCCTCCGGCAACCCCACGTCGTGCTTGCTGTTCAGGTAGCCCGCCATGTTGCTGCGTGCCCGCAGCTCGCCATGGGTCAGGATCACCTTACCCGGCGCGTACCGCGCGATCATCCCCAGCAACCCGCCCCGGTCCGCGTGGGCCGAGAGATAGAAGCGCTCCACCCGTGAGTAGGCTGCCACTGGCTCGAAGCCGCCCCCGCCCTTGCCACCGTTCTGCGCAGGCAGCATGACCTCGCCGCCCTGCTGGAGTTCTAGGAGTCTGCGTCCCGGACTCTCGGCATCCTGGTAACCCACTACGAACAGCGCGTTCTCGGCGTGTGGCAGCCACGCCCTCGCGTACTGGGGACTGGCCCCCGCGTGCAGCATGCCCGACGAGGCGATCACCACGGCGGGGCGCTCCGAGGCCAGGATGCCGTCCCGCTCGCGCTTGTCCTTGACCAGGTTCACGGTGCCGGTCAGGAACGGGCGCTGCTTGCTGACCTTGGTGCGGTTCTGCAAAGCCTCTGGCAGCAGGGGCAGCATATCCTCGTACGCTTCCGTGATGCCCCGTGTCAGGCCATCGAGGTGGATCGGCACGGCAGGCAGCAGCCCACTGGCCATCGAGGTCTGAAGGATCTGGGTGATCTCCTGCGCCCGGCCCAGCGCGAACGACGGGATCAGCACCCGCCCACCCCCGCGTAGGGTCTCCCCGATGGCGGTCACGAAGGCCCTGACCTGTTCCTTGCGGCTGGGCAGCAGCGTGTCGCCGTAGGTACTCTCGGAGACCACGGCGTCCACGGGCGTGACGGCAGCAGGCAGCCAGGCGGCGTCCACCACCGGCGTCGAGATGTTGCTCACGTCCCCGGTGTGGAACACGGCCCGGCCACCGCTCTCCATCAGCACGCTGGCGGCCCCAAGCAGGTGGCCGCTGGGAAAGAGAGTGAACGCGAAGCCGTGATCGCTGACCCGCATGAAGTACGGGACAGGCCGCAGCCGCTCCAACGTGCGCTTCATCTCGCCTGCGCTGAACAACGGCTGGCCCTGCATGGTGGTGACCTTGAGGGTGTCACCCAGGACCAGCGTGGCGATGCGGGCGGTGGCCTCAGTGCAGTAGATGGACAGCTTCGGGAAGCGCCGGATGACCACAGGCAGCGCGCCGACGTGATCGAGGTGGGCGTGGGTCAGGATCATCGCGGCGGGCGGGTGCTCGGCCAGCAGACCGAGCTGAGGCAACGCAGCGTCCCCGATAGACCCTGGGCGTGCCCCGGCGTCGATGAGCAGGTTGCCCTCGGCCAGGCGATACAGGTAGCTGCTGGCCCCCACCTCGTCGGTGCCGCCGAGTCCCAGGAAGTGCAGGTCACTCATGGCAGGCATTGTGCGGGAAAGGGAGCGGGTATGAGTCGGCAGCAGGCATGACGTGCGGGATGAAGTTCTGGCGGCAGAAACCCCCCTTGCTCATTTGGCCGATGCGCCTTGACCCGGATCTGTGGCGGAATGAAGCGCATGTCCTGGATGTTTGACGAGCACGCCCATGCGGGACTGGAACACCTCACGGCGGCAGACGTCGACGCTTACGACGCCAAAGCGCAGGTGGATCCCGTACCCGACGTGCAACTCCTTCAGCAGCGCGGGCTGTCCCACAGGCATGTCCTGATCGACTTTGGGGCGGGCACGGGTGCCCTCGCGTTGCAAGCGGCTCTGGTCTGCCATCAGGTCATTGCGGTGGACGTGTCGCCCCTGATGTTGACCGCACTTCGCCGCAAAGCCGCCGAGCAAGGCGTCACGAACATCAAGTGCGCCGAGGCGGGTTTTCTGACCTACCAGCACCGCGCCCCGCCGGCGGACTTTGTGTATTCGCGCAACGCCCTGCATCACCTTCCAGAAGTCTGGCAGGTGCAGGCACTGCGCCGCATGGGGGAGGTCTTGAAGCCCGGCGGGGTGCTGCTGCTGCGGGATCTGGTGTATGGCTTCACGCCAGCCGATACCGAGGCGGGTATTCAGACTTGGCTCCAGGCTGCGCCGCTCAGCGCGGCACAGGGCTTTCCAAAGCACGAACTGGAAACGCATGTGCGCAGCGAATTCAGCACATACACCTGGCTGCTCGAAGTGATGCTGGACCGCACCGGGTTTAACATCGAGGCCTCAGAGTTCAGTGCGTCCGGGATCTTCGCGGCCTATGTTTGCCGGAAGCGCTAAGGCAAAACCCAGAATTCAGTTAGGAAAGGGGAGCGTCGTTCCCATGCTCTCCCTTATGTCAGTCTCTTGCTGCCCCCGCCGTCGGCGTCCCGCTGATCGCCGTCCTTGCGGATGCCGATGACCACCACCACCACGGCCCGCGTCTCGGCGGTCAGCGCCACATGATAGATGATGCGGGAGCGCTGCCCCGCCGCCCGCAGACTGCGGAAGTGTTTCAGGGGACCGGTCAAGGGCTGACCCAGGTGCAGCGGATCACGACGTAACTTCAGCGCCCGGTGCAGAATGGCGTCCTGGGTGGCCGCGTCGCTGATCTGCGCCAGATCCTGCTCGGCCTCCTGGGTCAGGCTGACCTGAAGGGTGGGGGCGGCCTCGGGTGGATCGTCCGCGCTGGGCGTCACGGCTGGACCCGGTTTGCTCTTTTTGGGCGTCATGCCTGTGAGGAGGCCACGGGCAGGCTCCAAATCTGGCTCACCGCTTCAGCCCGTCCTTGGCGGCCACCTCTTCAATGGGGATCAGCCGTACCGCGCCTTGCTCCAACCGCGCGATGCGCTCCAGCACGCTCGGATGGTCTGCCAGCACCTCTGCCGTCTCTGCCTCGTCGGCGGGCGTGTACTCCAGCAGATCGGCCACGGTGTAGCGCTCGCCGGTCAGCACACTTAAGCCGTCGAGAACGGCGGCCAGGGTGGAGAAATCCACCCGCTCGGTCTTGCCGTTGTACAGCGCGTTCACGGTGGCGTATCTCAGCCCTGCCGCTTCGGCCAGCGCGGTCTGCTTGATCCGGTGCCGCCCCATCACTTCCGGCAAGATGTTTCGGATCTGTCCCATGGTCCGAGAATACACCCTCAAAGCCTATTTTTATACCTCTTCCCGCTTGGTTTTAGACGGGAAAGCGTATATAATGAGCGCAGCAGTCGGAGCGGGTTTCCCGCGAAGAAACACCCGCCCCACTGACTCCCCCAGTCAAAGAAGGAATCAACATGCACGATACCAAGCGCTGCGCCCTATCCCGCACCTGGCACGCTCACACCACTTACCGCGAGTGCGGCGTCGTGACCAGCATCGCCACACATACGGTGACCATCACCCGCACCCCTCAAGGCTGCGTGGCCGAAGTCGATGGACAGCCGGTGGACGTGCTGGCCGCTGACCGGGTCCTGCGGGCGGCGGACCGCCTCATAATGATCGCCGAGACGTTGGAGGCTACAGGAGAACGGGCCGCTTAAACCTCACCTGCGCAGGCACACTTAAAAAGGCTCGGGAATTCCCGAGCCTTTTCGCTTGCTGTCTTTTTCAGCGCACCTCAAGTTTCGGGGCTTGTTTTGCCGATTGCTTCGCCTCACGTCGGGCGATGAACGCACATACCTGTGCGCTGCGTGCCCGCGCCTTCTCCGCTTCCGCGTGCGTGCCCCACTTGCGCCGTCCCCCCTCCCAATCCCGGCCCAGCTCTTCGATCTCCCCCCGCCGGATCAGGGCGCGCAGTGCCCGGCGCACGCCGGCTGCCCGACTGGAGGGCACGTCCGCGATGGTGGGGTACCCGAAGACCTGCCGCGCCACCTCCTGGCTTTCGAGCAGCTCCCCCGCCTGCTGGACTGCCCGCAGCGCCGCCCGCATGACCGTGCCTGGTCCCAGGCTCACGGCGCTCCCCTCAGGACATCAACGTGCCAGCCCACAGGGAGAGGCCAGGAAGTGTGCCGACGATGGAGGCCAGAGCTGGGCGCGAGCCACCAGTCAGTGCGCTGTTGCGTAGAGGGATACGTATAAGTGTGCCGAAGAATGATGGATCCACAGGAAGCGTGCCGATCACCGACGCGCTGCCGGTCAGCGTGCCATTCACTGCGGGGATACACGCTCCCGTCGTCCAGCCATGACACACTTCCGCCGCCCTGCCGTGTCCCCACCCTGTCCACCGCACCGCGCTCCAAGCAGTTCATCGCAACCTGAAGAGGTCGCCCATCTCGTAAGGCTCGTGGGTCAGGGCGTGCAGGCCCATCAGCAGGCGCGCGAGCACGTCCCAGGTCACCGAGCTGGTGCGGTCGTGGTACAGGGCGTGGATGGTGGCGGGCCGGAGGCCAGTGGCCTGGGCCAAAGCGGTCTGGCTCACGCGGTGCCGGCCCATCACTTCACTCAGGACACAGACGATGGTGCCGGTGGGTTCGTCTGTAGCTCCGGCGGGCTGGGCCTGGGCGGTGCGTGTGGTGCGGAGGCGAGGGGTGGATGGGGTCTGCGTTGAAAGTCTCATGCCTTCACCGTAATTCCCCATGCGG
>NZ_JNIV01000170.1 GCF_000701405.1 Deinococcus marmoris DSM 12784
TCACACAGTCATCGACACTCAGCGTTCCGTCCTCCTGCTCGATCTGCCTGACCAACGGCTTTGCCAGTTTCCAGAGCGTACGGGAAAAAGCCTCTTCCTGACGCAAAAAACGAGTGACCTGATCGTGACTGACTTCCCCCAGCAGCAACTGGGCGAGCATGGTGGCACTCGTTTGACCGAACGAGGAGATCAAGAAATCGCTGTACAGTTCCATCATCCGGCGAGTCACCTCCCCAGTTTGCGTCGCCGCAGTGCGAAGCAAGAAATCCTGATGATTTCATGGAGTCTTCAAATCGTAGCGCGTAAGGTCAGTTAGGGTTTAGAAAAGCAATTATTCTTTTAGAGAACGGTTGTGAAGAGTTTGGGAACATCATTGGCTTGACTCAGATTCGTTTTCCTAAAGACAACATCACCGCTGTCTCGGAAGAGCTACGCCGAGTCCTGGAGCGAGAGGGCGTAATCCCAAACTGAAATGTTTGGGTGAGTCGCGCAAGCTACATACCACGAAGTCGAGAGAAGCACCTCGGCTTTTTCCATTTCACTCAAATTACACATTTTGACTGGAAACCCGCTCGTTTCACCGCGAGATAAAAAGAAAGAAACGATGTGCTAGACATCGTTTCCGTGTGGTGGATCGCCTCGGACTTGAACCGAGAACCCGCTGATTAAAAGTCAGCTGCTCTACCGATTGAGCTAACGATCCAGATGCTGCGCCCACGCAGGGCGGTTTTGCAGCGGGGATGAGTATACGGAGGGCGGCCCTGGGTGTCAATGTCAAGCCGCCCACCCGCTGGAGCTAACGCCGCGCGCTCGGCGGCAGGTTGGGCATTTTGGGCATCTTGCCCCCCGGTCCCTTGCCGCTCATGCCCCCCAGCATCTTCATCATGCCCTTCATCTGCTCGTGCATCTTGAGCAGCTTGTTGATGTCCTGCACGCTGTGGCCGCTGCCCGCCGCGATGCGCTTGCGCCGCCGTCCGTCGATCACCTTGGGGTTGCGCCGTTCCTTGAGGGTCATGCTGGAAATCATGGCGTCAATGCGCTGGATCTGCTTCTCGTCCACGTTGAAGCCCTCGGGCAGCGCGCGGCTCATGCCGGGAATCAGCTTCAGGAGGTCGCCCAACGGTCCCATCTTGCGAATCTGGCGAAGCTGCGTGAGCAGGTCTTCGAGGTCAAAGTCGCCGGGCTTCTTGACTTCCATCGCCTTGATGTCGGCCAGCTCGGCGCGTTCGATCAGCCCCAGCACGTCGCCCATGCCCAGGATGCGCCCGGCCACGCGGTCCGGGTGAAAGGCGTCCAGGCCCGAAATCTTTTCGCTGGTCCCGGCGAAGTAGATCGGCTTGCCGGTCACGCTACGCGCCGAGAGGGCCGCCCCACCGCGCGCGTCGCCGTCCATCTTGGTGATGATCAGGCCCGAGACCTGCACCCGTTCGTCAAAGGTCTGCGCCACGTTCAGCGCCTCCTGCCCGGTCATGGCGTCCACCACCAGCAGGGTTTCGCTGGGCTGCATGGCGGTTTGCAGGTCTGCCAGTTGGTCCATCAGGGTCTCGTCGATCTGCAATCGGCCTGCCGTGTCCACGATGACCAGATCGCGGAAGTCGGTTTTGAGGTGTTCGTCCACGCGGCGGCGGGTCTCGGCGGGGGTTTCGCCGTCGGCCACCTTCAGCACGGGCACGCCCACCTGATTGGCCAGCACTTCGAGCTGATCACGCGCTGCGGGGCGCTGGGTGTCGGCGGCCACCAGCAGCACGCGGCGGCCCTTGTTCTTGTAGTGCAGGGCCAGTTTGCCGGTGCTGGTGGTCTTGCCCGCCCCCTGGAGACCCACCATGAACCACACGTTGCCCTCGGTCTTCAGCTCGGGCTGGATGGATTTGCCGCCCAGCGTTTCGATCAATTCATCGTGGACCAGCTTCACCACGGTCTGCCCGGAGTTGAGGCTGCCCGAGACCTCCTGGCCCACGGCCTTTTCGGAGACCTTCGCCACGAATTCTTTGGCCACACCAAAATTCACGTCGGCTTCCAGCAGCGCCATCCGAATCTCGCGCATGGCGGCTTTGACCTGCGCCTCGGTGAGCTGGCGCTCCTTGCCCACGCGGTCCAGGATGTCCTGCAACTTGTTGCCCAGCGACTCAAACATGGGGGCAAATTACCACGCCGGGGCGGGCGCTTTCAGTGAGATGGAAACAGACCTGCCGCCCGTTATTCTCGCTTCATGGGCAAACTCGTGCGCGACCGCATTCCAGAGTTGTTCGGCGGCAAATCCCACCTCCTGAACCCAGATGACTTTTGCGCCGCCCTCCGCACCAAACTGGGGGAGGAGGTGGCCGAGTATCTGGAGTCCGGCGAGGTGCTGGAGTTGGCGGACGTGCTGGAAGTCGTGTACGCGCTGGCGGAACTGGACGGCGTGGACAGGAACGAATTGGAGGACTTGCGGGCGCGGAAAGCTCAGGAGTGTGGCGGTTTCGCGGCCCGGCTGTGGTGGGAGTTGCCCTCTACTTGAGACCCACCAGCACGGTGCTGAGGATGGCCAGACCCACCCCCGCCCACTGCACGCCGCCCAGCCGTTCGCGGTTCAGCAGCAGCGCCAGCAGCGTGGTCAGCACGATGGACATGCTGCCCAGCACGGTCACGATGCTGTCCTCGCCGCGTCCCAGGCCCAGCGCAGTCACGAGGATGGCCCCTGTGGACAGCAACCCAGACCATCCGGCGTATTTCAGCGCTCCCGGCCCATCGGCGGGGCGTACTCCAGAACGGCGCTTCTGCCACACGCTCAGCGTGATGAAGGTCAGCGCCAGCGTACACAGGCGCAGCATCCACGTCGCCTGAACGCCGCCCACACGGGGCGTGAGGCCGTAGCCGATCACAAAGAAACATGCGCCCAGGGTCACGGCGGCGGCGATGGCCCACCACGCGCCCTGAATCCGCGCCGGGGTGGACTGGAATCCCTCCGTCTTCTGCGGTAGCGAGACCAGAATCACGGCCACCAGCACGCCCAGCAGACCCAGGCCGGTCAGCAGGCTCAGGCGTTCGCCGGCCAGCCACGCCAGCGCGGTGGTCACGGCCCCATAGCTGCCCATGATCGGGGCCACCACGGCCAGTTGCCCCAGCCCAAGCGACTGGTAAAAGGCCAGCCCGCCCGCCGTCATCAGCGTGGACGCGCCCAGTGCCCAGGCCCACGCTGGCGCGTCCGTGGGAAACAGGCTTGTGCCCGTCACCAGCAGAAAGACCAGCAGCGCCGCCACGCCGAAGCCCTGCGCCGCGAAGGACGCCCGCATGGCCCCCATCCGCCGCGAGGCCGGTTGCGCCAGATAGTCCGCAAAACCCCACGCCAGCGCCGCCAGCAGGCCCAGAAACACGCCGCTCATTGATCCATGAAGTCCAGGCCCATCGGCAGAGGATAGCGGGCATTGACATTTTCTACCTAACGCCCGTTAGGCTGGCCGCGCTATCCTGCCAGCTATGAACAAAACAGTGATCGTGGCGGCGTCTCGCACGCCGACGGGCAAGTTTTTGGGGGCGCTGGCAGACGTGAGCGCCGTGGAACTGGGCAGCATTACGCTGGCCGAAACCCTGCGCCGTTCGGGTCTTCCAGCAGACGTGATCGAGGAAGTCATTATGGGTCAGGTGGTGCAGGCCGGAAGCGGGCAGAACCCGGCCCGGCACGCGGCTCTGAAGGCGGGCCTGAGCAACGAAGTTGGCGCGCTGACCATCAACAAGGTCTGCGGCAGTGGCCTGAAAGCCGTGATTCTGGCCGCCCAGAGCATCCGCGCGGGCGATCAGAGCGCCGTTCTCGCGGGCGGCATGGAAAGCATGAGCAACGCCCCGTATCTGCTGCCAGGGGCCAGGAAGGGCTACCGCCTGGGCCACGCGCAGATGCTGGACGCCAACATGCAGGACGGGTTGTGGTGCAGCATCAACGACGAGGGCATGGGAATGACGGGCGAGCGCGTGGCCGACAAGTACGGCATCGGGCGCGAGGAACAGGACGCCTTCGCCACCCGTAGCCACCAGCGGGCGATTGCCGCGCAGCAGGCCGGGCGCTTCGCGGATGAGATCGTCCCCGTGACCGTCAAGGGCCGCAAGGGCGATACGGTGGTGGACACCGACGAGGGGCCGCGCTCGGACACCAGCCCCGAAACGCTGGCCCGTCTGAAACCCGCCTTCAAAAAAGACGGCTCTGTGACGGCAGGCAACGCCCCCGGCCTGAACGACGCTGCCGCCAGCCTCCTGATCATGTCCGAGGAAGCCGCCGCCGCCCACGGTCTGACCCCCCTGGCCGAGATCGTGGACTACGCGACGGGCGGTCTGGCCCCCGAATGGGTGATGATGACCCCGGTTCCCGCCACCAACAAGCTGCTGCAAAAGCTGGGCTGGAGCGCGGCAGACGTGGACCTGTGGGAACTGAACGAGGCATTCAGTGTGCAGAGCATCGCCGTCATGAACGAGCTAGGCCTGGACCCGGACAGGGTCAACGTCAACGGCGGCGCGGTGGCACTGGGCCACCCCATTGGCGCGTCTGGGGCGCGGATTCTGGTCACGTTGCTGCACGCCATGAAGCAGCAGGATAAGGAAACTGGGATTGCCACCCTGTGCATGGGCGGGGGCAATGGGCTGGCGCTGGCCGTTCGGCGGGTCTAGGGTCAAGAGTCAAAGGGTCTAAGGAAGGGCGCAAGGGCTTTTCTTAGTTCGACTTTGTCCATTTTGGGAATCAAGCTGCGTAACACAACGCGTCTGACATGCGCTCAAAAACCTGTCGCGGGACTTTTACGATGTCCCGGCATGACCGGGACATCGTAAAAGTCGGTAGACGCCACAACGCCCGCCTGACTGTCGCCAGGGCATCTGAGAACGTCGGCAGGGTTTTGCTATACCAGGCGCAAGTCCTGATTTCCACATCACCCTGCGACCAGAGACGCTGGGCAAGCAGCGTCACGATAGAGAACAGCCCCAAAAGAAGTGGCGTGGTTCTGGCAATGGTGAGGGCAGACCAACCCCGGCCAGTCTCAACGCCCAGATGGGCGCG
>NZ_JNIV01000171.1 GCF_000701405.1 Deinococcus marmoris DSM 12784
GTCAAAGCCCTCGAGCAGGAAAACGAGCGTCTGAAAAGCCTGCTGGGTGAGAAGGAGCTGTCGCTCTACATCGCAAAAAAAGCCCGGGGTCTTTGAGCGTTCAGCAGGCCCTCAAGCTGTATGCCGAGGTGCTCCAAGACCAGCCCCACATCAGCCTGTCCAGCTTTGCCCGGGACGTTGAAGTGCCGTACTGGAAGTTGCGTGATGCCAGACGATACGCCCGACGAGCGAAAGTTCGTCAGGCACGGTGTGAATCGCACCGTGGTCAGGTGCGTGACGTCGCGCTGGCGAATCCAACCTATGGGTATCGGCGCGTTCAGCGTCAACTCGTCAGGCAGTACGGTCAGGCTGCGCCTGGCCGTCATGAGGTCCGACGCCTGCTCCGGGAACTGGATCTGATTCCGGTCCAGCCAAGAAAAACCCGGCGCCCCTTTGTGTCCGTACAGACGTTGTTGCGGATCCGCCAGTTGGAGCAGGACGGGCAGACCCACGCGGCCCAGAAGGAGCAGCTCTCGGACTAGCCGAGCGTTCACAACGCGACATCGAGGTGCTGGAAGCGGCGGAGACCCGGGACCTGGAGCAGATCGCCGCCCTCGAAGAGCGGCAACAGGAGGCGCAGGAACGTGGCGCGGAGCTGGAAGTGGCGGCGGTGACGCATCAGGACCGCATCGAGAAGCTGGGGGGGCCGCGTCGGGACGAGCCGTAAGGCACCTGCGCACAGGCCCGGCTTGAGCCGCTGACAGGCGGCTGAGTGCGTGAGTGTGATCGTCATTGGCTGGGGCAAGCCGCCTCAAGTCGCTGGCTGCTTGGCAAGATCGCAGCGGCAGACGAATTTGCAGTCCCGAGCGATAAAGCCGGAAGGCCGAATCTTTATTCTCAATAGCCTGAGGGCGGCCCACGACGGTCGGGCTGAACGGCAGGATGCGTCAGCGCTACCTCGCGGCCTGGCCCCGCCGCGTCAGCGCCTTCTGCGCATACAGGCGCCGGTCCGCGAGCCGCAACAATTCCTCGCCATCACCCGCTTCCTCAGGAAAACGCGCCGTCCCCCTGGCCCCGCAGATGCGCTCGCCATCGACGTTGACCAGGTCACCGAGCAGTCCTGTGGCCAGGCTCGACTCAGCCTGGTCCGCACCTGGCCACAGGAGACCGAATTCGTCGCCGCCCAGCCGGAAGGCCGTCCCGGCCTCCTGTGAGACCTGCATCAGGCAAGCGGCCACCCGCTGTAACAAGGCGTCTCCGGCAGGATGACCGTACCGGTCATTCACCTGCTTGAAGTTGTCGAGATCCAGGAGCTGGAGGACAAACGGCTGGCCCTCACCGACGAGTCGGTGCAGTTGCAGGTCAAAGGCGCGGCGGTTCCCCAAGCCCGTCAGGCCGTCATGGTAGGCCAGACGCTCCAATTCACGCTGCGCAGCGTGGGCCTCCGAATAATCCTCCTGAACGCCCACAAAATATTGCAACGTGCCGTCCACGAACATCGGCTGCACCCGCAGCCGGTACCACAACGGCTTACCATCCTTGCGGTAGTTCAGCACGACCCGTTCGAACGGCTCCCCACGGTCCAGGGCCGCACGCATGAACGCGATGTCCGCCGGATCCGTCTGCGTACCCTGAAGTAAAGCGCAGCTGTGTCCCCTGACCTCCTCCAGGGTGTAACCCGTCGCCCGACTGAAGGTCTCGTTGACATACACAATGCGCCGCTGGGCGTCGGTCACCACCAGGCCGACATCCGCAGTGTCCAGCACCTGCCACACCAAAGAAGTCTCCAGAGGCCGATTCGCCGCTTCATTCTGTGCGGCAAGGTGAATCATGATGAGGACCAGAAGCTGGCAGCCTGGGGAAGGAGACCTGCCGCCTGGGGGACTGGCCGACCCAGAAAATAGCCCTGCGCATAGTCGGCGCCCAGGGTCATCATCAGGGTCAGCTCGCCCTGCGTCTCAATGCCCTCCGCGACGACCCGGATGCCCAGGTCATGGGCGTACCCGATCAGCGCGCTGACCAGGGGGACCCGGCGGTCATTCTCATGCAGGCCGCTGATCAGCGCCCGGTCCAGCTTGACGATGTCTGGACGGAGCTCCGTCAGGTAGCTCAGGCTGGTGTGTCCGGCCCCCAGGTCATCCAGGGCCACCTGTGCGCCTTCCTGCTGATAGCGCTCCAGAATGGAGCGCAGCAATCCCAGGTCCGGGAAGGTCTCGCTTTCGGTCACCTCAAAGACCAGCCGCGAGAAGTCGGCCCCCACCTCCCGGCAGGCGGCAAACGTCGTCTGGAGGCAGATGTCCGGGTTGTAGACCACGCCTGGAGCGAAGTTGATAAAGAGTTGCTGGTCCGCGCCGAGTTGCGGGTAGGCCTGGCGGATGGCCGTCTTGCGGGCATGGGCGTCGAAGGCGCGGGCCTGTCCATGCGCCGCCGCCGCTTGCAGCAGGGGCCAGGCACCGATCAATGGGCCGTGCTGCTGCGCGCGGACCAGGGCTTCGTAGCCGTACACTTCGCCCGTACTCAGATGAACCACCGGTTGCAGGTGAAACTTCAGGTGATCGCTGATGGTGGCGAACCAGGGCGTGGCCAGGCGCTGCATCCACTGCTCCAACGGGGCCAGCTGCCAGAGGTCAAGCCGTCCGTCCAGCCAGGGGGCGGCCAGCAGGTCCGGGCGCTCCGTGCGTGAAAACGCGGCCAGAAGACCGTCCAATCGGCCAAACGACGTCCGACTCACCCGAATGGAACCTGCCTCGATTTCGCCGGGAATGTCATGGGCGGACAGAAAGACAGCGAGTTTGCGTTGCAGGTGGGTGGAGCCAGCGCGAATGGACAGGCCGGTGACGCGGGTCATGTCCAGCGGTGCGACGGTCTGGCAGTCGCAGAGTGCTGGGCCGCCGTTGCCCTTGGGCACAGAGCGAGGCGGATCATAGGAGGACATTGCCGGATGGTACGCACCACACGTTCACAGAACTCTGAAGCCGAGGAATGCCGTGCAGCATGACGTCGACTTCATTTGCTCCTCATGCATTCTCGTGGTCATCGAATCAGGCACCTACACAATGTGAGCCTGGCTGCTGGGCGAGTCTTACGGTGCTCTGACCTGCCGTGGGTGGGAGAGACCGGTGGCGAGGGTAAGCGTCGATCGTATCCACCAGCGACGGCAGTGATTTTTTGGATCTACGATCCAGGACGTTGGGTTAGCCTTGTCGGGGACCCCAGTGACAATGTCTGTCTTCCAGTAAACAGCCTTACCAAAAGCCCGCCCCAGGGCCAGCCGAAGTTAGCTCTGTGGTCTGACTTCCTGTAAACGGGGTGACCAAGGAGGCGTTGAACTGAGCTGTCAGTAGATTTTTGCCCTATCTGCCTGACTGTCCCTCCCCCGGGCGGGTCTACTCCAACCTGACAGGCCCTACATGGGGATCGGCGTGATGAAGGGGGAGGCGGTGAGTTGAAGGCCACCCGCCTGCCGGCTCAGCCAGCCCTGCTTGATGAGCGCGGCGACGATGCGGGGGTCTACCAGGCGGACCTGCTGGCCTCTGGGCGTGAGCAACACCACCTCTCCCCGCGTTTCCAGCAGGGTGTAGCCCGCTTCCAGATCAGAAATCAGGCGCAGCAGACCGGGCTGAAGGCTGGCTGTCCGCTTGCAACGCACGTCAAGTTGCGTCGAAGTCTGCCACACTCGCCTGCTTTCTTCAGGTTCAGTTAAAGTCAACTCGTCTCCTGACAGCCGCAGAGCTTCAGGCGCACCAACCACCGCCCGCAAGAGCGCCTGAAGACTGATCACTTCAGACCGGAGCTGGGTCATCTCCGCACGAAGGGCGCTCAGCTCGGCCATCACAGGAACCAGGGCATTGTGCGCCGAGGAGTCGGCAGGGTGAGCCGGAAAGACCACGCCATCGCGCAAGGCTTCCAAGGCTTGGATGGCGCGTAGGCCGGGAACGTCGCGCGTCAGCAGATGCGCGGCCTTGATCCGCTCCACAGCGATCAACGGAAACACGTTGGCCCGGCCTCCAGGCCGGGCAGTAGGCAACGCCCCGTGGACTTTGCTGTACCCGTCGGCCAGACGTTGAAGGGTCCGGCTGGAAACGCCAAGGTGTTCCGCCAGCCCCTTGGACGTAATGAACTCGCCGTACGGCTGGCCTGACGGCGTGTGGTGGTGCTGTTCAGGCACGAAAAACCTCCAGTTGTAGCGTCAGCCGCAACGAAATGGAATGGGCAGGGGGCCACAGCACCACACGCCCCGCATGCGAGCGCCGCCCGTCCTCTGGGCTGGGAGGTGCCCATACGCCTGCCGGCAGGCTGTGAACTGAGCGGCAATGGCTGGGCTGCCCACACCCTGTTCCCGAATGATCTGGGCGACGGCCACCGAGCATGACCCTGCGCCGTAGAAGGCCGCGTAGGCACAGCGAAAGCCTTTAAAGGGAGAAAGCCAACGTTGGTAAAGGGTAATCCCGGTCAGGGCGGAAGCGTCAAGTAGAGACATAATCCGAACTTCAGTACCGGACAACTCGATTTCAATAGCGTCCTGAACAGCATTTTTGACATTTGAGCATTTGGTTGTCATCTGGGACGGCGAAAGGCGGCTTCTTGGAGTTATGAGACACGAAGAAGCCGCCCAAATCGACGCGATCAAGTTTGCCCAGCTCTTGAAAGAGCGCTTCCCCTTTTTGCGACGCGATACCTTGCAACGCGTCGAAGACGCCATGTGTTCGCTGATCGAGCAACGCTCTACCAATCAACAGCAGTGGTCCCAGGCCATGCCTGGGACCAGCTCCCCAGAAGCCAAGAAGAAGCGTCTGGGACGGTGTATACAGGACCCGAAATTGA
>NZ_JNIV01000172.1 GCF_000701405.1 Deinococcus marmoris DSM 12784
GCATCTCAACCGCCTGCTACACCTGTTCTCGAAAAACGCTGAATTCCTGCACCAGCACGGCTATTCACTCCGCTATGCAAGGTGCAACTCCTGAGTAAGAAAGAGAGACAGTAGAGGGGGAAGTTTTATAACTACACACTAAAGCCAAACGATCCAGGCAAGCATAGCCAGCGCTGCTGCCGAAGGACGTTTCCCCTAGCTATACCACTCTCCTTATGATCTTGGAATCTCACTCGAATGTGCGGATGGGGGAAAGTAAGCAAGATAAGGGTGCGGGTAAACTTGCCAGAGACAGAGGTTTTTTGCTGTATAGCACGCTGTTTTCAAGCGGGTAAACTTTTTATCTTACCACCCGCACATTTTTAGAGGAGGCTCCTGCTAGAGATTGGGCGGTATGAAAGCGAGTGACGTGCTGCTGTGCCTGTCTCTGGAGGAGCAACGGATTGAGGCGATCATTGATCGACTGGCCGAACGTGGTCACATAACAGACCTTGGCCACATGCGGAGGATTCTTTTGCGGTACACCACGGAGGGGCTGGTGGTGATCAGGAAGCAGGCGAACGGGGCATGCTTTTACCGATTGGCTGAGGGTGAAGCTGTCGAAGTGGCCTTAAATGAAGCATGGGCCAATGCTGAAATAGAGCAGGGCCGCAGCGGAAAGTCTCAATCCTGAGAGCGCTGTAGCTCCAGCAAAAAAGGGGATTGGGTGCCGATTTTCTGCGGGTGCTGGGGGTGCTACGCAAGATTAGCGCTTTCAGCGCACTTGCCTCTGGAACAGCGTTCCAGAGGGGAAAAACCACTGCACTCGCGATTTCTAATTAGTGCTACTTTTTTGGCCTACTCTGAGGCATGACGAAGGCCGCTGAAACGCCCCGACAGAGGCCCCATAGGATTACCACGACCCTCAATCACATCACGCTGCCGATGCTGCTGGCGGGACCACCACGGTGATCCATCCGTTGATCAGTAGGTGAGTTTCACCGCCAGCCCTTTCCCAAGGACGACAACGAAGAGCGCGAGCTGAACTGAGCACCATAGAAAAAGCATCAGCAGGGCGGGGGTTGGCTGGGACCCCCTTGCTGCTCACCTACTGCGGCTGCGGTGGTCCACCACTAGGCGGTCTGCGACGAACCTACTGTTCGCTCTGAAGGTGCTGAAGGTAAGCGCGGGCTTTCGCTTCGAGGTGAGCCAGCTCAGAGACCGTCCGCGCGTTAGTGGAGTCAAGGTAGAGGGACAGGCAATTCGAGAACGCGGTGGGGTGTGTGGTGCGGTGGGCTTCGGCCCAGGCTTCCGCCTGCTCGATGGCGGCAACCGTGGCCTGCCGCTGAAGCTGGACCAGCCCGACCTGCTCTGCTTGGTTCATACGGCACTCTAGGGCAGCCTCTGATCACGGTCATTGATTGGCAGTGCCAGACACCCGTGCGGCAGTGGCTAGCCCCAGAGATAACTCCCGTTAACTGTCAGGTTAGGGTCTTAGACCCTTGGAAGCTGCCAAAACCACCCCTGTTTTTTGCCGTGTTCATCGCGACGAGATGCGCTCAACCTGACGCCAGGTTGGGGTATATCCAAGATGGACAAGTGATGCGTTGTTAGGCCAATTACCAGGCGACTCTTTCACTCAGAGCCTACGGATAAGAGTGATCCAGCAAACTCAAATCAACAGGAACGCGCGCTGGAGCATGCCGCTCCAGCGCGCGTCATTCCACAAGAATTAAGCGCCGAGGCCGATTTTGCTGAAATCTCCCTTCAGGCCGTCGGGGAAGAAGCCGCCCTTGACCGCCGTACCCACCGTGTCCAGCAGCACGATATTCGCCACCTGACGGGGCGTGCGGCTGAAGGCGATCCCGTTGGCATCGGTGGGGACGAGGTTGGAGGCATTGGCCTTCAGGTAGGAGGGGTTGCCCGCCGGCACGATGCCCTGATCGGTGTCGGATGTACCGTCCACTGCATCACGCAGATCGCTGATCGCCTGGACAACCTGGGCGACCGTCAGGCCAGCAGCGGCCTGCTCGTCGCGGCGCAGGTACAGGGCGTGGCGGATCGCGCCGGAGTGGTATGCCTCGACGGCCAGGATGCCCGCCGCGTTCTCCAGATTGCCCCCGGCGGTGTCGTCCACCAGCAGGCGGGCCGCGCCCTTGTAAGCAGTGACCCCCACGTCCTCGAAGATAAAGGCACCATGCAGGAAGAACAGTTCGTTGGCGTAGGGGTTGAAGTTAGTGATCTTGTCGCCCGAGGCTGCTTTGCCCGCCGCAACAAACGAACCGCTCAGATCAATGGTCGGCTGACTAACGGCGGCTTTGCCCAGCACCGAGCGGATCACCTTGACGTGAGCAAGTTCGTCTTCTGCGATCTCCTCGGCCAGATTCCGCACGTTGGCGGACAAACCGGGGATAGCCACGCCGCCTCTGCCGGTGAAGCCGGCAGGCAGGATGACCTTACTGCTGTCGCCGCCTGCTGCGTCCAGTGCTTCCAGGCGGCCCACGGCGGCCAGATAGAAGGCAGCTTCCAAATACTCCAGGTTCAGAGCAAAATTGAAGATAATGGCGTCGAGGTTGGCCTTGGCGGGCTTGGGGGGCAGATTGGTGGCACCGTTGGCGCAACTGGCAAGAACGGCTCCCGCGCCCATCATGCCGGCCATCCCCAGGAACTTACGGCGGCTGCTCAAACCCTGTGTGTCGTTGCTCATGTGTGAAACCTCCAAGAATGAGAAGTAAAGGACGAAAGGCAGAATCCGCAAAACCATTCACAAAGCCCCGTCGCGCGGGGTCATCCGAGCGCCAAGCTCTGCGTCGCTTCACTTTAGATCTACGTCACTTTAGCCCAATCGGATTGTTAAATTT
Source organism: Deinococcus marmoris DSM 12784 (assembly GCF_000701405.1). Lineage (GTDB taxonomy): Bacteria > Deinococcota > Deinococci > Deinococcales > Deinococcaceae > Deinococcus > Deinococcus marmoris. The sequence continues at coordinate 2,841 of NZ_JNIV01000172.1, forward strand.
CTCAATCACGGTGAGCATTAAACTCAGATGAGCATTGTGATCCAGATTAAAGCGGAGTTCGGCTGCCTTGAGACCAGAGGGGACAACACCATCCGCGCGTAAGAACGCTAGCGGTGGCGGTCCCCCACCCAGCACTGACAATCTTTCCCTAACCCACCTGAGGTGGAAAGGTTCTGCCCTGGCGAAGACTCATAGGGAGTCCCTCTTCACTAGGGGCCGCTTGTGGTAAGTAGCGTTACCCAAAAGGCCTGCCCCAGGGACAACCCTTGTTATCTACGGGGTCTGACTCCCGGTAAACGGGGTGACCAGAAGAGGCCTCACTCACCCAGTGAGGCCAGAGAGTGAGGCCTCACACCCTCACTGTGAGGGCTACACTCACTGAGTGAGACCTCACAGTGAGGCCATCATAGGAGGATGGGCAGGCATGACAGCCGATGAAGCGTGGACAGCGGGCCAGGTCAGCCAGCGCCTGGGCGTGAAGGCAGGGATGGTACGCCGCTACGCCGCAGCCCTGGAAAGCGTGACTGGCCTTGCATTGAAAGTCGATCCAGTGCGGGGGCGGCTGTATCCCCTGGCCGCTGTCGAGTTGCTGGAAGGAACGCGGGCGCACCTGCTGACCCATCCTGGCCTGAGTGTGGAGGCCGCCATGCGGGCCGTCACTGGGGAGAGTGAGGGCAGTGAGGCCCACCCAGTTCGGCTGCCTGGGGTGCTGAGCAGCCGAGAGGAACTGGCCGAACTGCTGCGCGAGGCCCTGGCCCCCGCCCTCGCTCCAATCCTGGCCGAATTGACCAGCAGCCGCGCGCAGGTGGAAGAGCTTCGCCGCGAACTGTCCGCCGCCAGGGAAGAGATCGGGGAGACCCGTGGACAACTGGCCCGCTTGGAAGTCACCACCCATGCGGCGCTGCTAGCCGTCACCACAGATGAGCAGCCGACGGGCTTACGCGGGCTGTTCATCCGATTGCTGGGCAGATAAAACCAGAGCTAAGATTCTCCAGAATTCTCTGGACAGCTTTGCAGGCGAGGTGATGACGTGAATCAAGTGTGGCTGTGCCGGATTCGCAAGACCGGGCGAGGCGGGGCGTTTCCAAGCCTGATCGGCCAGTACGCCGCCCTTCAGCTTCTCAACTGGCAGACCACTGGCACGGTGCTGCTGGCCGGACGGGCCCAACTGGTGGCGGGCTGGGCTGCCGAGCAGAAATACACCAGACCGCAGGTCGCGCTGCCCGGCCTGTACCTGATCGATGCGCAGACGGTGTACTACGTCAGTGCAGACGGCAGTCTGGTCAGGTCAGCGGCGCATGTAGTGCAGTCGCTGAAGCTCACGTCCCCCAGCGGGAGGGGCTGGACGAATCAGGCCGCGTATGAAGCGCTGGCAGCACAGGACCGGATCTTCGTCCTGAGTGACCTGGACTCGTTTGAAATCGCCAACCTGATGCTGAGGCTGTTCGGCCTGCGCAAACGCCCGGTGGAGTCCCTGTGGAGGCGCTAGGCGACCCCCAGAATCTGAATCTGATCGAGGCGATGTGTTGGCTGGCACGGTAAAAAATCAGATTCTACGGGACGTCAGTAGAATCTGATTCTGCTGGGGCGACCTATGGGTAAAAGAGATGAGTGGAGACCCGCTCACTTCCAAAGCTGATGCTGGGGCAGCAGCTTGATGATCAGCAAAGAGGAGGTGGGCGAGCCTTCCCTTTCCCGTCAGGTTTCCGCGTGGCCATAGAAAAAGCGGCCCAGAGGCCGCTTTGATTCCCTTAATATAGGGCGGTATTCAGCCCCTGTCAAATCTATGCAACCTATAGTTTGTACACTCTGTTGTACACTGAAGCATGACCCGGTTCCTGACGATCAGCGAGGCCCGTAAACAACTGCTGGAGTTGCCTGACACCCTGCACGAACAGCCGGTGATCATC
>NZ_JNIV01000173.1 GCF_000701405.1 Deinococcus marmoris DSM 12784
CACGGAGGCGCTTTGTGCGCCTCCGTCATGTCTGGGCCGATGGTGGTTATCTGGGCAAGCTGGTCACCTGGACGCTGGAAACACTGGGCTGGACATTGGAAATCATCAAACGCAGTGACAGGGCCACAGGGTTTCAGGTGCTGCCCCGTCGCTGGGTGGTGGAACGCTCATTGGCGTGGTTGACGCGCTCACGTCGGCTGAGCCGGGACTACGAAGGCCGCTGCCATACCTCCGCTTCCTGGTGCTATCTCGCCAACATTCGCCTGATGCTCCGTCGCCTCGACCCATCCGTCGAACCTTTATAAACACGCTCTGAGCGTCGTGGCTTCGGCACGACCATAGCCACCCGCCTTCGGAGGAGATGTGGAAAGACGAATTCGAGGGAGGCTGGCCAAACTTCCAGAATTTCGTACAGGCAAAATTCTCTTCTTCCTTTCGATGAGGAAGAGAGCGCCGCTGTCCTGTTGGCAAGTCACCGGACCGGCGACACGGATTCCGCCAACCGTTTGACCGGGTCGGTGTCAGTACATACTTGCATTCTGACGTCCGTCTGTAAGGACGTCATTTTGCACAGTTAAAATTTTGAAAGCTCATTCTCAGGCATGGATCATCCCTCCGATCGCTCGTTGGTCTTGCTCGCAGAGGAGAGTATGAATGAGGTCGCCCCCGGAAGCACCGGAGAAACAAGCTGTTCCGCCTACGTCAAAGCTGTCCTTCCATCTGGATGTACATATGACTGTTCAGAATTTTGCACAGATGGAATTGCAAACTTTCAGTGATACGTCTATGCATACTGTTGTACAGTCGTTTCATGATCGTGACTGTGGCAGGCTACAAGGGCGGAATCGCCAAGACGACCACCGCCGTTCATCTGGCGGCTTACTTGCAAACGCTTGCCCCCACGCTGCTGGTGGACGGAGACGCCAACCGCAGCGCGTCCCTGTGGGCCTCACACGGGGGACTGCCTTTCACGGTGGTGCCTGAAGCACAGGCGATGAAACACGCGCGGCAGTTCGAGAACATCGTCATCGACACTGGGGCGCGGCCCAGCGCGGACGAACTCCGTGATCTCGTCGGCGGCTGTGACCTGCTGGTGTTGCCCACCAACCCCGAGGCGATGAGCCTTGACGCGCTGCTCCAGACCACCGAGGCCCTGCGCACCATCGGCGGAACCTACCGCATCCTGCTGACCCTGGTGCCGCCGTCTCCATCCCGGGAAGGGGCAGAGGCGCGGGCACTGTTGGAGGCCGAGACCCTGCCGGTGATGCGCGCGTCCATCCGTCAGACGGTGGCGTTCCGGCACGCGAGCGCACAGGGCGTACCGGTCTACGCGCTCAAGGGGCAGCGCTCGGCGAAACTGGCCTGGATGGACTACGAAAGGGCTGCCAAAGAGATTGTCGCCGCAGCAGGGGAGAGGGCGTGACCGGCAGCAAGTTTGCGGGCCTCAAGGCCATGCGGGAACGCCGCGCGCAGGAAGCGGAGGAGACGGCCGATCAGGCAGAAACTCCAGCCGCGTCCGAAGAGCCGCGCCGCCCGGTGGGCCGCCCGCCCGGCAAACGTTCGAATCCCGACTATCAGCAGGTCACGGTCCTGCTCCACGGCCAGACTTACCTGGAAGCGCGTAAACGCCTGCTGGACGAGCGCAAGGAGGTCAGCGAGCTGATCAATGAGTTGCTGGATGCCTGGCTGAAAACTTGAAAGTACGGAATTTTGCACGGATGAAATGATGCACAGACATCAGATCAAGTGTACTTTCGATGCATGATGGGTGGGTTTAAATAGCCGGCTGGCTCAGGGCTGTCCTTCGTTCTCTGTCCCTACATCCGCCAGGAGTTCCAGCGGCAGCGCCTCAATGCGTCCCCCGTCATAGGTGATCATCGGGACGGCCATGCACAGCGCGTTCAGAATCGCCTCTTCTGCCCCCTCGATCACGGCCTGAAACAGCGGCGAGACCAGTTCGTTCGGCAGCTCCAGCGGCGTCCAGGCGGCCGCTCTCCGCTCAGGAGTGCGCCGCACCGAGGGTGCCGTCGAGAACGCCAGGGCGTAGTCTCCGCTGCCGTTGCTCATGGACGAACCGGTGCGGGCCAGCCCCAGAAAGCACCGGTTTGCCAGACGGCGCAGGTTACGGTCCGAAAGCGGCGCGTCTGTCGCCACGATGAACACCACCGAACCGTCCGCGTCGCCCCGGTCCAGCTCGCCGTGCAAGTAGTGCTGGCCTGCCCGCTGTCCAACAGGCAGGCCAGCCACCTGCAACACGCCGCCGAAATTCACCTGTGCCAGTACGCCCACCGTGAATCCGCCCAGGGAAGCGGGCAGCGCACGCGAACTTGTTCCAATGCCGCCTTTCCAGCCGAAAGCCACGGTTCCCGTCCCCGCGCCGACGCAGCCTTCCTGCACGGGGCCGCCGCGCGCCGCATCCAGCGCGCGCAGTGCATGTGCGGAGGTCACGGCCCGCGCCCGGATGTCGTTGACCACACCGTCGTTCGTCTCGCCCACCACAGCGTTTACGCTGCGGGCTTGTGGGTTGCGGGCCAGCGTCCAGTCCACTGCCGCCTGCATCACGGGCGCGACGCTCAGGGTGTTGGTCAGCAGAATCGGTGTTTCCAGTTCGCCGAGTTCTTGGACCTGGCTCAGGCCGGCGAACTTGCCGAAGCCGTTGCCGATGGCGACGCCGGCGGGAACGCGGTCCTCGAACAGGTTGCTGGCGTGGGGCAGGATGGCCGTCACACCAGTTCTGATGCCCGGCTCGGCGAGCAGGGTTTCGTGACCCACCAGCACGCCGGAGACGTCAGTAAGGGCATTGAGTGGGCCAGGCGGCAGGATGCCGGGGATGAGGCCCAGATCACGCAGGCGGCGGGGCACAGAGGTGGCGCTGGACATGACCCACGCTAACAGACGCTCCAAGCGTGCTGGGCAACGGAGACGAACGATTTTCCGAAGATGGTAACGCCCTATTCTGAGAGCTTCAGGGTGGTCAGGGCGGGATCCGCCGCGCTGGCTGCCGCCGAGAACGGCAGCGTCACCCAGCGTTTCTGAGAGAACAGGACCGTCTGATCCGCGTGATGCGGGGAGGCTCAGTGGACTGCGAGTAGGTCAGGATAGCCTGCGCCACCGGACCCGCGCCGTCGAAAGTCACGGTCTGGCTGGAACTGGACCCCGATACCTCCTCGCCGATGTAGCCCTGCGGGGTCAGGGGTCCCGGCTCAATCTCGTTCAGCACGCCCTCGAATTCCTGACCGCTGTTCAATGGAATGCGCACGCCATTGCGGGTGATCACCTGGATTTCGTCTAGAGGCCGGTCCGGGGTGATGTTGTTCTTGGCCAGCAGTTGCACGGTTTCGCCCAGCGCTTGGGGCAGTTGCGCCCGCACCGTCAGTTGATCCGTGTCCAGCCCCCTGGGCGTGTTGACTGGCACGGCGGCGTCGAAGGGCACGGCGTATACGCTGTGAATGGCGCGTGCCCGCTTCCAGAACTCGCGCCAGACGTGGGCGCCCGCGCTGGGCAGGGCGCTGCGGCGCGTCGCAGTCCGCCTGAAGGTCCACCACTTCACGAGACTTCAACCTGACCTTCGGCTCGGCTCAGAAGTACGATTCACGTGCAACTGAACTGGACCGACCGAGGGGGGAACCTCATGCATTCGCGCGCAGATTTATTTTTTGACGACGTTGCACCACGCGAGACTCACGTCATTGGGGCCGTCGATCCAGAGACCGGCATACCAGACTTTTGCACTGGTCAGCGAAAACTGCTCGTAGGTGCCATTCTCCAGTTCACCCAATTCCAGAGTCTTGTACTTCAACTCTGCCGGAATTTTTGCGCCCAGGGCCTTGCCCAGTGCCGTCGGATTCCCCTCCCAGTACAGCAGTTCGTGGTACTGGCATTTGCCGTTCATGGTGGCGGCGATGTCTTCAAGCAGATCGACCATCTCGCCGGAGAAGTCGTCATCCGTGAGTTCGAGGGCACCTTTGGGGAGTTGGATGCCCGTGAGTTCAGACTTGGTCACAAAGTCCGTGGCCAATGCCGACGGCATCAACAGCAAAGAAGCGGCCATCAGAAGAGCGAGTTTTTTTATCACGCCTCAGTATTGAAGTCAGTTGCTCTGCGGCGCAATGGAGGGGGGACGGAGTGCCCCAGCAGGGCAACGCTGAGTACAAAATTAGACTCGGATTCATATTTCAACACTTCCACCTTCCTAGACACGAAAAAGCTCCACGCTCGGTGGGGCGGTGGTCCTGCCGCACACGGGCAGGTCTTACGTTTGGGATGGGGGAAGCTTAGTTCGACTTTGTCCATTTTTTCAGGCGGCGCTGAGAGAAATCTCAGCGCCGCCTGAAACCATTTGGAGATGTTCAAAGTCCCAAAATGGTTCACCGATGTTATCGCCCCTTTTGCCGAGATGTTTACCCAGCCCACCTGGATCACTGCTCAAACCTTGCTTGTCGGGTCCATCCTTGCCACCCGCAAGCGCACCATCTCTGCCCTCCTGACCTTGCTCGGCCTGAGTGATGAAACCGGATTCTCCAGATTCCATCACTTTCTCAGCCGGGCCATCTGGTTTCCTTCAGTACCGGACAACTTGCGTTTAAGTGGCGCT
>NZ_JNIV01000174.1 GCF_000701405.1 Deinococcus marmoris DSM 12784
GCCCCTGTGGGGCAGAGGCAGTGGAGTTCAGAAGCACAACAGGCCCTGAACTATCTGTTCAGGCGCACGCACCTGATGAACTATCCCCACTACCGCACTCAGGGCTGGCCGATTGGCTCAGGGCAGATCGAAGGCATCAACAAAAGTGTGATTGGCTGGCGCATGAAGGGTTCGGGCATGCACTGGTCCCGTCCTGGGGCCAGTGGCATGGCCTCGCTTCGTGCCAACCTGAACAACATCAATCCCCTGGTGAGTCTGGATGACGTTCGCCACGCTGCCTTTCCGATCCCAGCTTAGCGGGATGCACCCGAAGAAGCCCGGTCAATTGACAAACCCTTCATGTTTGGCGCAGCATGGCAGGCGCACCTGTTTTTATAGAAAACTTCACCCTGCTCTCCACGAGGCCACCGCATCCGAAATGCGCCGCCGCCTCCTTACCTTTCTGTCCCCACCTTTCACGGAGGAACACATGAAAAAAGCGCCCATTAAAAGAGTTTTGCTGATCGCCGCCGCCCTCACCACTGCCTCCAGCGCCCTGGCTGCTGGCAAGCTGGAAATCTTCTCGTGGTGGTCCGGCGATGAGGGTCCCGCGCTGGAAGCCCTGGTCAAGCAGTACAAGGCAAAGTACCCCACCGTAGACGTGGACAACGCCACCGTCTCGGGTGGCTCGGGGACCAATGCGCGGGCGGTTCTCAAGACCCGCATGCTGGGCGGCACCCCGCCCGACTCCTTCCAGGTTCACGCCGGGCAGGAACTCATCGGCACCTGGGTGGTGGCTGGACGCATGGAAGACCTGAGCGGCCTGTTCAAGTCCGAGGGCTGGAGCAAGGCGTTCCCCGCCGACGTGGTCAAGCTGATCAGCACCAAAGACGGCATCTGGAGCGTGCCCGTCAACGTTCACCGCAGCAACGTGATGTGGTACAACCCCGCCAAGCTCAAGGAATGGGGCGTCACCGTACCCAAGACGTGGCCTGAATTCATTACCACCTGCGCCACCCTGAAGAAAAAGGGCGTCGCCGCGCCCCTCGTGGTGGGGGAGAACTGGACCCAGCAGCACCTGTGGGAAAACGTGATGATCGGCACGCTGGGCGCGCAGGGCTGGGAAAACCTGTTCGCGGGCAAGACCAAGTTCACCGATCCCAAAGTGGTGGGCGCGTTTACCACCTTCGGCAAGGTCATGGACTGCGCCAACAAGGACGCCAGCGGCCTGAGCTGGCAGCAGGCCAGTGACCGCATTATCAGCGGCCAGAGTGCTTTCAACATCATGGGTGACTGGGCCGCCGGGTATTACACCACCACCAAGAAGCTGGCCCCTGGCCAGGGCTTCGGCTGGGCCACCGCTCCCGGTACGGCCAAGACCTTTGTCATGCTGGCCGATTCCTTCGGGCTGCCCAAGGGCGTCAAGGACCGCGCCGAGGCCATCAACTGGCTCAAGCTGCTGGGCAGCAAGGCCGGTCAGGACACCTTCAACCCCCTGAAGGGCAGCATCGCCGCCCGCACCGACAGCGATCTGAGCAAGTACAACACCTACTCGCGCAGCGCCGCCACCGACTGGAAGAACAGCAAGATCGTGGGCAGCCTGGCGCACGGCGCAGTGGCCCCCGAGAGCTTCATGAGCGCCTTCGGGGCCGTGATCGACCAGTTCGTGTCCAGCAAGAACAGCGCCGGAGCCGCCGCCGCCGCGCAGGCGCTGGCCGTTCGCTCGGGCTTCGGCAAGCAGTAAAGCAGTCAGGGGAATGGGGTGTAGGGCATAAAAGCAGCCCATAGCCCCGCCAGAAGGGATGAAACGCAGATCAGATTTCACCACGATCTGAAGTTTCATCCCTTCTCCATTTTCTACAGTCGCTACTTCCCACAACCCGGACAAAGGAGGCCCCGCCTGTGAAATCTCTGAGCAAAGACCGCCTGTGGGCCATCGCCGTATTAACGCCCAGCATCATTCTGATCGGCATTTTCGTGTACTACTTCATCGGGCGCACCATCTATGTCAGCCTGACCGACTGGGGCAACGATCCGGCGCAGGCACTGGCCCTGGACCCGATCATCCGCTGGGTGGGCCTGCAAAATTATTCCGAGCTGTTCACCGGCTTCCTGCAAGGCCGCTTCCGGCAGGAACTGGTCAACACGCTGTTCTTCACCGTGTTTTTCATCGTGGGCTGCCTGGGCGTGGGCCTGGGGCTGGCGCTGATCCTGGACCGCAACCCCAAAGGCGAGGGCCTGTGGCGCACCATCTTCCTGTTTCCCATGAGCCTGTCGTTCATCGTGACGGGCACCATCTGGCGCTGGATGCTGCAACCGCAAGGCGGGGTAAACCAGGCCCCCACGCTGGTGGGCGCTCCACCGTCCAGCTTCGCGTGGCTGAGCAGCAACGACTCGGCCCTCAAATTCGACTGGAACAACCTGCCCCTCATCACCGCTGCCGTGGTGGGCGCGGTGCTGATCGTGGTGGCGCTGCGGGCCGCCCACGCGGGTGACCGGGTGAGGACTGTCGTTGCCGCCGTCTGCGCCGCGCTGCTGATCCTGTGGGCGGTGTTCGTCGCGCCGAACGTGAAACTGCTGGCCGCCCCCGAACTGCACGGCTTCAACTTCGCCATGATCGGCATCATCATCGCCGCCGTGTGGCAGATGAGCGGCTACACGATGGCCCTGTATCTGGCCGGACTGCGCGGCATCCCCGAGGAACTGCGCGAGGCCGCCAAAGTGGACGGCGCACAGGACGCCCAGATGTACCGTTTCGTCATCTTCCCGCTGCTGTCGCCCATCACCCTCAGCGCCATGATTATCCTGGGCCACATCAGCCTGAAAATCTTTGATCTGGTGTACGCGATGGCCGGGCCGGACAACATTTCCGCCAGCGTTCCGGCGCTGAACATGTACCTGACCAGTTTCCGTCAGAACCAGTTCGCGCTGGGCGCGGCGATTGGCACCATCCTGCTGATTCTGGTGGCGTTCGTGATCGTGCCGTATCTGGCGAATCAGTTCAAGGGCGAGGAGGGGCACGCGTGAGGAGGATGATATTGAGCTTGTCTGAAGTGATGGCCTGCCCGGTGGCCCCCTCACCCCGCTGCTTCGCAGCGCCCCTCTCCCTCAAGGGGCGAGGGGTCAAAGATGAGGCTTCGCCTGTTTCTCGGAGGCACCCATGACCGCCGTTCCCCAGCCCACCGTTTCTGCCGCCCAGGCACGCCGGGCGAGCGGGGTAGGCCGCGCCGTCACGTACCTGCTGCTCGTTGTGGCCGCCTTCTTCTTCCTCATCCCCATCTATCTGGTGTTCGCCACCGCCCTCAAAACGCCGGACGCCATTGCACTCCCAACGGCGTGGCACTGGCCCGCCCGTCTCAACTGGGCCAGCTTCACGGAGGCGTGGGACAAGGTGGGCGGCAACATGCTCAACAGTCTATTCCTGGCGGTGGTGGCGACGCTGCTGAGCGCCCTGCTGGGCAGCCTGAACGGCTACGCGCTGAGCAAGTGGCGCTTCCGGGGTGCCAATACCCTGTTCGCGCTGATGCTGTTCGGCATGTTCATTCCGTATCAGGCGGTGCTGATCCCGCTGTTCCAGTTCATCAAGGCACTGGGCCTGTACGGCAGCATCTGGGGCCTGATCCTGGCGCATGTGGTCTACGGCATTCCCATCACCACGCTGATCTTCCGCAACTTCTACGCCGACGTGCCGGACGCGCTGGTGGAGGCCGCCACGATTGACGGCGCAGGCTTCTGGGAAATTTACGCCCGCGTGATCTTCCCGATCAGCATTCCCGGCTTCGTGGTGGTCATCATCTGGCAGTTCACGCAGGTCTGGAACGAGTTCCTGTTCGCGGCCACCCTCACCAACACGGGGAGCCAGCCGGTGACCTACGCCTTGTCTCAACTGGCGGGCGGTCAGGCGGTGTCGTGGAACCTGCCGATGGCTGGGGCGATCCTGGCGGCGCTGCCCACCCTGCTCGTGTACATCGTGCTGGGGCGCTATTTCGTGCGTGGGCTGCTGGCGGGGAGTGTGAAGGGGTGAAGGAAACCCCTCAGTCTGCTTCGCAGCCAGCTCCCCTCAAAAGGGAGCCAAGAAGAGAAAAGGACTGTCCAGCGCAGCAATCTCCTTGCCTCCCTTCTAAGGGGAGGTCCCCCGAAGGGGGGGAGGGGTTAACCAAGAGTTTCCAGTCAAAGCCTGAGTGCCGTCGGCAACGCAGAGCGCAGCGACAGAACTTGAAAAAGTACGGTCACTGCGCTCTTTTGGCGAGATGTCTACGTTTCGTCCGTCTAGCATAGCCTTTGCCTTCATCACGGGTCTGTTGAGCCGCAC
>NZ_JNIV01000175.1 GCF_000701405.1 Deinococcus marmoris DSM 12784
CTGAACAACAGACCCCGAAAAGTGTTGGGGTATCGCACGCCCCAAGAGGTACACTCGGCCCATCAGAGTGGTGCGCTAGCAACTTGAACTCGCCTGATTGAGCAAGGCAACGGACATGGTTGCTTCCTGCTTCATGGCCTCACCCGTGATCTGCACCAGTACCTCACTGACCTCACGGGAACTAATGGCTGATGCGACATCTTCGGTGTACTTGTCCACCAGACCTTTTTTGGTTGGCGTGCCGATGACGTTCGTTGCGGTGTTCATGGCCTGGGCGGTGTTGGCCTCCAGAGCGTCTGTGGTCTGCTTCTGGATCTTCTGCGCCTTGTAAGCGTTCTGAACGCCTCTGGCCGCGTTCATGGCGTCACTGACCCGCGCCACGCCGTTTGCCAGGGCCAGAGAGGGGTTATTGGCAATGGCCTGGTCTGCAACCGAACCGACACTGCCATCAGCGTAGTTCGCGTTCAGGGATTGACCGGGGCCAATGCTCTTGAGGGCCGAACCGTAGAGGGCTTGCTTGAATTCGCCGTAGTTGGTTTCCATCCCCTCGTTCAGCTTTTTCAGCACGTCGTTCAGGCCACCGAGATTGCCCATGTTCTCACCCGCGTAGTTGGCGAGCTGACCCATATACTTTCCAGCCACATCTTTAGCGAAGCCTTCCCAGTCGCCGTTGAGAAGTTTGCTGTTGATAAAGCCGTGGATGCTCTGCAACTGACACAACCACTGCATCTTTTCGCCAAATTTCCCGGTGTCAATGGCTCCGACGCCCTGGACATTGCCATTGGCCGCCCCACACGCCTGCTGCAAGACGCCGCCCAGGTTGTCCCAGCCGTTGGCGGCGCTGGCCGTGCTGCCCAGCAGTCCCACGGTCACTGCGGTCAAGATCGCTCCATGTCTCATAGGTAGCCTCCAAACTTGTCCAACACGAGATGTTTAACGCCCTTCAAAACGTCGCCACCTGCACGCTCGATGTACGGCACCTTCTCCGCAACCTCGTCGTTGCCGCTGTTGAACATCCACAGCGCCAGCTTGCTTTCCTGTACCTGAATCACGTCGCCCACCCGCGTTCCGGCCCCGCCCGCTTCTCCACTGGCCTGCACGAGGAGGGCGAACTCGCTGTACTGGCCCACGACGTTGTTCAGGCTGGGCAAGATTTCTTCCATGACTTCGGGCAGGCTCAGGACCCGCACCACGTCCTTTGCCACATCCTTGCTGTAGCGCCCAATGAACAGATGCGAGAAGCTGTCTCGCAAGTCGCCAAAGTGCGCTGAGGCCGTCGCGGACTGCGTACCCATACCGAAGGACACCCCGAAGGAACGGAACACCCGGAGCATCCGTTTCACGGCGTCCAACTCGTCATCGGTCTGCACCTGGTTCTCAAACTCGTCCATGAAGACAAATTTCTTGATGCCGCGCTCGTACTTCTTGGCGACAGACCAGATGGTGTTTTTGATGATGTGGTTAGCAACCCGCTTCATCAGTTCGTCGTCCTCTGGAATGCCGTAGATGGAGAAGTACAGTCGGCGGGCCTTGAGGGTGACATTGCTCTGACAGTCCACAAAGGGCGCAACCGGGCTGGAGCCGAGGGCTTTTCTCAGGCGCACGGCGGCGCTGCGGGCGGCCTCTATCACCTGGGGTTCCATGCGGCGGCCATCGTCGGTGTAGTTCTCGATAATGGTCAGCATCCGGTACAGGTCTTTCATCTGGGGTGCGCGGTCCTCCTGGGCGAACTGAACGTAGATCGCCATAATCCCTTCCATGATCGCCACATCCTCGTAGCCCTTTTCCCTCAGATCATTCACGGGCGGTTCGACGAAGATCCGCACAAAGGACATCAGGGAGGCCAGCTTGTCGCCGTCTGGGATGGTGGCCCCCGCTTCGAGGTCAAAAACGTTCAGGCGGGTCTCGGAGTCATACCCAAACTTGATGATCTGCGCGTCCTGAATGGACTTGAAGAAAGCCTCGAAATCTTCCTTGGCGTCGGTGACAAGCAATACGGCATCCGGGTACTTGGCGAGTTCGGCGTTGTAGAGCGACTGCACCAGCACGGTCTTGCCGCTCCCGGTGGGGGCGAACACACAGAAATGCGCCGTGATGGTGCTTTTGGTGAACAGGTCAAACCGGATCAGGGACTTGTCGCGGTTCTGATAGGTGATCGCGCCCTCATCAAAGCCCTTCCACGGGCTGACCGGGGGGAAAATGTCTACCACGTTGCTGGTGTACGGGGAAAACTGGAAGCCGCTGAAGCCCCCGGCAAACGGGGCAAGAGAGAAATACTGCGCCTCGGCCTGGAAGCCGTAGGTGATCGGCAGACCCGCGTGCAGGCGTGACATATTCCCTCTGGCCTTGCGCTTCATGGTGTCCAGCTCATCCTTTGTCGCCGCAATGAGAACCACCGACACCGCCACTTTGAAGCGGGACTCCAGACCTTCAAGCCGCTGGGCCATCTCGATCTGTTCCAGCAGGTTGACGGCCTTGCCGTTGGGAATCACGCCAGGAGAGCGCACCCGCGTCCACAGATCGTTCTTTTTCTTCTCCAGCTCGTTGGACACGTCGTAATCACTTTCGCGCTGGGCCTGCACCACCACGTAGTAGGTGCCGTGCAGGTCCTCGGTGATGCTCCGCAGGTAGCCCGTCTCGGTGTACTCCGGCAGTCGGCTGACGCTCAGCACGTCCACATAGCGGTCCCCAGCCGCGTAGTACCCGGCTTCCAGATTGCTCCCCGTGCTGGCCGTGAGCTGGCGCATCAGGGTCTGCTGGTCCGGTATCCCCCGGCGACTGCTGCTGATCGAGCGCTCCTCCTGGGGAATGAAGTCGGGCGCGGTGGGCCACCCAGGATTGAGGTACAGAAAGCATTCGTCAAACACGTCTTGCTGCGTCATCGCCGTGGCCCGGAAGCCGCTGGCGTTCATCTGGGCCACCGTCCCGGCCTGGAGGGAGAGCGCATTTTTCACGGCGTCTTCAATCTCTCCGGCACTGGGGGCGGTGTCTGACGTGAAGCGGTCCTCTCGCAAAGGCGTGACCGTCACCGTGGCGAAAAAGCGCCAGTCGGAGACCTCCCCTCTGCTGATCTTGCTTTCCAGCAGCGCGGCGCGGGCGTGGGTCAGCTCCCGAATCACTGGGTCTGGGCAAGCATCGGCGTATCTGCGCGTATCTGCTACATCCTCTTCATGCGCGCCGCGCAGACTGGTGTAGGTGGTCATGGTCTCGCCATCGGGAATGGCAAGGTCAAACACCGCTTTAAGGCGGGCGCTCCGGCGTTTCAAATTGTCAGGCGTGAAGTGGATGTGCGTGGGCGGTTCAAAATAAAAGCCGTACATCAGCCGCCCATCGGTCAAAACTAGTATGTCTTTGTAAATGTCCCAGTACGGCAAAACCCTCCCGAAAGAGGATTTGCCGTCACTGACACTATTCTTCTGTTTTCGTTTTCCGAACACGGCGGGTTCTCCTCTCAAGCCTGCGTCTGCTGGCCACTTCGTGTGCCACCTGCTTTTCAATCCGGTTAAAAGAGTGGCCGATGGTCATTTCACGGGTGACGATCAGAGGGACGGTGTTTGTATCAACGTCTGGAACGTAGTAGTCAACGCCATTGAGCCACCAGTTCAAGAAGAACTCCACGAACTTCGGATACGGATAGAGCCGTTTCTTAATTGCAAAATTGATAAACCACGCCGCAACCGTGCAGAGAAGAATGAACAGCAGGCGCAGTGTTGGATTGGGAATTACCTTATTGGCAATTTGACCGGACAAATAGAAAGCGAGGCCAAGCGCCACAAGATCAGAAAGATCAAGGTAACTACTCAGCGCGAGAAGTTCGGCATGAGGATGTCACCGCGAAAGACACTCACGAGGCCCTGCCAAACATTCATGCCCTGCTTGCGAAGTG
>NZ_JNIV01000176.1 GCF_000701405.1 Deinococcus marmoris DSM 12784
GATGGATACAACGTTCTCTCAAACGTCATCCAAGCGACGAGCAAAGGCTTTTTCGCGTGCCAGTGAAGCTTAAATCCAAGTTGTCCGGTACTGAATCCTGGTCCTTAGCATAGGAGAGTACGCTGATCTTGAAGTGCTCCCGAACCCGTTGCAACATGCTGGACCACTCGGTTGCGGCCCTGACGTTTGGCTTCATACAGCGCCTCGTCTGCACGTGCGAAAATGTCAATGACCAAATCTTCCGGCACCTGCACGAACTGGTGCGGCAAGCTGGCGATGCCGATGCTCACCGTCACGGTGATTTCTTGCCCATTCCAGTGCAGCCGCAACTGCTCAATCGCCGCCCTCAGCCTCTCTGCAATAATCAAGGCGCCGGCCGCTGGCGTATGGGGTAGGAGCACCACCAGTTCTTCGCCTCCGTAGCGTCCCGCCACATCTGAACGGCGCAGTTGCTGCTGGACGCATATTCCCAGCGCCGCCAAGACATGGTCACCTGCCAGGTGACCATAAGTGTCATTGATGGCCTTGAAGTGATCGAGATCCAGCACCAGGACGCTGGTGGAGAACGCGTGCCGGGCAGCGAGTTGCACCGTTTCTTGCAACCGGGCCACCCACGCGCGTTTGTTCATCAACCCCGTCAAATCATCCACTGTCGCCAAACTGTACAAACGGGCGTTCTCGACGGCCACCGCCGCCTGGGCCGCAAAGATTTCCAGCAGATGCAGGTCGCCACTGCTCTGCGCGGGATTATCCACCATCACCACGCCCAGCGTGCGCTCTCCCGCTTTCAGCGGCAAAATGACTTTAGGGCCCAGATGTGCCTGGCCGCTCTCCACCGCGCTGCGGATCAGGGCCTGCTCTTCAGGCGTCAGGAGCGCCCAATCGGTGTGGCCAAAACGTCCGGTCCCGATCCGGAGGGTGAACTCCTGTCGCTCGGCCGTGAGGACAGCCCCGCTGATGGCCAGGGCCTCATGGCCGGGCGTGAGGACGGCCAGCACGGCGCTGGTAAAGCCGAGTAGGCCCTGGATCTGCAGCAAGATGCCGAGCAGCAAGTCATCGAGGGGTTGCAAGCGGTGCAGCTCCGGGGTGGCTTTCAGAATATATTCCAAGCCGCTGCGCGAGGCGTGCAGCGCCCGGACGTGCCGGTAGGTCTTCAGCGCGGCATCCACCCACACCAGCAGCTTGTCAGGGCCTTCAGATTTGTCGTGGTAGCCCTGAATGTCCAGCTCGCGCAACATCTGGCGCGGCGGCTTTTCCGAAGCGTAGCCGGTCTGTAACACGATTTGGACTTTGGGGTCAAAGGTTCGCACAGCCTTGACGACGTCTTCGCCGGTCATGCCGGGCATGAAATAATCGAGCAGCATGATATGGACGTCGCGCCCACGGCAGAGCTCAATGGCCTGTTCACCGCTCGCCGCTGACAGGACCTCGTGCCCGTCGACTTCAAGCAGGCGGCAGAGTGTGCTGCGCAGGGCGTCATCGTCGTCGACTACCAGCACGGTGTGCCCGGAAGGTTGAGCTGTGGTGCGTAATCTGGCCATGGGAGTCTCCCTGGCTCAACAACCTAGTGCGCCTCTCCTCACAAAGACCTGACTGAGCTTGAGTTCAATTTGTGCGTGTCTGGTCAAGCCCCTTGAGCCTGGTGCCCGAACTTGAGGGGTCTCAACTCAAGTCGGCCAGTGCAGAGCATAGGCTATGGCCGGGCTTACGCCTGAGGTGGAAAGTGCAAGGCAAATGTCGTGCCTTTACCCACGAAGGTACGGACGTCGATCTCGCCCTTAAAATGTCCCGTGACGATATCGTGGAGAATGCTCAATCCTAAACCTGTCCCCTTGCCCACGTCTTTGGTGGTGAACAGAGGATCGAAAATGCGGGGCAGCACTTCCGGCGCGATACCCGTGCCGGTATCTTCCACCTCCATGACCGGGTGACCACCGCGTTCCACAAACCGGACGGAGACACGCCTTTCTCCAGTGGATTCGCAGGCGTGAATCCCATTCACTACCAGATTCGTCAGGACCTGCGTGAAACGGCCCGGTTCCCCACGCACCAGCACCTGATCTTCAGGCTTCTCGAACAGCAGAGAAACATTCGCATTCCGTGCCTGGTGAGCGATCATGGTTAAGGTATCGGTGACCAATTTCACCGCGTTAAAGGTGATGACGCCCGTGACCGTGTCCCGCGTATGGCTCCGCATGGTACGAAGGAATTCCCCAATACGGCCCGTGCTCTTCACGCCCTCCACAAGAATGGAGCGCAGTTCTGTGGCAATCTCCCGGTGGTCATCTTCAGTGACTCCTGGCGCGCCCACCGAGTCGCAATATTCCTTGGCCAAGCGCTCCGCTTCGTACAGAGAATTCATCGTTGCTGCCAGTGGGGTATTGATCTCATGGGCCAGACCCGCAGTCAGTCGTCCCAGACTGGCCAGCTTCTCACTGGCCAGCAGCCGTGACTGACTGGCCTGCAACGCTTCAGTGGCCGCGTGGCGTTCCGTGATATCCCGCTCCAGGCTCATCAACATTTCCCGGCCATCAATCCAGACGAACGCCAGATGAATCTCCACTGGAAATTCACTTCCGTCCTTGCGACGGTGAACGGTCTCCATGCGGAGACGTTCCTGCTCACGAATCTGCCCCTTGAAGGCGTCGTTCGCTCCAGGCTGCCCCCGTAGGGCCTCGCCGCCAATCATGAGCAGGTAGGTACTCTGTCCCGTCAATTCCTCGACGGTATAGCCGTTCATGCTGGCCGCGACCTCATTGCAGGCCACGATGGGCATGTCCCCATCCAGATCAACCAGCATGATGCCGTCAGGAGAATGGTCAAACAACACCTGAAACGTCCGGCGGCTTTGATCAAGTGCGAGGTCTGCTTCCCGGCGGTCGGTGACGTCACGTGAATTCATGACCATACCGCGGACGTGGGGGTCATCCAGCCGGTTTGTGGCCACCCACTCCAGCCAACGATAACTGCCATCGGCGTGTTGAAAACGGCTGGTCAGGCTGCTGGTCGCGCCGCTTCCACCAAACACGGCAGTGGCGAACGTCTGGCGGATTTCGGCATATTCGTCCAGATGCATAAACTGAAAAACGTCCGTACCTTTGATGATCTCTGGGTCCAGGCCGAGAATGCGGTGGAGGGACGGACTGGCATAGGTGATGTACCCACCACGGTTGACTATGGTCACGATATCGCTGCTCTGCTGAACTAGTGCTCGGAACCGCCCTTCACTCGCCATGAGCGCGTCTTCCGTGCGCTTCTGTGCCGTGATGTCGATCATAAATCCGGCCACACGGACCATGACGTCCCCTTCAATTACTGGCGTGATACGGTCGCGCACCCACACGACGCGGTGATCGGCAGCGTGCATGCGGTACTCCAGTTCAAAGGGCTGTCCCGTCTGGGTCAAGCGTTCGTAGGCTGCGAGAGTTTGTTCGCGGTCGTCTAGGTGGAGACGGGATTCCCAGAAGGTGGGTGTAGCGAGCCATGCCGCTGAGGTGTACCCAAAAAGAGTTTCCACGCCCTCTGAGATAAACGTGCCGTGACCCGTACTGGGGTACGCCTCCCAAACGACGCCGTTGATCAGGTTAAGCAGGCCGAGCAATTCTGTGGTCTGCGTCATCTGGATCCCGCATATATGGAGGCGTGAGACTCGCCGTGCCTGGTCTTGACTCGCATGTCCTGAACTCTAGAGTTCAGGGTCTTACGCCGTTCTCCTCACTCCCTGATCAATGGTTCGGACAGTTTTGACGAAAAGTAGGGGTGGCCCAAAAAACGGGTCTCCGGTAGGGTGAGGTTCTCAAGCCCACACCCAAGGA
>NZ_JNIV01000177.1 GCF_000701405.1 Deinococcus marmoris DSM 12784
AGCCGCCTACTGCCGTTTCAGACTACGATCAAATGCCCAAACGGCAAAAATGCCGTTCAGAACACTGTCAACATCAAGTTGTCCAGTACTGAATTGAAGAACTTGTGAAGACATGAAGGCACAACATGAACCTGGTGCAACTTATACGGACTCCGATTAGATCGTGTAGAATGGAGCCATCAAACTCTTTCATACTTCCGTTTAACTCCACCACTCCGCTGCCGATTTCTGGGCCATTTTCCGGTCCAGCACCTGCGCCGTAGAACGGCGCAGAGCGCAGTTTTTTGCGTTTCTTGCCAAAGGCAAAAGCGAAGTCGAGCTGCTGGCCTTGACTCACTACTCCGTCTCAGGTGCGCGGAAAGTCCTGGACCGCTCTCACACCCTGGGTCTGGATGGTCTCGGGGATGGCCGAGCGCACAATCAGGGCGCACCGTCGGTCCTCACTACGGGTGAGCAGCAGCGACTGGCTGCTCAACTCCAGGCGGATTTCGGTCAAGGCGTCGTCTGGAGCGGCAAAATGGTTCAGGACTGGATCAGGGATCAGCTTGGCAAAGACGTCTATCTGAGCCGCACCTACGAATTCATGCGTCTGGCTGGATTCTCGCCACAGCGTCCACGCCCCCGACATGTCGGGGCGTGGACGCTGTGGCCATCTCGGTGACCCGGAAAAGGGCTGCACCTGCACGCCCTCCGAGCGGGCGCGGTACGCGGCCAGAATCAGCGGCCCGCTGCTGGACCGGCTGGACATCGTGTGCCGGGTGCCCAGATTGACCGTCGACGAGCTGACCCGCGCGCCGGAGCCGGAAGCCTCGGCCCCAGTCCGCACACGGATTACAGCGGCGCGGGGCCGGATGCTGGAGCGGCAGGGAGGCCGCAGCGCCGATCTGGCCGGCCAGGCCCTGCGAAAATACGCGCCGCTGGCCCCCGGCCCGGAGGGGTCCATCCGTGCGGCGGCGCGGCAACTGGGGCTGACGGGGCGCGGCTTCGACCGGGTGTTGCGCGTGGCCCGCACGGTGGCTGACCTGGCTGGAGAGCGTGATGTGGGCGAGCCGCATCTGGCCGAGGCAGTCACCTACCGGCCACGCGACCTGACCTGAGACCCCTACCGCTCAGCCCCGGAACACCTAGCTCTCGCTGGTGCCGCGGTCCCGGTCCGGCATGGGCGTATTGACCTGATCCTGGTCGGCCCAGCCCCTCATGGGCCGCTCTGCCGGGTCCCGGTGATCATCATCGGGGCCACTGCCGCCCTCGACCAGAACGTCAGGGTCATTGACGACAAGCGCGGCGACAGCAAGGTTACCGCCACCCACCACGGCGGGGATGAAGGCCGCGTCGGCCTCCAGGTCTCGCCTGGCCTCACCCGGCAGCGGGGAATTGACGCGGTTGCCCGCCTCGCTCTCGACTTCCTTGACGCTCTTGCCCAGGGGTGTGTCGCCGTATCGGTTGTCAGTCATGCCCGCAGTCTGGGCGACTGCCGGTTCATTCGGGTGAGGTCGGGGTGCACCCTTCCTTATGTCGGCCCACAGGTCACGCCGCCGTGGCCTCCCGCGTCGGCGCTCAGCTCTCGCTGTTCTCGCTGCTCTGCCCGGCATCGGGACCTTTCTGCGCCCGGTCCCGGCGTTCCTCCACCATACCGCTGTCGGTCAGGAGGGTACGGGGCACGATCACCCCAGGATTGGTGTTGATGTTGCTGTTCGAGACGGCGGGAATCATCGCCACCTCCTCGTCGTGCCGGACCTGCTCGCCGGGCACCGAGGGATTGACACGGTTGCCCGCCTCGCTCTCGACCTCCTCGACGCTCTTGCCCAGGGGTTCGCTGCCGTAGCGGTCAGAGGAATCGGTCATGGGGCCAGTCTGTCGCCCCCGCCTGCCCCGGCGGGTGAGGTGTGGGGTGGCGTCTTCTTCATCCGGTTCCCGGCTGGCCCGCTGCCTGGCGGGGCCGGGGCGACATGAACGCCGGGCAGGGCGTCCCCCCGTGGGCGTGCCGAGTCGGTATGCTGTGCGTCAAGAACACCGCCGAGACCCCGCTAAACCCTGCGGTTCAGCCCTGGCCCACCGACCCACCCCCGAAGAGAGAACATGACCCAGAGTGCCCCCAGTGAACGCGCCCAGACGGCCCTGAAAACCAGTGGAATCACCGCAGTGCCCCTGAATGTCGCTGGAGCGTGAGGACGCGCTGTTCGTCCTGACCGACGACATGCTGGTCTACCAGGACGGCGGCGGCACCCGGCGCGTGACCCTGCGTGACCTGACCCGGATCCACAGCGATCAGGCCGGGCTGTTGCGGGTGGAAACCCCCGCCGGAACCGCCCTGACCGCCAGCCTGCTGGGCTTTGACGTGGGCCAGGTCCAGAGCTTTTTTAAGGGCGTCAGGAGCGCCACCGCCCGCGCCAAGGACCTGCCGGACTCGCCCACGCCGGCCCTGGGCGGGGCCAAGACCTTTGGGTCCGCGCCCGCTGCGGATCTCGGGGCCGCAGGAAGTGGGGAGGCCAGGGCTCAGGACGGCGAATCTCGGGGCGGCCAGCCGGAAGAAACGGCCTCCGAGGTTGCCGGAATGCCCAAGCCCGCTGGCACTCAGCAGGAAAAGGCGCAGCCGGACGAATCCGCCAGCGCCAGCGAGGCGGAGGCTGAAGAGGGCGGCGCGACGGGGGAAGCCGGGTCTCCCCTGACCTTTAGCGCCGCCCCCGCGCAGGAGGACGCCGCCGCTGCCAGGCCTCCCGCCGCGCCCGCCGCATCCGGGGGTCAGAATGTTAAAGACCTGGAACTCAGAAAGAGCGGGGGCAGCGCCGAGAATCCGGTGGTGATCTCGTCGTCGAGCTTCTCGCCGAATGTCAGCAAGCCAGGGCTGGGTGCGGGCGGCGGGGGTGTGGGGGCCAGGGCTGAAGCATCCAAAACCGAGACCTCCAAAACCGAGATCTTCAGACCCGAACCCGTCAAGCCTGAAGCCATGAAGCCCGAGCTTCGCAAGTCCCAGACTTCCGCGCCGCCGCCCGCTGCCCCGCCAGACCACCAGTTTTGACTATTGCCGGGAGCCACAGATCGTCAACACCATCCAGAGCTGCTTCCAGCTCGCAGCGGACGAACTCGCAGAGATGGGCTTCATCGGCTTGATCCAGTGTATGATACGGACTCCGATTAATTAGTGCAGAGAGGCCACCAGTGGAACAGGGTCTGTTGGGTGATGAGGTCAGGCTGATTTTCAAGCCAGGCACACTGTTGGCCCAGCACGTCCTGAAGCTCCTCCAACGACTCGAAACAACGATTCGCCAGCGGCCCATCCGTCAACTCCCAGATGCGCTCAACAGGTTGCAATTCCGGCGAATAAGCGGGCAGCGTGACTGTTTCGATGCCTGGAGGATGGGGTTTAACTAGCATTGGATTCCGTTGGTAAAGTCGCTAGCTCCTCAAAAATCTGCAAAATGGGGCATGTTGCACCTAGAACCCCTCGGTGAAATTCCTGGCGAGACCGCTCGGGACGCCCATATGGCCTTCTTCAGGAGCGCGGGAATTGCCATCCCGGCGTGTATTTTCCTGCCCGCCTGACTTTGCGGTAGAAGGCTGGAATCATAACCGACATGCCTGACATGAGGGGCGTCCGGGGCGTATCCCCGGACGGATGCAATCACCCTCACTCGACAGTTTCCGCTGCCAGGGCCCTGCTTGTCCAGCCTCAGGCCAGCCAGGTCTCGGGAATATTCGTCACCGCAAGTGGTACGACACGCGCTCGGGGCCACGCCGGTTGCTCCGCTGCTCGACCTGCGCCCGGGA
>NZ_JNIV01000178.1 GCF_000701405.1 Deinococcus marmoris DSM 12784
GTCTCTCTCGCTCTTTCACGCTCGGTTGTCATGCTTCCCGCCTCTCTCGAGGCTCAGAAAAGATACAGGGCATTCCCGGAACTGTCAACCCCCCTGCCCGATGTGCCTCTCAGGACCGGTCCAGCAGGACCGTTTTCTGCACCTTCAAACCCCCATCCAACGCGTCCTGGGCGTGTTTGCGCGCAGACTCCAGATCGTGGTCACGGAAGTTGCCGCACTCCAGTTCGCTGACGCCGGGGATGGGGCGGTCATGCGCGGCAGTGTCTTTGAGAGCCGATTCAAAAGCTTTGAGAACCCCCTGCTCGTCCGGCTCGCCGATGACCGCCATGTACATACCCGTGCGGCAGCCCATCGGAGATACGTCCACGATGTCAGTCAGGTGATCGCGCAGATACCCCGCCAGCAGATGTTCGAGGGTATGAATGGCGGCGGGTTCGATGGCCCCGGCATTGGGCTGAAGCAGCCGCAGGTCGTACTTGCTGATGCTGTCGCCACGCGGGGTGGTCTTGACTCCGGCCAGCCGGACATAGGGGGCCGTGACTTTGGTGTGGTCCAGATCGAAGGATTCGACGTTTGCCATGCCCTCTATTGTGCCTGTCACCGATGCGTCAGAACGTGGTGAGGGGATGAGGGGCAGCCAGCCTCTCCCCTCCTCCTCAGGCGGCACTCCATATACTGCGCGGCGTGCCCACGTTGACTGACCGTGCTTCCCGCTCCTCTATCTGGCTGCCGCTGCTGATCGCCGCCGTGCTGATCGCCGCAGATCAGTGGCTTAAGGCATGGGCGCTGACTAACCTTGTGGAGGCCGCACCGGCCCGTGTAGTCATTCCTGGCGTCCTGGAGTGGTTCCTGACCTTCAACACCGGCGCGGCCTGGAGCATGTTCAGCGGCAGCGCGGCTCCCCTGGCGCTGGGCCGCCTGCTGGTGGGACTGGGCATTCTGGTCTATCTGTATCTGCGCCCGCAGCACCGCTTTCTGAGCGTGGTGCTGGCCATGATCTCGGCGGGGGCCATCGGCAACGCCATCGACGGGCTTCGCTTCGGCAAGGTCACGGACATGATCCATGCGCCGCCGCTGAGCGCCATCACGCGCGCCATCGGGCAGGGCGACTTCCCGATCTTCAACATCGCAGACAGTTGCGTGGTGGGGGGAACCATCGCGTTGTTGATTGGCAGCTTCGTGATGGACCGCAAACCCAAGACCCACGGCCACGACCCGGACAACGGCATGGACCGGAACTCCTGAGCGACGGTTGCCAGACGCCGAGAACACAACCAAACGCGCCCCCCTCCAGACTGGAAGGGGGCGCGTTCTCGAATCCTGAGTTCAGGTCAGGTCAGGCTTTTGCGGCACTTGGAGCAGACCCGCAGGCGCAGGCGGGTGCCTGCACGGGTGACGGTGAGGGGCTGGAGGTTGGGCTTCTGGACCCGCTTGCTGACGCCAGTGACCTTGCGGCCCACGCCGCCCGCCGCACGGGCCTTACCCCGGCGGATGACCGAGTTCACGACAATCGGTCCCTTTCCGCATACTTCGCATACTTTCGACATGATGGTTTCTCCTTAAATCCGCGCCGGATTTTTTTGCTGTGCCCGGGGGCCTGCGCTCAGCCCCACCAGCGCTGCTGGGGCGGGGCCTGGCAGCACGCCGGACAGAATCCGACAAGCCTTGCGACTGTAGCACACGCCAGTGGACCGGGGAAAGTGGAAAAAAGAAGCGGCAACTCCTGCGCCGTCATCTCCTCAATTCAGGCCCTTCACTTCTTGCCGCAAAGCCTCCAGCTCCCCGCCCAGTTCGGCGGCCCGCACCTTCGCGCCTTCCAGCCGCGTCTGCTCCTGCTCGGTGAAACGGGTATATGGGCTGATGGCATCGCGCAGGCGGGCGTCGGCGCGTTCCTGCTCTCGCTCGTATTCGCGGCGGACGATGGTTTCCAGGGCGGCACGCAGGTTCTCCACTTTGCTGCGGAGCTGCCGGTGCGCCTGCAACCGCTTGTTGGGCAGCACGAACAGGCCCAGGCTGCCCAGGGTCAGGCCCGCCAGGATGCCGCCTGTGAAGTCCAGCGCCGACGCACCGATCAAGGCTCCCAGGCCCGCGCCGATGCCCAGCCCCCCGGCCAGTCCGCCCACCGCGCCTTTCATGGCGTCCTCGGCGTCACGGGCCAGTTGGCGGGCCAGCTCGTTCTCGGTCACGTTTTCCAGGTGATCGTGGGCACTCCCGGCAATGCTTTCCAGCAGCGCGCCCCGGTCATAGGCGAAGCGGGTGCGGGCCACATCGCTGCTGGGCTGGCGGCGGATCAGGAACGCCTGCACGTCCTCCCAGAAATTCAGATTGGCCTCCACGAAGCGGTCGATCATGCTGCCGAACTGACGGTCAATCACATCGGGCAAGTCGGCCACGGCCTCGGTGCGGAATTGCTCTTCCATCTGGCGGCTGTTGATCAGGCCCCGGATGTTGCCGAAACGCAGCTTGTCGTCGATAAAGCGGTCCGCACGCACCTCGAATTCGGAGAGCAGACGGGCCACGCGGTTCAGTTGGCCGTCCAGCTCGCCCAGCATGGTCACGCGGTGGTGTTCGCGCTGGGCCTCCAGATCGCGCAGGATACCCAGGTCCTCACTGAGGGTTTGGCGGGCGGCGTCGGCGCGGGTGATCTCGCCCGACAGCAATTCCGCCGCCGTTCCCAGCGGGCTTTGCAACTTGAGGCGGGTGCGCTCGGTCTGTGACAGGCGCATCTTGAGAACCTCGCGCAGCGCGTGGAAGCCCGGATCGCCGCCGCGCTGCTCGGCCCGCGCGCTGATCAGCAGGACAGGCGGCGTCAGGCCCAGCACGCCGCGCGCCCCAGTCTCCACGAATTCGCGCACCTGCGCCTTCTGCTCCTGGGTTTCCAGCAGATCGGCCTTGTTGACCACCATGATCACGCTGCGGCCCCAGCGGGCGGCCAGACTCAGGAACTGGCGTTCGGACTCGGTGAATGGGCGGTCCGAACTGGTCAGGAACAGCACCAGATCGGCGCGCGGCAGGAAGCCCTCGGTCAGCGCCTGATGCTGGCGGATGATCGCATTGGTGCCGGGGGTATCCACCAGCGCCACCCCCTCCAGACTGGGCAGCGGGTAAGTCAGGCGGCTGACGAAGGGATCCTTGGTGGCCTCCATCTGCCCGGCCTTTTCGCCGTGGACCAGTACGTAAATGCGGTCCGTGGTGGGCGTGACCCCCTCGGGCAGCACCTGCGCGCCCAGCAGCGCGTTCACGAAGCTGCTCTTGCCCGCGTTGAATTCGCCCACCACCACCAGCAGAAAGGTCTCGTCCAGGCTGCGGGCCGCCGTGCGGGCGTGTTCCACCACCTCGGGCGGCGCCCCCTGGGTTTCCAGAAACGCCTGGAGATCGGCCAGCAGCGTGCGCTCACGCGAGAGCAGGGCCTGAACCTGCGGGTTGACCAGAGGGGGGGCCTGCATGCCAGAAGTGTAGAGGACGAAGTCCAGCGCAAGTGTGCGGGCAAGAAAAGAGGGTCTGGACCGGACCACTCGACTGGTACAGA
The DNA here is from genome assembly GCF_000701405.1 of Deinococcus marmoris DSM 12784. Taxonomy (GTDB): domain Bacteria; phylum Deinococcota; class Deinococci; order Deinococcales; family Deinococcaceae; genus Deinococcus; species Deinococcus marmoris. The sequence goes on from NZ_JNIV01000178.1 coordinate 3,530, forward strand.
AGCGGCTGAGCGCCGCGCACATCTTCCTCACAGTGACCTTTTCGCCCAGTATTTGCCAGATGTCATTTTGTTCGGGCCGCGCTGGGAGGGCGCTTGCGTTTCCCCCCTCCCAGCCTCCCCCACAAGGTGGAAGAAGCTAAAAAGTAACTACTCAGCGCGAGAAGTCGGGCATGAGGATGTCACCGCGAAATACACTCACGAGGCCCTGCCAGACATGTATGCCCTGCTTGCGAAGTG
>NZ_JNIV01000179.1 GCF_000701405.1 Deinococcus marmoris DSM 12784
CAGGGCCGCCGCACCCACTGCCGCCTGACCCACAGCGCTCCGGCGGGTGATCTGGGTGTCCAGAAGGCGGTGCCAGAAACTCTGCTGGGGCTGAGATTGGGGCTGGGGCTGGGGTTGTGATGTCATGCCGGTCAGCATGGGTTCACAGGGTCAGCATGGCTTCAGCTCCAGGTCAGGTTCTTGTCAGCCTGCTGGAGTTCAGGTCCTGCTCTCTGTCAGCGTGATGCAAGGTCTCCTGTCCGGCGTTTCATGGGCCACGTCGGAGACGCCGGTCTCCCGGCCTGCGGGAACTGCTACGCGGTGGGCTTGGGCAGGGTGACCCCGAACGTGGCCCCCTGATCCACCACGCCGTCCGCGAAGACCCGGCCACCATGTTTCAGCGCGATCCGCCGCACCGTCGCCAGCCCCACGCCGATCCCAGGGAAGGCGTCTTGGGTGTGCAGGCGCTGGAAGATTCCGAACAGTTTGCCGCCGTACTCGGGATTGAAGCCCGCGCCGTTGTCCTGCACGGTGATCGTCCATTCGGTCCCGGTCTCGTCCACCTGTACGGTGACCGCCGAAACCTCACGCCGGGTGGAGTACTTGACGGCGTTGCTGATCAGGTTGGTCAGCACCTGCTGGAGCAGCGTCGCGTCCCCCCACACGGTCATGGCCCCCTGAACCTGCATGTCGATGGTCTGGTCCGGGAATTCGAGCTGGGCGTCCTGATGCGCCTGCGAGATCAGCGGTTTCAGGGCCACCATGCGCGGGTGGACATCCTGCCGCCCGGCCCGCGACAGCATCAGCATTCCGTCGATCAGCCCGTTCATGCGCATGGCTCCCTGCTGGATGATGTCCAGGTTGCGGGCGATCTTCTCCGGCTGGTTCTTGACCAGCGCAGCGCGGGCCAGATCGGCGAAACCCATCACATGCCGGATCGGGGTACGCAGGTCGTGCGACGCGGAGTACGTGAACGCATCGAGTTCCTCGTTGGCGGCGATGAGTTCATGGGTGCGGACGGCCAGAGCGTCCCGCTGCCGGGTCAGTTCCTGGGTCTGCGCCGCCCGCTCCAGCGCCAGGCCCAGGCCCCGCCCCACCGACCCGATGATCCCCTGTTCCTGCGCCGTCCATTCGGAGCGCTGTGTCCCGGTGGCGAACAGGGCGTAGGGCCGGTCCCCCTGGTGGTAGGCCGTGATGCTCAGGGCGCTGGCGTAGCCCACCGATTGCTGGCGTCCGTCTTCCCCCCCGGTAAACGACGTTCCGCGCCGTGCCAGGGCGTCGGTCACCAGCGGCGCACTCAGGGGAATTCCGGCACGGCGGGCCGCGATCACCTCCGGGGGCGTGTTGCTGGAAAACATCACCGGGTACGCCATCTCGCCGCTGATCAGATAAAAGCCGCTGATGGCCCCGCCCACCGCGTCGCGGATGATGTCGCTGGCGGCGGTGGCGATGTCGTTCAGATCGGTGCTGGTGGCCACCTGCGTGGTAAAGCGCACGAACGCCTCGAGCGCCCGCTCCCGCTGTTCCACGCGAATCTCCAGAATCTGGGCGTGATCCCTGAGCTGGTGCTGCGCCGCCTCGAGCTGCTGCTCGGTCACCTTGCGCGCCGTGATGTCGCGGCTGCTGGCGAGAAGCCGGGTGACGGTGCCGTCGGGCGCGCGCAGCGGCGACACCCGCACTTCCCACCACCTGGGGGTGCCGGCGAACGTTCTGGCGGGACCTTCAAAGGTGGTGGTCTGGCCGGCGCGTGCGGCGTTCAACGCCTGCTCGACCTGCGTACGGGCCTCACCCTCCCAGAACGAGGGCCACAGCAGGTTGTCACACACGCTGAAATCCGTGATCTCCATGGTTTCCATGCCGCCGGCATTCATGGAAAGCAGGCGGGCGTTCAGGTCAAGAACCTTGATGCAGTCGGCGCTGCTGTCAATGATGGCCCGCAATTCGGCGACATCCAGGGCAGGATCATGGGTGGGGGGGAGGGTCATGGTCTGGTGCCCAGTCTGACATCCAGCGCGCCGTGTGGGGACGGGTCGAACAGATGGGGGATGCGTCAGCGCGACGTGGGGGTGGCACATGACCCCCGTTTCTGTAGGAGCCGATCTTTAGGGGCCGAGGCCCGGTGGCCTGCTGCGGGCCTCCGGGGGAGTGGGATTTGAGTGTGCCGGATGCCTTTCTTGCAACGCTGGATTGTTTAATGTGAAGCGGTCTACCGATGTCCCCGTCTCCTGCCTCTTCCCGCCCCTCGCCTCCTGGAGGATCCACCATGTCCAATGACACGCCGTCCAACGATACCCCGTCCAACGCCACGCCCGCCCGCTCGCTGGACCGCCGGGACGCCCTGCGGCTGCTGGGCACCGCCGGAGTCCTGGCCGCCGCCGCACCGCTGGCGCGTGCCCAGACCGCCCCGGCAGCGGCACCCGCGACGCTCAACGGCAACGGCTTTTACCGTCAGCGCATCGGCAACATGACGGTCACGGTTGTCAGTGACGGCACGTCCCCCCTGGCGGCGCTGCTGCCCACCTGGGGGGCCAACCCGGACCGCCAGGCCGAGTTCGCCGCCACCCTCGCGGAGTACAACGTCGCCGCGCAGAACACCGTCAACCACTTCAACCCCGTCCTGATCGAACTGGACGGCAAACGCATCCTGATCGACACGGGTCGCGGCGGCACAGGTGGGCAGTTGGTGGGCAACCTGCGCCGCGCCGGCATTGAGCCGGAGACCATCAACACCGTGTTCATCACGCATGGTCACGGCGATCACATCGGGGGGCTGACCACTGCCGGGAAACCCACCTTTGCCAACGCCCAGCACATCATGGGCGAGGCCGAATTCAATTTCTGGGTCACCCAGGCCACCCCGAACGACGCCGTCAAGAACAACCTGATCGCCCTGAAAGACCAGTTCAAGCTGATCCAGCCGGGTCAGGAAATCGTGCCGGGGCTGACCACGGTCGCCACGCCCGGCCACACCCTCAACCACCTCAGCGTGCTGGCCCAGAGCGGCGGCCAGGGCATCATGATTCTGGGCGACGCAGGCGGGCACTTCCTGCTGTCGCTGAAGTACAGGGGCGCGTACGTCGGCTTCGATACGAACGGCGATCAGGCGGCGCAGACCCGCCAGCAGATCTTTGACCGCATCGTCAGCGGAAACCTGTGGGTCACCGGCTACCACTTCCCCTTCCATGCCATCGGCCACCTGCGCCGCCTCGGGGAAGGCTCATACGAGTTTGAACCCACCGTGTGGAACTGGAGCTGACCCGGACAGCGCCGGACGGCGGCCCCTTTCCTGCAACCCTCCGGCACTGTGCCGGGGGGTTTGTTCACTCCGCCGCCTGTGTCTGATGAGTGGTTCGGACACTTTTGACCAGACTCAAACCCCTTGAAACCCAGAGATAGTGTCCTGTACGGATGTTTTCCCAATTTTACAGACCGCGCCTGAAGACCGGGTTTGCTCAGTCCCCGCCACGCACGCCGTCGATTAGAATTCCGCTGAACACGTTTTCGCAAAGCGCGGACTCAGGCCGGACTTTCAGCTCTTGCCCTATAAGTGAACATGTGTTCAAATAGACTGAACAAACGTGCGGAGCGACTTTAATTCCCCTCCTCCGCTGAAAAGGAAGTGTTATGACGCGTGACGACAACATTGCGGCGGCCACCCGGCCACAGACCTGGGACATGCTGGTGATCGGTGGCGGTGCGTCCGGCCTGGGCACGGCGGTGGAGGCGGCCACGCGCGGCTACAGCGTGCTGCTGCTGGAATCCCACGACTACGCCAAGGGAACGTC
>NZ_JNIV01000180.1 GCF_000701405.1 Deinococcus marmoris DSM 12784
CTCCGGCGGGTGATCTGGGTGTCCAGAAGGCGGTGCCAGAAACTCTGCTGGGGCTGAGGTTGTGATGTCATGCCGGTCAGCATGGGTCCACAGGGTCAGTATGGCTTCAGCTCCAGGTCAAGTTTCTGTCAGCTTGCTGGAGTTCAGGGAATGATCTTTGTTAGCGTGGCGCACAGGTCTCCCGCCCATCGTTCATGGGTCGGGTTGAAGTTGTTCGCCTCCCAATCTCCAGGAACCCCCAGCGCTACCGGGTCAGGGACAGTGGCCTCACTCCAGGCGGATCAGGGCGGTGGCTTCGGCAGGCGACGCCGTGGCCGGGCCACAACAACCGCTGTTCGGAGCGCAACTTTCAATGACCGCAGTCTCACCAGCGGGGAGGCCGCAGACCTCGCCCGCCTTGCACTGCACGCCGGGCTGACGCAGGTGGACCACCAGGCGCTCGGGCTGCATTTCCAGATGGGTAACGTGGTATTGCAGCGCCGCCGACTGGGCATTGCCGTACTCGAAGCGCACCTCAGCTTCATCGCGCACGGGAATCTTGGCCGTCACCCGGTCATGGATGGCAAGAAACTCGCGGTTGGTCATGAAGCCGCCTGCGGCCTCCTCGGCAGAGCCGTCCATCAGTTGAATGACCGTCTCGCGCCATGACGCGGCCTTGCCGCCGCAGTCCATCGCCTCGATGATGACCGCCTTGATTTCGGTGACGTGGTAGCCAGGGCTGACCAGAATCTGGCCGCCAAGGTGAAACTCTAGAGGGCGCTGGGCTGGAGAGCGCAGGGCGTCAATCAGCGCCGCTGTGGATGTTGCTTCGTTGAGGCCGGGAATGGGCTGAAGGGTCTGGGTCATACAAGTCTCCTGGAGGGAGGGTGAGGGTTTCGGACACGCTCCCTGAAATTTGGCGGACGAATGGCGGGCGGCGGGCGCTTCTCCTGAAGGGCCTGGACGGTCAGGGGATTCACCTCACCGGGTTCCAGTCCAGCGGAGGACACCTCGAAGCGGTGTCCCGCGCGGTGTTCCAACAGAGCTTGAGCCATCTGCGAGCGGGCGGTGTTGCCAGTGCAGATGAACAGCACACGGGGCTTCTTGACGGTGGGTGTGGTCATGCTGGCAGCGGGCTGGGTCATGGCGTTTCTCCTTGAGAGACGAATTCCTGGGCGGGATGGGGCTGGGCGATCAACGATTTCGGAAGGATGCAGCAATGGGGAAGATCACATGACCTGAACCCCATCACCACGACAACCGGAGGGCCAGGGCCGCGAGCGTCACGAGCAGCACGGGGACAGTCAGCACGATGCCCACCTTGAAATACTGGCCCCACCCGATGCGGATGCCCTTGCCCGCCAGCACATGCAGCCACAGCAGCGTGGCGAGACTGCCGATGGGCGTGATTTTTGGCCCCAGGTCATTGCCGATGACGTTGGCGTAGATCATGCCCTGCTTCACGGTCCCCGTCGCCTGGCTGGCGTCGATGGCTAAAGCGCCAATGAGGACACTGGGCATGTTGTTCATCGCGCTGGAGACGGCGGCCATCAGCAAGCCCGTGCCGAAAGTGGCGGCCCACAAGCCCTGCGAGGCGAGGCGGTCAAGCCAGCCCGCCAGAACATCCGTCAGCCCCGCGTTTCTCAAACCGTAGACCACCAGGTACATGCCCAGCGAGAACATCACGATCTGCCAGGGCGCACCCTTCAGCACGCGGCGGGTGTCGATGACCCGCCCACGGGCGGCCACCAGCCACAGCAGCGCCGCGCCGGAGACGGCCACCGCACTCACCGGAAGTCCCAGCGCCTCAGCGGTGAAGTACCCCACCAGCAGCAGTCCCAGGACCACCCAGCCCGCCTGGAACACCCGTTGATCCCGGATGGCACTGCCCGGCGCGTCCAAGACTTCCGGGGCGTACCGAGGGGGCAACTGTCGGCGGAACATCAGGGACAGCGCCCCCAGGCTTGCCAGGATGGCCGCCAGGTCGACGGGCACCATGATGGCGGCATACGCTCCGAAGTCCAGATTGAAATAATCGGCACTGACAATATTGACCAGGTTGCTGATGACCAATGGCAGACTGGCGCTGTCCGCGATAAATCCTGTGGCAAGAATGAACGCCAGGGTGGCCCTGGGCTGAAAGCCCAGAGCCGTCAGCATCGCCAGCACGATGGGCGTGAGAATCAGCGCCGTGCCGTCGTTGGCGAATAGAGCACTCACCGCTGCGCCCAGCAGCACCACCAGCGCAAAGAGCAGATGACCGCGCCCCCCGCCCCAGCGGGCGACGTGCAGGGCCGCCCACCTGAAAAAGCCCGCCTCATCCAGAATCAGGCTGATGATGATCAGAGCGATGAAGGTCAACGTCGCGTTCCAGACGATGGCCCAGACCACGGGGATATCGGCGGGGTGAACGGCTCCGGTGAGCAGCGCCAGCACCGCGCCGAGGGCCGCACTCCAGCCGATGCCCAGCCCTTCCGGCTGCCACCGCAACCGGGGCTGCCAGATCACCAGCACCAGGGTGAAGAGAAAGATCGCAGCGGCGAGCAACATGAGGGTTACTGCGCCGTCACGGCGGGGCTGTCCTCGTAACTGGGCGGCACGTCCTGGCCATCCTTGAGCGCCTGAACCATTGCCCCGAACTGCACGCTCTGCTGGTTCCGCACCGCGCGCCAACGCTCCAGACTGCCGCCGCTGGGGTCCATGAAGGGGTAGTGCCGCCGCACCGTCTGCCCTGGATACACCGGACACGCTTCAGCCGCGCTGTCGCAGACCGTGATGACGTAATCGAAGTTCCAGGGATCGGGGACTTCATACAGCGTCTTGCTGGTGTGGGTGGACAGGTCCAGCCCAACTTCTGCCATCACGGTTTTCGCGTCGTCCTTGACGCGGGTGGCCTCGGTGCCAGCCGAATGCACCTCCAGCTCAAGTCCAGCTTTGCGGGCGGCCTCGCGGGCAAGGGCCTCGGCCATCTGGGAGCGGGCGCTGTTGTGTGTACACAGGATCAGGACGCGGGGTGGGTTCGGCATGGCTTCAGCATATAGAATGATCTTGATGCGTCAAGGCGGGTGACTGGACAAAGATCTCGCTGAGAAATGAACCCCCCAATCCGAAAAGCTGATCCAGGCGGAGCGCGTAGTAGGTGTTCTTGCCGCGCTGCTCGGCGCTGACCAACTCGGCGTCACGCAGGATCGCCAGGTGATAGGACACCTTCGATTGGGGCAGGGTCAACAGCGCTTCCAGATCGCAGACGCAACGTTCTCCCCCGGCCAGGTAGCGCACCAGTTCAAAGCGGATTTCATGCGAGAGGGCCTTGAGCTGGTCCAGCACAGTGGGCGCTACGGTGGGCGCAGTCAGCGTGGTCATCCATCTATTCTACTGGGTGAGATGTCGGAATTTCAGAACGGTTTCATTCGGTGGGTTACTGCTGAACGATGGAACGAACGGGAAAATCTGGAACACAGTGTATCTGGAGCGCCTAGTGGCCGCCTTACGGGCTGAAGATCAGGGTGTGCCTGACGAACTTCTAGCCCACGTCTCGCTGCTGGGCTGGGAGCATATCGGGCTGACTGGAGACTACCTGTGGCGGCCCGAAGAAGTACCTCTGCCGGTAACGTTTCGCAAACTCAACGGCCAGAGCGCGTGCTGGAGGGCGGATTTTGCTTAGCGGTGTAAGAGTCCTGGATCTTGATACTGGTGGCGAAGTCAAAATCTCACCTCTTCATCGGTAGACGCCGGTGGCGAAGTCACGAAAAACGCTGTTCTGCGAGACCGTCACCGGACT
>NZ_JNIV01000181.1 GCF_000701405.1 Deinococcus marmoris DSM 12784
ATCCAACGTTAGACTCTCACTCAAGCTGAGCTGTTCTGCCGACTAGCACGGCAGAACCCCAGATTCTGCGGTGCGTCCTTAGAATCTGATTCTGCGGCAAAGTGGGCCAGGGGTGAGGCCACCACAGCGGCTGGCCTTGATCTGACGTGCTTAGATGGCCGCAGCTCAGGCGACGGCCCAACGATCAGTAGAAAGGGGGTGGGTTTGGCTGCCCCAGGTGAACCCTCTCGTTTGCGGGGCAGACGTGGGTGTGAGTGAAACTTGTCGCCTCACCCTGATTCAGCCCACCCCTTAGACTGCTCCATGCCCTCACCGAAAAACCACCAGTTGCCTGATGAAGTCGACGCCCGTAGCGAGCGGGCCTCGTTTTCCTCGACCCGGCAACACGTCGGGGCAGCCGGATTGGTCCAGCTCAATATCCTCGAAGAGATTATTCAGAGTGGACGAGAACAACTGGTGGTCGCGCAGGCGCTTCGACAGGTGGTGGCCTCCACCCTCGAACAGCAGCGGGCCACACCGTTGGCGCAGATCGGGACCCTGGCCCAGGAGCATCAGGCTACGTTGAAGGACATCGTGAACTCCGGACGAGTGCAGATCGAAATGGCCCACCAACTGCGCCTGACCATTCAACAGACCCTGGCTGAAGTTCGCGAAACCCCGTTGGAAGACGTGAGTGGTCATCTGCTGACCACGTTGAGCGAGTCCGTTCGCGAACAGGTACAGGACCTCGAAGACATTATTCAGGCTGCCGTCGAGCAAGCCAGCTCCCTGGAACAGATCGCTCATCTGGAACAGGTCGGTGCGCAGGCAGCGACTCAGCTCCAGCAGGTGGAGCATGAGCGTGGGGAACGCGAACTGGTGCAACTGGAACGTCAGGCGGCTGACACGCTCGACCACATCCGGAGTCTGGAGCGAGAGGGACAGAGCCACGCGGCCCAGAAAATTCAACTGATCGCTGAGGCCCAGATCGCCGAGGAGCGCATCTCGGTGTTGCAGCAGGCCAATGCAGAGGATCAGGAGGAGATCACCCGCCTGGAAGACGAGGCGACCTGAGACCAGGAACCAGATCCTGCGCTAACGGCACTGTCAATCTCATTTCTCGTGGTTTGGACGCATCGCAGTCCATGCGTTGTCTCTGCTAACGATGATGACTTAATGATTGATCAGGACGGTATTTTCGGGGATGCTGTGGCATGCATCCGGCCCATTTAAGCTGTGCGTTCAACGGCTATGACGCTTTTCCCCTGGCCTGTCTGGCTGCTGATCACGCCATCCCTCCTGAAGTCCAGCCTTTCGTCCTGATCGGCGCGCTGGCCGATCTGGAAGGCATGCCTCCGGCCTACCTGTTCGCCGTGCGTGATGCTGATGTATGGCGCGTCATTCCCGTCCAGGAAGCCAAGGACGCTTGGCGGACAAGGCGTAGGGTAGCGTTCTGGCCGCTGCACAGTAGGCTCGAGTAACGGCCCTCCACGAGGGATGGCCCTTGGCGCTAAATCGTGTGGCCGTGCTGGGCCGAGGTATCAGATCAGGGTCTAAGACCCCTGAAACTTTCTAGAGATGCACCTGTTTTTTGCCGTGTTCATCGTATTCGGCGAACGTCAACCTGACGCCCAATTGAGGTATACCCCCCCTTGACACTCTTCATCCTGAGTCGCTTTAGATAGAAGAAAATTATAGGGTTTTATCCGGGTGAAAATAAAAGAATCAAAATTTTTGTTGACCCTGTGACCACCGTGATGTTCCTTCGGCGCTAATCGAAGATGGGCAAATCTCTAGCAAAGTCCTCAATGCTGTGTGCTGGGCGGCCCAACAACGTGGGCAAGTCGTCCGAAACATGCCTGGCGAGGCCCAAACGGGCGGTGACATAAATGGCCTCCATTACCAGCGTCTCGCCCAGGCCCACGCCGTGACCGCGCATCTGGCGGTAGAAGGCGAGGGGGTTGGGATCGGTGTAGCGGTACAGATGACCCGTAACACGTGTAAAAATCTCGGCCACCTCGCGGTAGGTCAGCGCGTCCGGGCCGGTCAATTCGTAGGCCCGGTTCTCGTGCCCATTTTCGGTCAGGACGATGGCGGCGGCCTCACTCACGTCATACGCGTCCACGAAACTGGTGCGCCCGTTTCCGGCTGGCACGGCGATGATGCCCTGCTTGAGTTCGGGCAAGTGCGTGGTGGTCAGGTTCTGCATGAAGAAGCTGGGGCGCAGGAAGGTATACGCCGCGCCGTTGCCGCTTAGGTGCTTCTCAAGCTGCATGTGCGGCGTGATCGTCAGCTTGTCGGCCCCCTGAAGCGACAGCAGCGCGAAGTGCCGCACCCCGGCCCCCAGCGCCACATCTAGCGCTGGAAACATGTCTCTGGACACCTGACTGATAGCGGGCGGACGCAGGACGAACAGCTTATCCAGGCCATCAAAAGCATTCAGGTAGGTCTGGCGCTTGCCGAATTCCATCGTCTCAAACTCGATCTGGGACGGCGGGGCATCCATGAACACCTGCCGTGCTTTCTCCTGGTGGCGGGCCAGGACGCGCACCCGCGCGCCGCGCCTGAGCAATGCCTGCACCAGCGGTGTGCCGATATTGCCGGGCGCTCCGGTGACACCGATCAGGGGAGAAGTGGAGTTGTTGAGGTCAGGCACAGGTGGCTCCAAATGACTTCATAACGATCAACGTAGCTGATGAGCGCTGAAAAGCCATCAGCATGGCCACAGGATCTTCACCCCGCAGGCAGCCTTGAGCCATGGGCGTCAGGCCGCGTTTCAGACCCAGGCCAGTGCCGCAGGGAGAACCCCGGAACTCACACCGCCCACCTGATCACCCAGGGCCTGAGTGTCCCCACAGGAACGGTGGCCGCCAGTGTGCCCCCGTCCGTCAAGCTGAAGGAGCAACTATGACCGACGACAGCCTGACACTTATCGAAGCCGACGCCCTGATGGAGATGCTTGAGGACAAGGTCACAGAGTTCGTAGCCCGGCCCTACAGCGACGAGCTGCGCGAGGCCATCCGCAAGGTGCGCGCCGTGGCTGACCTACACCCACCACCGGGCTAGGCCAGCGCTGAAGCGCGGTGGCGCTGATAGAGGCTGAGCCGGGGCAAAAGGAAGTAGCTCTCTTTATTCACTTGAGAAATATATTTTTCACTGTCCCAGTCGCATCCTCGTGGGGGCGCTTGGGGCGCTCGAGCGCCCCAAGCGACTAAGTGGTAGAGCGCCCCGAGCGCCCCCCCTGTACGCTGTGGCATGACTGACGCCCCGCTCGTTCTGACGCCTCAACAGGTGGCTGAACGCCTGGGCGTCCGGCTCCCCACACTCAGGCGGCATGCGACAACCATTGAGGCCATCACAGGCGAGGCATTGCCCAGAGGTCAGCACTTGGAGCGCTTATGGCCCGAGTCAGTGGTCAAACTGCTGGGAGAGGCACTGGGCATGGTTCACCGTCACGAGGCCGTCAGCGTTGAGGGGGCGCTCAGGGCGCTCACCTTGCCTCCAGCGTCCTCTTCTTCACTGGTTACCTCGGTACTGCCCGGCGTGGTCATAGGCCGGGACGATCTGGCCGAGTTGCTGCGCGAAGCCCTGGCACCCTCCCTCCTCCCAATCATGGCCGCACTGGAGAGGAGCCAAGATGAAATCGAGATCCTTCGCCGCGAGCTGGCACAGGAAGCGGGCGAGGCGGCGGCGGCCAGGGCAGAGATGCAGGTCATGCGCGGACAACTGGCCCGCCTGGAAGTCACCGCTCACGCCGCGTTGCC
>NZ_JNIV01000182.1 GCF_000701405.1 Deinococcus marmoris DSM 12784
GGGATCACCCACAGGCCGAAATATACTTCGGCCTCTTAAATCAACCTTTCTCCGCACCCAGCGCCACTTAAACGCAAGTTGTCCGGTACTGAAGACTATCCCTTCATTTATGAATAAAGAATAGTTTTACTCACTGCTGTGAGTATGGTTTCACTTGAGACTTGGAACCAGAACTTGTGCTGGGAGATCAACGATGCTCACACCATGGGGATGTATCGGGGAAGTGGGAGTTCCCAGCCGACATCTTCAGCCGTGCCAATTCTGACCTCTACCCCTGATCCCCCGCCCAGTGGCGTTTTTTCATGATCGCCTTTCTACTCTGGGCGCTATTGTCCACAGGTCATGGCCGATTTTATTCAGACCGAGGAATTCAGACTTGCCGGTGAGGAGGGCGAGCAACGGGTCTTCGAGGCCGTTAAAGCCGCGTTCGCAGGACGAGACACTTTAGGTTGGTGGCGCTACCCACTCATCTCTGAAAAGAGCGTGCGGGAGCCGGATATTCTGCTGCTGGACGCCGAGCTGGGCGTGGTCATCATTGAGGTCAAAAGTTTACAGCTTGCCCAGATCTCGGGCGTCAGCGGTTACGAGTGGAACATGGCCCCCAACGCCTACTTTGGCCGGGCGCAGATCAACCCGTACCAGCAGGCCAAAGCCCAGCTCCAGGTCATCATGAACACCCTGCGGGGCCGCGTGGGTCTGGACCGGGTGCCGGGGCGGGTGGTGGTGGCCACGCCCATGATCACCCGCGACGAGTGGGATGACGCGTCCTTCAATGCCCTGCTGGGGGCCACACCGATGCTGTTCGGGGACCAGTTGACCCCTGGCAAATTGATGCGGGCGCTGGAGCGCACGCAGCTCGTCGCCCAGGGCCAGGCGCTGGACGAGGGACAGTGGGGAGCCTTGACGCGGGCCTTTGGCACCAGCGGCAATATCCCCAAACCGAAGAATATTGCTCCCGTGGTCGTTCCCCCCATTCCGCAGACCCGCGCGGAATTGGTGGCCGCTGTCCGGGTAGCTGAGCGCCCCTTAGATCTTCAGCAGGAACGCATTGCCAAAACAGTGCCGCCGGGGCCGCAGCGGATTCGGGGTCTTGCCGGAAGCGGCAAGACGGTGTTGCTGGCCCAGAAAGCGGCCACCATGCACCTCAAGCACCCCGACTGGGATATTGCCCTGGTCTTCTTCAGCCGCAGCCTCTACGAGCAGATCACGACCCAGGTGGACCACTGGTTGCGCCTTCAGAGTGACGGTGAGACCCGGCTCTCGGATGCCCAGCACAAACTCCGCATCCTGCACGCCTGGGGGACACAGGGGCAACCCGGTTTTTACCGGGTGCTGGCTGAGCATATCGGCGCGCCCCCGCTGGCCGTGAAAGACGCCCCCTACGGCTATCAGGCGTCCAAGAACCTGATCTATTGCGCCCACCGGCTGTTGCAGGTCGCCGAGGAGCAGCAGGCCAGTCTGGAATTCTTTGACGCGGTGTTGATTGACGAGGGGCAGGACCTGGTGAACGAGGAACCGGCCATCCTCTACGAGCAGCGCCAGGCGTTTTACTGGCTGGCCCACCGTTCCCTGCGCCCAGTGCCGCAGGAGGTCTCTCTCTTTGAGGAACTGGACCTGAAAAAACCTCTGCTGCGCCGTCTGATCTGGGCGTATGACGAGGCCCAGAGTCTGGACAGCATGATGATCCCCAATACCCGGACGGTGTTTGGTGATTCGTGGGCGGATGTCTTCGGCGCGGGGGCCACCTATAGAGGGGGCATCGGCAAGTCTGAGGTCATGCGGGTGTCCTACCGGACTCCCGGCCCCATTCTGGTGGCCGCGCACGCCCTGGGCATGGGGCTGCTGCGCGAGGGTGGAATGCTCTCTGGTCCCACCCAGCAAAAAGACTGGGACCGGCTGGGCTACGAGGTGACGGCTGGGGACTTCCGGGGCAAGGAACCGGTGACCATCCACCGCCCGGCCAGGAACAGCCCACATCCCCTGCCTGCCTTGACCTCGGAACCACTGGTGACGTTTGACAATTACAACACCCGCGCCGACGAAATCCGAGCATTGACGGCGAACATCGCCCGCGACGTGGGCGAAGGGTTACAACTGTCACGCAACATCCTGGTGGTCACAGTTGGAGCCGGGGCCAGCGCAAACTCCATGATGCTCAAGGTTGGAGAAGGGCTTAAAGCTGCGGGCATCGACTTCTACATTCCCTCTGCCGATGGAAAAAACATGCCCGCCGGAAAGAACCCCAACCGCTTCTGGCTGGACGGGGCCGTGACCATCACCACCATCCACCGCGCCAAAGGGAACGAGGCAGACGTGGTGTACGTCGTAGGTCTGGATGAAGTCGCAAGGGCCGAAGGAGACATCCAGGTCCGCAACCAGTTGTTCACCGCCATGAGCCGCAGCTGGGGCTGGCTGCACCTGTCGGGATCGCAGATGGCGGGCCGGCCCTTTGAACGCGAGGTGCGTCAGGTGCTGGCCTCCCATCCCACGCTGACCTTCCGGCCCAGTCCACCCCGCAGGCGAACGGACGACGACGAGTAGCAACAGGGACCATGTGAAGAACAGCAATGAGAATCTGCGCTGGGGAATCGGCCCTCATCACCCCGAATCCAGAGGTAGGCAAACAGACCCCGCCACCATCTGTTCCAGTTCAAACAGGGGGGCCATCCCGCGTGAGCGTTTGCGCTCGATATGCTCCACCACCATGTGCGCGGCCTGGCTGGGCAGCGTCAGCAGATTCTCGGGGCGGAGATCATGCTTGTCCCCGTTCAGATGGTGAATCACTTCGCCGGGCAGCAGCGCGCGGCCCAGGCTCTGGGCAGCCACCAGCCGGTGAACGTACACCTGTTTTTTCAGTGTGTTGTCCCAGACCCGCTTGTACCCGTTCATGCCCACCCCCGCAGTTGATTTGAAGTGTACTTCACCCCTGAGAGAAGATCCTGAACTAGAGCTGTGACGGTCAAGCGGAATCAAATCAGAGGAGAGATCCTTTTGCTCATTCGTATTGCGGTTCATTCCTCCAATCTGTCAGGTGCTGCCGGTCAAAAACTTGTGCTAATAATGCGCTATGGCTGAAACTGAATTTGTCAAACTGTCAGACCTCATCGAGTCGATGGATACGAAGATGCAGGTCAAATACATCCGGTTATTTCGTGAAGCGGCCAAGGAAGGGGAAATTGAGTGTCTGCCCATCGAAAAGACCTTTGATGTCCGGGGTTCAACGTACCGGGACCTCATGACCCAGCGAGATGAGCCGTTCTCCAAATGGCACGAGCAAACCCTGAAAGAACTTGATCTCACCACCATGCGCGGGGCCGCTGGAATCGCTTACGAAGCCGACGTGATGAGCGGCAAAGTAGACTTCAAAGCCCGCGCCGAGGAGTTCAGAAAATCACTGAAGAAAAAGCGGCGGCGCACCAGCAAGAAGCCGACACCAGGCGAAGCGGTGGTGGGCAGTGGTCAAGCCAAAGAGAAAACCCCCAGAGCGAAAGCCGCAACACAGGCCGCCGAGGGAGAGCAGGGCGCGGCGGCAGAGTAGCGCGGCGCAGGCGTGATCGCCCAAGACCGGGCTTAGAGCGTGTTTATAAAGGTTCGACGGATGGGTCGAGGCGACGGAGCATCAGGCGAATGTTGGCGAGATAGCACCAGGAAGCGGAAGTATGGC
>NZ_JNIV01000183.1 GCF_000701405.1 Deinococcus marmoris DSM 12784
CAGCGACGGGCAGCGACGGGCAGCGACGGGCAGCGTCAGGCGGGTCAGGCGGGTCAGACAGGCCGGGCAGGCAGTTCGGTGGCCGGTGGGGTGGTGCTGTTCTCGGTGACGCCCATGCTGCGGTCATGCGCAGTCTTCTCCAGCGCGATGAAGTAGATCAGTGTGCCAAAACCCACTTTGGCGAGAATATCGGCAATGCTGTAGCCCACCTGGAGTCCAACGACTCCGCTGGCGCTGAGGGTGCCGCCGCCCAAAAAGATGGGCATCAGGTAGGCGATGGGGTAAAAGCCCCACGACGCGAACAGCAGCAGCCTGAGGTTGCGCGTCAGCACCTGCACCCGTGGTGGCTGACGGTCTATCGCCTTGCCCAGCTCGGCAAACAAGATGTAAAGGATGTAGATAAACGGAATGGTGCTGATGGTGCCCCAGATCAGGCGGGTGGTGGTGTCGCCGGAGATTTCACCTGGGTAGCCCGTGGCGATCATCACGAAGGCGGCCAGCGCCAGCCGCCAGATCATGCCCGACGCGATGTTGCTGGCAAGGGCCAGAACCGCAACGGCCTCAACGAGCAGCAGTGGGACGGTCAGAATCCAGTCGGCGTAACGGTAGGCGTCGTTAAAGGGAATGGCCGTGGCGACATAGTTCCCGGCGTCCAGGGCATAGGACTCGTTCCAGGAGTTAAAGATGCGGAAGTAGTGGTAACAGGCAATCGCCACCACCAGCGCCGAGACCACCATGGCCGGGCGGTACTTGGGCGACAGGTTGCCCTGGGCCAGCACAAAAAATAGGAAGCCTGCGCCCATTGCGGCAATGGTGATCGAGAACATCTGATACACCAGGCCAAACTGACCGGAACTCAGTGAGAGCTTGGCCGCCTCCACTGGAGCGTTGTCCGACTGCGCCAGCGCAGTGCCCAGCAGCACGGCTAGGGTGGCGATGATCCAGGTGAAGGGCGTGAAACGTTGCCTCATGACAACTCCTATCGTAAGAGCCGCGCCGGGAGGGCACGGAAAGTGAGGTTACCCATGCTGGGTTAACGGATTGGGCGGCGAAGAGGAGAACCTTCGTCAGATTCGGTCTACCCGCCCAGCGCCAGATTTGTGTCAATGGGAAGTTGAAGGAATAGCGTGGCGACTCACCATTCAGCCTCCTGACGCGATTAGCGTAGGCTCACCTATCCATTTCATTTGCGCTAATCTTTACCGTTTAATTGTGCTAAAAGAGACGATTTTTTTAAGAGATTGTTGAAATAGATCTTGATCATCATGATAGAGAAACTAGGTAAAACAAATTATGGGCACTATTATATTGCGAGACCTACCGAAGAAAAGTCACCATGGCAATTAAACTTGTGAGCTTCAATCCTAATCAGTTTACTCTGTCGCTTACTTAACGCCAGTTAGGTACAAGAACTGTCTGGTCATCCCTGATCTCGGAAGAGTCAAGCCCATAGCAGCGCCGCACCGCCCATACATGCCGTCCCCAAGATCAGCAAAGCATATGCGGCCCATCGGGTCCGGCGAAGAGCGAAAGCCAGCACCACCACCACCCCCACTGCGAAGATTTGCCAGGGAAAAACATGGTCATAAGAAACGATCACCACTGGCACAGTTCGGCTTGTGCTCATGTCTCTCCTTCGTTGGGTTGCCTTAGTCCTCTTTGGCTTCCAGGAACTACTCTGAAGCTATGAGCGATGGTTTGACCTTTACCCTGCCCACAGGACGCGAGGAGTTGGTGGCCGCGTTCCTGTCTGTGTCTGACGGCGCTCAACAACTGATGTTTATGGCGATCAAGTTGCACAGTGGTCAGCCTGGCGGTGAGCTGGCAGACCGGATGCTGATGATGCTACGAACAGACCCCCGGACCCGGAGACGGGTCAGGCGAGTGGAAGGGCGACTCCAAAAGACCGAAGGTTTTAAAGAGGAGATCGAGCGCCAACGCTCCAGCAAATAGCTGAGCTGAGTACAAATTTGAGGTGTTTCGGGTGCGGCCTCAGCCCAGGCAGAGCAACGTTTCCCCCGGCCACACCCGCCCATTTCCCCGGCCTGATTTTGGCGTTTTCGCTGTATGGGGGAAAGTAGTAAGATAAGTACAGCTTCCGACTTTTGCGAAATCGTCGCTGAACACTTGCCCACACAACGGTTTCTGGGTCGGATAGAATAGAGGCTCAAAAGCAGTTCTCGCAAATCCAGGAGGAAAACACCGTGCCACCACGCAAAAAACAGTCGGATGCAACCGCGAACGTTACTACAACGAGTGGAGGCCGCAAAGTGTCGGTGGTACTGCCCGCTGAGCTGGCCGAACGGGTGGAACGGCTGGCCGACGTGCGCGGTGATCGGCTCACGACAACCGTGGTCCGGCTGGTGGAAGCCGGGGAGCGCCAAGCCCACGAAGCGATCCGCGAGGACGCTTTAGCGTCCCTGCGAACCGAACTCCTGGAGATGGTGGAAGGACTGGGGGTCCAGACCCGCAACGAGATCAAGGCCCAGGGCCACCGCCTCTCGCATCTCCTGGCCCGCACCGCCCTGGAGAGCATGGCCGGACGGCTGACGGCAGGCCACGCCCTGTACAAGCTCTACGCCAACGATCACGACACGGCCAAGCAGCTCTACGGCAGCGCCTGGAATCAGGCCGTCGAGAAGTTGAAGACCCCCACCCCTGGAGTGCGGGCCACCCTCAACGAGATCAGCGAGGGAGCGGGCGCGCAGGAACCGGCGGCACTGGTGGGTCTTGCGGAGGCCACCCGGCAACTTCAGCAAGGCTTGAAGGTGGTCAGCGCCCTGGTGGGGCGGGTGGA
The DNA here is from genome assembly GCF_000701405.1 of Deinococcus marmoris DSM 12784. Taxonomy (GTDB): domain Bacteria; phylum Deinococcota; class Deinococci; order Deinococcales; family Deinococcaceae; genus Deinococcus; species Deinococcus marmoris. Next base: position 2,798 of record NZ_JNIV01000183.1, read on the forward strand.
AGCCCTGGAAGGCCAGGAGAAACTGACCCAGAGTGGGATGGGGGAGCTGACGAGCAGCATTCATCGAATGACCGTCCAACTGCTGGCCGCTATTAACCATCTGGAAGATGCCCAGGAGGAGGCCAGCAAACCCCGTGGGATGTTCGGCGGGCGGAAGTAGATCATGTCCGCCAGAGCTTTCTCGGTGGTCAAGACCAGCTACACCCGCAGCGCGGGTGAAGCCAAGGGATCGGTGCGCTACATGCAGCACCGCCAGGACGACGCAGGCGAGCGGCAGGCCCGCCCGCTATTCGACAGAGACGGGGAGCTGACCCGTCAGGAGGCGTATGAGCGCCTGGACCGTGCCGCCGAGAGCGATGGGAAGACCTACTTCTACCGGCTGACTTTCAACCCCGGCGAGGGGCGCGCAGACCTGGACGAACACGGACGGCAGGCATGGGCCGCCGAGCAGATGGCGCGCATCGAGGCCCAGGGCAACCGGGTCAAGGATTGGATCGCGGTCAGCCACACGGACCAGGGCCAGCACGATCACATCCACGTCCTGGCGGCCACCAGCCGAACGCTCCAGAAGGACGAGTTGGCGGACCTGCGGACGTATGGCCGCGAGAGTTACGAACAGCAGCGGGAGATGCAGCGCGAGTTAGGGCTGTACCAAGACCACCCCGGCAGCATTCAGGAGTTGACGCAGCTTCACCAGCATGAGCGCAGCTACGACGAGGACCGGGCGTACCAGCGACAGCAGCAGCGGGAGCGGTCTTAGAGCGCGTTTATAAAGGGTCAGACCCGGTGGCAAGCTTGAGGTGTGAAACGCAAGCCTTACTCGTCGGACCTGACCCAAGCCCAGTTTA
>NZ_JNIV01000184.1 GCF_000701405.1 Deinococcus marmoris DSM 12784
AGCGCGTTTTTTGCGAGAGTAGCTCAGCTGGTAGAGCACTACCTTGCCAAGGTAGATGTCGCGAGTTCGAATCTCGTCTCTCGCTCCACAGTTTTTATCCAAGTAGCGCCCTCTATAACGGAGGGGGCTGTTCTGTTGATGGGTTTTTCTTGTGTTGATGGGTTTTTCTTGTTCAGTCGATCTCGATCTCTTCGGGATTCACATCCGTTTCTGGATACTGGGGATTCATGTCTTTCAGGGTCTCCAGGATGATTTGGCTGATCAGCAGGTTGCGAAACCATTTGTGATCGGCAGGAATCACATACCACGGAGCCGCTGCCGTGCTGGTGGTCAGGGCCTCCTCGTAGACCTTGGTGTACTGGTCCCACAGGGCGCGTTCCTCCAGATCGCCCGCATTGAACTTCCACAGCTTGTCGGGGTTGTCCAGGCGGTCTTGCAAGCGTTCCTCCTGCTCGTCCTTGCTGACATGCAGATAAAACTTGAGAACGCGCGTGCCAGAGTCGGTCAACAGGCTCTCGAAATTGCGGATGTGGTCCAGTCGCTGCTCGGCGGTCTTGTCGTCGATCATGTCGTGGACGCGGGTGACCAGCACATCCTCGTAATGGCTGCGGTTGAAGACGGCGATCATGCCCGTTTTCGGGGTCTGGGCGTGGATGCGCCACAGGAAGTCATGGGCCAGTTCTTCTTCAGACGGCACCTTGAAGTTGGCGATACGGACCCCGTTGGGGTTGAAGGCCCCAATAACGTGCTTGACCGTGCCGTCCTTGCCGCCCGCATCCCGCGCCTGCAAGACGATCAGGAGCGACTGCTTGTTCTCGGCGTAGAGGCGTTCCTGCCACCCGGCCAGATCGTCGGCCAGCAGCTCGGCCAGTGCCTTGCCCTCCTTCTTGTCCATGCCCCCGTTCTCGTCGGTCTTCCAACTCTTCAGTTTGACTGACTTGCCGACTTTCACGCGGTAGTCTGCGGTTTTGAGTTCCATGCCCGTGAGGCTAGCACCTCCCCCCTGATCAGGCCGCTGCTGTGGGATGGGCAAATATTGATCTATGCTGCACCCATCGTGCGCCCCCCGCCTCTGACCCCGACTTGTTCCCAGACCGCCGAGGCTCAGGCTTGACCCGGTCCAGCTATGACCATCTGGACCGGGAAGTGCTGATTGCTCTGCTGGAGCAGAGGGATGCAGAGCAGCAATTCGGACTGGTCTGGGAGCGTCCCGGTAGCGCCGAGGAAGAGACGTCCGTGACCGCACTGGACCTCGATCTGGGTCTGAGCGTGGGGGACGCGCCGTACCGCAATCTGGTCATCGAGGGCGACAATCTGGACGCCCTGCGCTTCTTACACTTGAGCCACCGGGGAAGGATCAAATGTATCTATATCGATCCGCCCTACAATACCGGGGGGCAGGAACTGGCTTATCAGGACCATTACCACGGCAAGGATGACACCTACCGACATTCCGCCTGGCTGGAATTCATGGCCCAGCGCCTCAGGCTGGCGCGCGAGTTGCTGACGCCGGACGGCGTGTTGTTCGTCTCCATTGACGATTACGAGGTGGCCCGCCTGACCCTGCTGCTGGATCAGGTGTTCCCTGGAGGGAAGGTGGGCACCTTCGTGTGGCGGCGGCGCTCGGGCAGTAATGACGTGCCCGCCAGCTTCCTCAGCGTCGATCACGAGTATGTGCTGTGCTACGCGCACCCCGGTTTCTCGTTCGCGGGGCTGGATAAGGATCTTTCGGGTTACAGGGACCATGATCCAGGCAATCCCGATCCGTGGAAACGTGGCGATCTGTCCAAGTCTCATGACTACCGCGCCCGCCCTAACGGTTTTTATCCGATCCATGATCCGCAGCAAGACGTCTGGTATGCGCCCAATCCCAAACGGGTCTGGGCCTTCGCCTCGGAGGGGTTGGTGAAACCGGGCCAGAAGCTGCGGCGCGAGACGATGGAGCAACTGATCCGGGAGGGGCGGGTGATCTTTCCGAAGAAGGACCGCACCGCCTTTTACACCACGCTGGATGAATTGCTCGTCGCCATCACGGAGGGTCATGCCCCGCATTTCCTCCAGTTGGGTCTGTTCGCCACCCCGGAGGAGGAGACGGCGTATCTGTCGCAGTACGTCGGCAGACGTCTGGGCTACGGCACGCCCGGCTATAAGCGTTTCCGTTCACAGGTCAGGCGGTCCAGCAAGCCGATTTCGAGCTGGATCGTGGGTCTGAAAGAGGATGACGGCGCGGAGGACCGGACGGTGCTGCACAGTGGCCTGAATGCCGAGGGAACCGTGCTGCTGGGGCAGATGCTCCAGTCGGCAGGCGTGGGGTTCAGTTACCCCAAACCGCTGTCGCTGGTGCAAACGCTGATCGCGCAGGCCACCGGCCCGGAGGACACCGTGCTGGACTTCTTCGCGGGCAGCGGCACCACTGCCCATGCCGTCCTGGCGCTGAATGCCGCCGACGAGACCTCAAACCGCCGCTTCATCCTGGCGTCCTCCACCGAGTCCACCGCGCAGGAGCCGCAGAAAAACCTGTGCCAGTCGGTGACCCGCGAGCGGGTAAGCCGGGCCATCCAGGGCTACACCCACCGCACCCGCTCCGGCCCGGTGGAGGTGGCGGGGCTGGGTGGAGACTTCGCCTACCTGCGCGCGGCTCCCCTGACACCCGGGAAGACGGCCCATGACCAGGTCTGGTTCGCCCTGCAACTGCGTCACCTTCAAGTATTGGGTGAATATCGCCCGGATTACGCCCTTCAGCAGCAGTGGACGGATGAGCTGGCGCTGTTCTATCTGGCCGAAAGCAGTCCTGAAATGCTGGACGAGGTTCGGGGACTGGCTGAGGCGGCGCGGCGGCCCGTCGTCGTCTATAGCTGGTCGTCAGTGGGCGTGGGCCTCAAGTTGGAGAACGTGACCATCTGCGCCGTCCCGGCAGAGCTTCGTGAAGCGTTTGGAGAAGCGTGCCCCTGACTGCCGCAGATGCCGTTCCCCTCCGCGATCTGGTCTCGGAGGCGCTGATCCAGACGGCTGCCGTCACCTGTGCCCGGCTGCTGCCGCATGTGCGGGACCGGGCGGACCTGCATGACCGCGATCCGCTGGAGAAGTACCACAACCTGCTGATGGGTGAGATCGCCGAGCTGGCGGTGATCGCGTACCTAGTGGGGCAGGGAAAACATGCGCTCTCGGCGGTGGACAAGGGGGCCGCGACGCCCGACGCGGGCCACGACATTCTCGTGCGGCGCAGGGACGGCACGGCAGCGAAATGCTCGGTGAAGTCCTCGCTGTCGTATCGGCATGGTATAGAGGCGATTCCGGGGCAGTTCCGCCCTGCCTTCAACCGCCGGGAGCCACGCGACATCAATATTCAGGTGTACTTCCATTACCAGTTCAGTACTGGACAACTTGATGTTGACAGTGTTCTGAACGGCATTTTTGCCGTTTGGGCATTTGATCGTAGTCTGAAACGGCAGTAGGCG
>NZ_JNIV01000185.1 GCF_000701405.1 Deinococcus marmoris DSM 12784
CGATTTGCCGAATTAGGAAAACATCCGTCCAGGCCGCTGGATTTGGGGGTCAAAGCGGCTTGAGGGTGGTCAAAACTGTCCGAACCATTGATGAAAAAGAATGCCGCCTGACAACTTTTGTTATCGTGGGGCAAATGACCACCCCCGGAACCGCCCTCGATCTCTACCGGGGAGACCTCGTCGCCCGCGCCTCACACCTCGCCACTCTTCACCCCGAAGAGCTGAAGCGCCGGGCCGCTGCTGCTGCCCGCGATAAGGACGCCGCAGCACTCTGGGCCTTGACCGAGGCATACCTGACCACCCACGGCCAGACCGGCGCGCGCGTCAGCAGGCACACCCTGCGGGTCTACGGCCAAGCCGTCCGCACCTTCCTGACCTACGCCACTGACAACGCTGTGAACCTACTGACCCCAGGCGCGAACGTGGGGGCGCTGTATCTGCGGCACTTGGAAGCGGCAGGGCTGAGCGCGTCCACCGTACGCGTCCGGCTGGCTGGGGCGAGGACGCTGTACAAGGCGCTGCGCTGGGCCGGGTCCACCACGGCAGACGCCTTTGCCGATGCCCGTGCCGCCCGTGACCCTACTGCTGCTTGGGACAAGCGCCAGCCCTATACCGAGGAGGAAGCCGCCCGCCTGCTGGGTCACGCTGATGTGCGGATGCGAGCGCTGCTGCTGCTCTGCGGGCACACCGGCCTGCGGATCGCGGAAGCGCTGGCGCTGGCCTGGGCCGACGTGGATCTGAGCGCCCGCGCCCTGACCGTCAAGCACGGCAAGGGTGGCAAGACGAGGCGGGTCAACCTATCCCGCTCGCTGGTGGAAGCTCTGGAAGCGTTGACGGGTCAGGAGGGGCCAGTGGTTGGCGGCGGCGCGGACGCGGCTCGCGAGCGGCTGCACTGGCTGTGCAAGCGGGCTGGAGTGGGCAACAAAGGCTTTCATGCCCTGCGGCATTACGCCGGAACCCGACTGGTGCGCGAGGGCCACAGCTTGGACGCCACAGCCCGGCACCTGGGCCACGCCTCAATTGAAACCACCCGGATCTACGCCAAATGGGTAGATGACGGGCTGCGGGAAGCCCTGGACGGCTGGTCGCCTATATATAGGTCAAGAAGCCAAAGCTCTCGATTTCACCGGCCTTAATTCCATATAAGTAGAAATCTGGCCTCTATTCAGCACAGGTAGCCAATCCGTAGGCCTGCAACCGTCTACTGGATGAATCGTGATTGCATTCCCGAAGCACACACTTGATTATCGCTGGGTGTCCAGATTCCCGACGGAGATTGACCGGCTGCTTGAGCGTCAGTCGCGCCTGCTAACGACCAATATGTTGACCGCTCGGCGATCTGCTGGCGTTGATCTTGCTGAGCGCATACTCAAGATGTCTGACGCGGGCGCAACTCTGGCCAGGTTGTCGGGGCTGAGTAGCATGCAGCAGCTAAAACGCTATAGCGGAATGCACACGCAGTTGGCGCATGGCAGCAGTCTTAGCCGTCTATCTGGCCTTTTCCCGATGCCCACTATTTCAATGTTAGATCGAATCAGCCCGGTTCTGGCGATGGAAAGGGCGTGGGGAACGCAGCTTTTGGGACTGAAGCCGTCTAGCCAGCTTTCATGGGTCAACGAGATTGCCCGCCTGCAACAAAGGCTTGCAAGCGGCAGTGGCCTCGCCATTCAGCAAGCGGCCCTAGAACGGGTGGGGGCGCACTTGCCTCAGACTCCTGACCCCAGTGCGATCGTTACCCCTGACTACGTTGATGCGATGTTGCAGGCCATGGCTGAGCTGTCGGAGCAGGTCAAAGAACTCCAGCGCGAGGCTCGCAAACCCGCCCTATTAAGGGCCGACTTCCTGATCTCTCAATTGCTGATCATTTTCGTGCTGATGTTGACGATTCAGACACAGGCATTCGACGGTCAGACGCAGGACATACGCTGGAGTCAAGTCCAGGCAGTACAAGAACAGATTCTTACCTTGGAGCGTCAGCAGGTGAGGGCGCTGGCGAAGGAATACCGGGCACAGTACATCGTCAAGGAAAGGCCCACGCCGCTGCGAAGCAGTTACAAGGCGAAAGCTCCAGTAATTTCACTGCTTTATCCGAATACTGGTGTCCATTTGGTGACCTCAAGGGGGCCTTGGGTTAAGGTGGAATTGTTTGATGTGGCTAGGGGTGAGTACCGCTACGGATGGTGCTTGAAGAAATATTTGCAGCGCGTCAAACCGTCCGCTCATCCATGACTTGCGATTGGAGATTTAACGCGCATCACAGTAGAAATCCACTGTCTGTCCGTTCTTCTGACAATCTGATTTTATTTCTTATTTGTCAGAAAATCAGAAATTGTATAGACTGATCTATATGACACATAAACGCTCCCACAGCGGCCCGCTGGTGCTGGCCCTCGCCAGTCTGAAAGGCGGCGTGGGCAAAACCACGTCTGCCGTTCACATCGCCGCCTACTTGGCTGGGTCCGGGCGCACGGTCCTGCTTGCCGACGGGGACCGTATCCGCACGGCCACCGCCTGGGGCCGGGGCGGTGAGCTGCCCTTCACCGTGGGCGGGATGGCTTCCCTCAGCGGGGCAGGCAAATACGACGCCGTGGTGATCGACTCACGCGGCGGCCTGGAGGACGCGGACCTAGTGGACTTGGCCGAGTCCAGCGCCGCCCTGATCCTGCCCAGCACCCCAGACCTGGGCGGCATGGACGGCATGGCCCAGACCGTGGAGGTACTGCGCGCCGCTGGGGTTCCAGCAGGCCGGTACGCGGCCCTGCTGACGATGGTGCGCCCCGGCAGCGAGCGCAAACTGGCCGACGCGCGGGCCGCCTTGGAGGACGCCGGGATTCCAGCGTTATCCCAGACCATCCGGCTGTCTGAGGCGTTCCGGGATGCCAATAACGGCGGCGTCCTGGTGCGCGACGTGCGCGGCAACCCGCTGGCAAAGGGGCTATGGGCTGAGTATGGCCGCGTGACCCAGGAGGTCATTACGATGGCTGGAGAAACGCTGTGAGCCTGCGCGATGGCCTCAAGAACCTGCGTGTCTCGCGGGAGGAGGAGAAAGAGGCCACTGTAGAGGAGACGGCGGCGGCCACCCCACCCGCGCCGGATAGACCCATCCCGGAGAAGCGCGAGACGTTCAGCACCCGCATCCGGCCCAGCGTGCGCTACGCCCTCAAACGGCAGCTCCTGGAAGTGCAGGAGCAGGGCCACAAGGTCCGCATGGAAGACGTTCTAGAGGCGTTGATCCTGCGATATGTGGAGGATGCGGCGTTCAGGGCTGAGATTGTTCGGCAGATCGAGGACTGAATCTACGACCGAAAAACCAAGCGGTCAATGGCAGCCTGCTGTTCCAGATGGAGCAACTCTAAGAGCGCGTTTATAAAGGGTCAGACCCGGTGGCAAGCTTGAGGTGTGAAACGCAAGCCTTACTCGTCGGACCTGACCCAAGCCCAGTTTAAG
>NZ_JNIV01000186.1 GCF_000701405.1 Deinococcus marmoris DSM 12784
TAGATCGGCAGTTCGCCGCGCACCAGCATGTCCACCTTGCCCTGATCGATGTCCAGACCCATCACCTGATGACCGAAATAGGCGAGCAGGGCGGCAGTGCCCAGACCGACATAGCCCGTGCCCACGACGGCGACCTTTAGTGGAGTGTGCAGATTGGGGGTGTGTGGCATGTTCAGGTTCTCCTCAGAGGGCAGGGGGAAAAGCAGGGAGGGTGCGACGAAACGGCGGCAGTGAGAACGATTGGATCGACACAGGAGCGGTCGTCGGATGACGGAACGGATCAGATGGGGAATGCCTCTCCCGGAGTCTGCCCTCAGAATCTGGGGGCGGAAGCCACCCGTGGCGCGGGCCTTGACCCAGAGTATAAGGCCAGACTGATATCTTGCAATTTAAGTTTTGAATGCGAGCCATACGTCCAGGAAGGTGTTGAGCGCCCTGACGACCTGACAGATTCTATGAGAGTGAAGGGAAAACGAGCTGCCAGTCAACTTCAAGAGTGGTTTGAGGAGGGGCATGGGAGCCTTTCCGCTGACCCAATGGCTCAGGATCAGGTCCGCCCTGGAATGTCAGGTGAGAGAAGATTGCCTGCCCATGGCTCAGCGCATCGTGAACCGCCCGGAGACCGATCTTGAGGTAACTCAGCGCCCGCTGCCAGTGGGGATCGACGACACGCCCGGTCCCCACGCTGCACCACTTCGATGCCTTCGGATACGAGCAGCAAGGTCGCCACAGCCAGCACGGTCACCAGCCGTTCGAGACTGGGCGCATCTCGCACTTTGGAACCTTAAAACATTCGTGGCCAAGAAAGAGCAAGAGGGAAAAACGAAACGGGCGGCACTCCGAGCACTCGAGACGCACCTGGCCCGGGAGTTGTACCGAACCTTGCAGGCCAGTCGCGTGGGCGGCCCCATCCCAGCCCCCTCATAGGATCTCTTTCCCCGCCGACTTGACATACCAGGTTCAGGCCGTCAGCCTCAAGATGTCAGTTAACCGAAACTCACGTAGGCCGCAGATATCTAAAGCCAGGAGCTTGCATGAAGCGTCAGGTCAACGAGGACGGGATGCTCACGCCACATATTCGTCAAGGTTCTCTGACACCCCCTTGACCCCCTCCCCCGCGCCGCGCCACAATACCCGCAGCGTTGATCCGCAGGAGTAGCGCGCATGTGCCCGCAAAAAGCGAGCCTGAGACGGTGGAAGTCAGGTGGGCGGCAGCGTGTGAAGGGCGGCGGGGAGCTGTTGGAGTTTCAAAGAGGGCCAGAATGCGGCAGACCGCCGTGCGCTGGAACTGGGGTGGAACCGCGCGGAATTATTTTTGCGTCCCCAGACGGGCTGAATCAGTGCCGTCTGGGGCGTTTTTTATTTTTCAGATGAGCGCCTCCAGACACACAAAGCCCGTAAAGGAGGACGCAAGATGCCCGCAAGCTCAATGGAAGAACTGGTCAGCCTGTGCAAACGCCGGGGCTTTATTTTTCAGGGGTCCGAGATCTACGGCGGCCTGCAAGGGTTCTACGATTACGGCCCCCTGGGCGTGGAGCTGAAGAACAACATCAAGGCCGCGTGGTGGCGCGCCAACGTCTACGAGCGCGACGACATGGAGGGGCTGGATTCCAGCATCATCATGCACCGCATGGTTTTGCGCCACAGCGGCCACGAGGCAACCTTCTCTGACCCGATGGTGGACAACAAGAAGAACAACAAGCGCTACCGTCTGGACCATCTGGTGAAAGATCAGAAGGCCGATGTGATCGAGAAGGTTGCGGCTGGCATAGGCGAGGATGCGAGCAACTTCCCAGCGGTGGTGGCCGCCCTCATCAAACAGCCTGCCAGAGCCTCTGAAGTGCTGAAGGCGGCAGGCGTGCGCGACGCCTTTTCCGGCGAAGTGGGCGACTGGACCGAGCCGAAGCCCTTCAACATGATGTTCAAGACCACCATCGGCCCAGTGGCGGACGAGGAAAGCTACGGCTACCTGCGCCCGGAAACCGCGCAGGGCATCTTTACCAACTTCAAGAACGTGGTGGACAGCACCTCACGCCGCCTGCCCTTCGGTATCGCGCAGATCGGCAAGGCGTTCCGCAACGAGATCACGCCGCGCAACTTCATCTTCCGGGTGCGCGAGCTGGAGCAGATGGAAATCGAATTCTTCTGCGTCCCTGGCACCGACGAGGACTGGCACGCGCACTGGCTGGAAAAGCGCCTGAGCTGGTGGGAGGCGCAGGGCGTGCCGCGCAGCAAGATCGCCCTGCTGGACGTGCCGCCCGAGGATCTGGCCCACTACTCCAAGCGCACCTACGACCTGATGTACGACTACCCCACCCTGGGCTTTGAAGAAATCGAGGGCATCGCCAACCGCAGCGACTACGATCTGGGGTCCCACACCAAGTCGCAGTCCGAGCTGAATCTGGTGGCGACGGTCAGCGAGAACAACGACTCCATCGCCAAGCTGACCATTCCTCATCCAGAAACCAACAAGCCCGTCGTGCCGTTCGTGATCGAGCCGTCGGCGGGTGTGGACCGGGCGCTGCTGGCCGTGCTGAGCGAGGCGTTCACCAAAGAGACGTTGGAGAACGGCAGCGAGCGCATCGTCCTCAAATTCAAGCCCCATCTGGCCCCGATCAAGGTGGCGGTGATTCCGCTGGCCCGCAACCGCGAGGAAATCACGACGGTGGCGAAAGCGATCAAGACCGAGTTGCAGGGCCTGGGCCTGGGCCGGGTGTTGTACGAGGACAGCGGCAACATCGGCAAGGCGTACCGCCGCCACGATGAGGTGGGCACGCCCTACTGCGTGACGGTGGACTTCGACACCCTGGGCCTGGGCGGCGGCGAGGGCAAGGAATCTGACCCGGCCCTCAAGGACACCGTGACCGTGCGGGACCGCGACACATTGAGCCAGGAACGCGTGAAGATCAGCGAGTTGAGCGGCTGGATCAGGGAGAAGTTGCGGTGAGCGCATTCACCGATCAGTACGAGAATCAACTGCTGAATATCGAACTGGCCGTGTCGGGCGTGTACGACGAACACCCCGAACTGACCGACGTGCAGGTGGACGCCGCCTACGAGGAACTGGCGCGGCGCTACCGGGCCGAGGCCACCGCCTTTGCCTTCAAGCCCGGCAAGCTGGACGGTTTGCGCGCCGAGGTGCATGACGCCGTGCTGCCCATCACGGAACTGCTGGTGGGCCGCCCGGACAATATCCTGCCCACGAAGCCCGTCAGCGCCGAGGAAATGCGGCAGATCCTGGGGCGGCTGCGCTCATCGATTAAAACGTGGCAGAAAGCCGGGGGGCGGCAGTCGTACCTGAAGTACATCTCACAGTTTCTGTCTGATTCGGCACAGGATCAGGACGATTGAACCGAGTCCAATAAAAAGAACGTTACAACAAGTCAAACGTTAAGGCGAAGGTAACTACTCAGCAGGGGGACTTGCGGAGTGGAATCAGATAGAGT
>NZ_JNIV01000187.1 GCF_000701405.1 Deinococcus marmoris DSM 12784
AGCCGCCTTTCGCCGTCCCAGATGACAACCAAATGCTCAAATGTCAAAAATGCTGTTCAGGACGCTATTGAAATCGAGTTGTCCGGTACTGAACTTGCAGCGCTTCCGCGACCTGGGTCTGGACGTGCAACTGACCTAGGTGGACGTTCAGATGGTGGGAAACGGCAGCGAGAAGGAGAAACTGGCCCGTCAGGCGCAGGTCTACGGCGAGCTGCTGTCCACCTGCCTGGCCGTGAAATGCAGCGCCTTCATGATGTGGGGCGTCTCGGACCGGACCTCCTGGCGGGCCGGAGGCAAACCGCTGATCTTTGACGACGGGTACGCGAAAAAACCCGCTTACGGTGCGCTGCTGCGGGTGCTACAGACGGCTGGAAAGTAATTGCTGTCGGCCTGGAGCGGTTCTCCGAATGGAGTTACCGGAAGAAAAGACTTCCGGTAACTCCATTCTCTCGTTCCGAGTTGTACCAGTCCGTCCTGCTCGGTAAAAGTCACTCGCTATCGTCGTGAACAGACGCCCATGAGGACGCTCCTCCTCCCGCTCGGTCATGAAAATGGTATTTTTATGACAAATGCTTTAGCCCAGCACGTTCTGCCTGAAGCGCTCCAGCAGCGCCAGCCCCACCGCACCACTTTTTTCCGGGTGGAACTGGGTGGCGTGCAGGTTGCCTACGCTGAGGGCTGCCCAGAAGGGGACGCCGTACTGCGTCAGTGCGCCGTGTTGCACGGCCACGTCGGCTGGCACGTAATAACTGTGGACAAAGTAGGCGTAGGCTGAACCGTTCAGCCCCCGCAGCAGCGGCGAATCCCCCACGCGTTCCAGGGCGTTCCAGCCCATCTGCGGCACCTTGTGACCTGCGGCGGCAGTGAACTTGCGGACTGTGCCGGGGATCAGGTTCAGGCCCGCCACGCCCGGCGCTTCCTCAGAGTCGCTCAGGAGCATCTGCATCCCCACGCAGATTCCCAGCAGCGGCACGCCCGCCCGTGCGGCGTCGGTGACGGGGCCGTGAAAGCCGCCCGTCTCGAAAGCTTCCATGACCTGCCGGAAGTGACCCTGGCCGGGCACCACCAGCGCGGTGGCGTGCGGCACGTCGGCGGGATCGGCAGAGACGCGCACCCGCATTCCCGCCCGTTCCAGCGCTTTGGCGGCGCTGCGGACATTGCCCGCGCCGTAGTCCAGCAGCAGAACTTCAGGCACGCTCACAAGCTGCCCTTGGTACTCGGCATCTCGGCAGACGTGACGGCCACCGCGTCGCGCAGGGCACGGGCCACCGCTTTGATCACAGCCTCGATGACGTGGTGGGCCTCTCTCCCGGCCAGCAGACGCACATGCAGGGTCACGCCGCCGTGGTTGCAAAAGCCGCGCAAAAACTCGCGCAGGTGGTAATGGGTCATGCCGCCTGCATCGCCCCACACGTTCAGCGTCTCAGGCTCGAAGGCGAGGTGGGCACGTCCCGACAGGTCCACGACGGCGTGCGCCAGCGTTTCATCCATCGGCACGAAGGCGCTGCCGTAGCGCTCGATGCCCTTGCGGTCTCCCAGCGCCTGAGACAGAGCCTGCCCCAGCGTAATCCCGGTGTCCTCGATCAGGTGGTGCGGTTCGATGTGCAGATCGCCCGTGGCCGCCACGCTCAGGCCCAGGCGGCTGTGGCGGGCCAGGGCGTCAAGCATGTGGTCAAAAAAGCCGTGCCCGGTCTGCGGCGTGTCATACGCCGAGGAATCGAGATCCAGACGAACGGTGATCTCGGTTTCGGCGGTCTTGCGGGTCGTGGTGGCGGTGCGGGAATCGGGGGCCGTGCGGCTCATGGTGAGGAGTGTAGATGATGCGGCGACGATGTTTGGAATGCTTGTTGAGATTGGCCCGTGGTGGCGCGTTTTTGTGCTTTCGATGCTCACAGAGGCCGTTACAAATGTTTAGAACTTTTTTCATTTATCATCCGATACATAAATCCGCCAGGACTTGGGCCATTTTGCGCGCACGTCTTATGGTCCTCAAGCGCTCTCCACGTTTCGTCAGCCAGACCTTAATTTCCAACGGATTACGTCTTGACCATAATATGATTCTGTTATAGACTAAACGCATGAAGCTCAGTGATGTTCAGAAACGACTCCAGGCCCCGTTTCCGTCCCATCTGGTGGGGTGGAAACCCCAGAGTTACACCAAGGACCGCAGCCGGGCGCTGATGCTGTCCTACGTGGACGCCCGCGCAGTGCAGGACCGGCTGGACGCCATTTGCCCGGATGCCTGGGCCTTCGAGATCGAGGTGATCCCCGGCACGGCCACCGCCACCGTCAAGGGCCGCCTGACTGTGTTGGGCGTGACCCGCGAGGACATTGGCGAGGCGGGCGAGGGCAATCTGGGGACGCTGAAGGCCGCTTCCTCGGACGCGCTGAAGCGGTGCGCGGTGCAGTTCGGGATCGGACGCTACCTGTACGATCTGCCCAAGCAGTGGGTCGACTGGGACGATGCCAGACGCGGCCCGAAGGTGACCCCCGAACTGCCCGACTGGGCACGGCCCGATCACGAACGCACCCCCGGCGGCGCGCATCTGGTGCAGGCGATGGAACAGTTACGCTATGAGCTGCCCGAGGATCTGGACCTGCAACGGGAAGTGTACAAGCACCTCAAGGCCGCGCTGGGCAGCATTCACCCGGTGGCCGTGAGCCAGGGTCAGGCCGCATGAACCGCTTTCCAGATGCCCGCAACCTGCTCACGGTGACGCTGGGACTGCTGGCCCTGATGCTGATGAGCGGGATGCTGGCGCGGGTGCTGTAGCTGAAGATGGAATACAAGGCCGCCGGGATGCACTTCCCCGGCGGCCTTGTTCTGACCTGAAGCTGAAAGATTCAGGACTATGGCGCGGTTTTCCTCAGCCCTGGCTGATCCACTCTCGGCTTCACGTCCCTGGGCACGGGTCCCAGCACCGCCTCGATCCCCACGTTGATCCACGCGAAGGCGCGGCGGGTGTTGGGCATGGTGTAGGTCTGGTCCGCGCCGTGCTGCATGAAGGCGTAGACCACACGCCGTCCATCTGTGGTCTGAAAGTAACCGCTGTAGGTCAGGATGCCCCAGCCGTTGCCGCCCTTGCCACCAAAAAAGTTAATCTGCGGTTTCCAGTTCAGCGCCGATCTGCCGTAGCCCAGCCCCATCACGTCGCGCTGCCATTTGGCCGCGCGGGGCGACAGGCCAGGGCGCAGGAATTCGTGGGCCAGCAGCGTGCCCCATTCGTACGGCGTGCTGAGGTTATGGACGCTCAAGTCGTCATTGGATTTGTGGCGGGTCTCGAAATAGGGTAGGACCACAGAACGGCGTGGAGTCGTGGTCAAGCGGCTTGAGGAGGCGGCAACCGAAATAAGAGGAGTTCTTCCATCGTCCAGGGATGAT
>NZ_JNIV01000188.1 GCF_000701405.1 Deinococcus marmoris DSM 12784
AGTGTGCCTGGCTCGAAACCCAGCCGAACCTCCTCTCCCAGCAGACCCTCTTTCACTGGTGGCCTCTGTCAAGAAATTAATCGGAGTCCGTATCAGAAGGCAGGCGCTCCAGAAACAAGTACGGCAACCCTGAGGAAGCTGAAGCACTGAGTTGACCCCACTCCATACGGCATGCTGAGCGCGATGCGGACCTACCTGGAATACAGCGAGGCCAGCGGCAGCGGACAAAAGTTCTACGAGGCCGCCGTGGAGGGTTGCACGCTGACCCTGCGCTACGGCCGCATCGGCACTGAGGGTCAGACCACGGTCAAAACGTTCCCCACTCCCGAGGCTGCCCACGCCGAGGCTCAGCGCCGACTCGCAGACAAGCGCAGGAAGGGTCACGGCGATGCCGTGCCTGGTGAACGGGAGAAGCGGGCTGTGGAACAACCTGCCCTCCGCCTCCCAAAGCTCCTGACCCCTTACCGCGCAGCCCTAGAAGCAAGCGTGCGTCCGTATGTCCGTCTACGGGGCAGCCCTGGTCCAGTCCGACCCTGGGAAAGCAAGCTCGGAGGTCTCCCCTACCGCCCAGCCGGGTTCGAGTGGTCCCGCTCGCGTACCAACGGACGCGCCCTGACGTTCCTGGCCCAGCTCAACCTAGCGGAACTGCCCCATCTGGATGGTTTCCCTACTGGAGGCATCGTCCAGTTCCGCATCGGGGATGGCGACGTCTGCGGCGCAAACTTCCACAGCGCACTAGATATCTCCGGCCTGAGCGACGACGCTGGCTTCCGGGTGCTCTACCACCCGGAGGTTATCCACGACGAGACAGCGCTGGAGACCACCCAGCCCCTGCCAGCCCGACCGCGATACCATGGGCCTGCCTCACGACCCGGCACGCGAGTTCGTGCTGCGGGGCGAGCTGACCCAGGGGCCCATGACGCTGGGACACCGCCTCTTCGACGAGCTGGTCGGTCAGCCGGTGTGGGAACTTCTGGGCGAGGAGGAGGATGAGGCTCTTGACCGCTACGCGCAGCTGGTGGGAGAAGGGCACAAGCTCGGCGGGTACCCGAACTTTATCCAGAAGCGCCCCCCGGACCCTCGAAGACCCGCGCGTGCTGCTGTTCCAGCTCGACAGCGACGATGACCTGGAGGTGATGTGGGGGGCCGTGGGCATCGCCAACTTCTTCATCCCGCTGGAGGACCTCGCCCGCGCTGACTTCCGCCGGGTCGCCTACAACTGGGACTGCCGCTGAGGGCTCTGGCAACCCTTCCCCCACTGGCCCCGGACCCGGCGGCATGACCGCATCATCGGAGGACGGCTGTGCCCCTCTCAGCGCCCATGACGTTCGCCTCGAGGTAGCAGGCCGCATTGTCGTCGAGATCGACGCTTTGGAGGTTCATGCCGGTGAACTCCTGCACCTGCGGGGCGAGAACGGCGCGTGCAAGACAACCTTGCTACGCGCCGTGGCGGGTGAGGGGCGCACGTCCCGCCTGAGCTCCGCCTCCACCTAAAACCACGGCAACGGGCGCAGGCCAACCGCGCTTGAGCAGCGGTCGGCGTGTTCGTCTGTCTCGCCGGGCCCACAAAGGGAGTTCCACGCGAAGCCGAGCAGCAGGGCAGCTACGGCCACAACGGGACGGATCTCCCACTGATCCAGGTGCTCATGTGCTCTAGCGCCCCTCCCGTTCCATCACCACATAGCGCGCCAGCGGACTCAGCAGCGGCGCGCAGGGGTTGCGAGGGGCGCGCAGCAGCCAGCCGCCGTGCCCGAACTGAAGGGGGATGCGGAGACCCACGTACGCAGCATCCTGAAGCACTGCAAGCGCCGGACAGTCGGGCACCTGACCCGCCGGCGCTACCCACTCCTCAAGATCTATCATCGAGTGATAGTCAACGCAGATGTTCCCCAGCTCCCGCGCAGCACTCTCAACGCCCACCGTGATCATGCTGGACCAGGTATCGCACACGGGCCGGTACAGCATCTGCTGCGCCCACAGCAGTCCTTGTGTGACCGAGTGGGCAGACCCGCTGAGCATCCACAGCGCAGCGACGTTCAGCGCCTCGTTGGGCCCATCAACCATCGCCGCTTCAACGATGCTCACGATCTCCCGCAGCTCTTGGTCAGTCCACAGGGTCACAACCGGTCCCCAGGGCTCGCCCGCAGGTGCTGCCGCTGAAGGTCTGCAGGCAGATATGCCACATAGCGTCTACTCATGTCCAGCGAACTGTGACCAAGGATCTGTTGCAGGCTAAACATGTCGCCCCCACCCCGCAGGTACTGCACCGCAAACCCACGCCGCCACGCATGCGGGGCCGTATGACTGCGCGGGATGGCGTTCGCTGCGCTCAGCCTGTACATCAGATGGGTAAGGACGCCCTTCGTCATCGGCTCCCCCGTGCGACTCAGGAACAGAGTCTGGATGTGTCCAACCGCTGGCCTGCGCTCCCGCCGCTCATAGTTGCTGATGGCGCGGCTCGCTTTTATCCCCACCGGCACCACGCGGCCCTTCTCGCGCTTGGCCGTCTCCGCGCGCACGCGAATCACACCCGTCTCCAGGTCCACGTCCCCCACCTCCAGCGCCAGCAGTTCGCCCATACGCAGGCCGCAGTCGTAGAGGCACAGCAGGATACCCCTGTTCCGCAGCGGCTGGGGCAGGGTGACGGCCGTCTTCAGACAGGCAGCGACCTCATCAGGCTGGATAGCGGGAGGCGCTTCCCGGGGCAACGACGGCATGCGAAGCCGTTTCGTGGGGTCCTCGCCGATCAACTCTTCCTCTAGGGCCCACCGAAAAGTCGCCCGCAACCCCCGCAGGACGGCGTGTATGCCCCCTGCCTGCAACCCCTGCACTTCCAGATGTTCTTGCAACTCCAGCAGCAACAACCGCGTCACATGGTCAGTGTCCGGCTCCAGCCCGCGCGCGACCATGAACCTTTCAAGGGGGATGAGCGACTGTCGGTAGAACTCGATGGTCGGCGGTGACCGTCGGAGCGCGGCGAGGTGCCGACGGTGTATGGCGTGCAGTCTGTCCAGGTGCATGTTTCCTCCCTGTAGACGGCCCTCCTGGGCGTTCAACGATCTCCGCCCGTTCACTCGCTGTCGGCACCGGGCGGCGGCGGAGAGCAAAAGCAGAAAACACCGTTCTAGAACGGTGTTTTCTCCCCTGTACTGGTGCCGATGGGGGGACTCGAACCCCCACGGTTTCCCGCTCGATTTTGAGTCGAGTGCGTCTACCATTCCGCCACATCGGCCTGCTTTGCAGGGTTTGTGCGCCCTTGAGCGCGCACGGAATCTTAGCGCGCCGGGGCGGGGGCGGTCAAACCCTCCCCCGACAGGGGGTGCATCCCGCTGAAATGGGATGATGGTGCATGGCAACAGAACGGGAAATGCTGAGTCAGGT
>NZ_JNIV01000189.1 GCF_000701405.1 Deinococcus marmoris DSM 12784
GGGTGGCAAAGGTGGCGGTCAGCGTGATCAGGTCTGCTTGACGAATAATTTTGGATGACACCCACCACCCTACCCTGACTTTGCGGTAGCCCTGACCAGTAAAGGCAACAAGCAAAAGTAAGCGCTAAAGCGTGATCCAGTAGCGCCGGATCGGCTTGGGATGAAAATCCAGCACGAACTCCCCTTCCAATACACCGCCGTTGCCCTCGATCACCCCGCGTGAGCCGAGATTGTCGGTGTCGCAACTGATCATCACGCGTTCCAATCCCAGCGCACGCGCACGCGCACGCTCCAGCGTCAGGCGCAGGATGGTGCTGCCGTGGCCCTGCCGCCGCGCCGAGGGACGAACCTCGTAGCCGATGTGGCCGCCAAACTCTCGCAGGTGATCGTTGAGGGTGTGGCGCAGGCTGGCGCGGCCCAGATACGCGTCGCCCTCCACCAGCCACAGTGCCTCGGAATGCACGAAGCCTTCCGGCAGCTCGTTGCCCGGCTCGTAGCGGCGCAACTCGGCCAGCACGCGGTCAAAGTCGGCTTCCATCCCGGCCACGTCCCACTTCAGGGTGTCGCCCAGACCGCTGCCGGACGCCTGGGCCTCGCGCACGGCCTGGGTGAAACTCTGCTTGTAGTGGCTGGAGGGAGGAACAAGTTTGGGCATGGGGTGCATGTTACGTCCTGACAGGCCGGACACCTCGGGGAGCTGCATAACCAGCCTGAGGGCGCAGATTCACCAGGGTGCGTGGTCAATCCGGGGCGTAATTCGGTGCAGGACACGGTGAATGCCCGCAGGCCGGGCGTACAATTCTGGACATGAAGGCCGCCGCATTCGACACCATAGACCTGGGCCGCGTGCCATACCGCGACGCCTGGGCCTTGCAGAAAGAACACCACGCGCGGGTGGCGGCAGGGGGCAGACCCGCGCTGCTGCTCGTGGAACACCCGCCCGTGCTGACGCTGGGCCGCAAGGCGCGCGAGGGCACCAACATCATCGTGACCCGCGAGTATCTGGAAGCGCAGGGCATCGAGGTGCTGGAAGTGGAGCGCGGCGGCGACGTGACCTACCACGGCCCCGGTCAACTGGTGGCCTACGCGATCTTCCCGGTGGGCCGGCGCGTGCAGGACTTCCTGCGGTTGCTGGAAGCCGCCACCATCGCGGCGCTGAACACGATGGGCCTTCCAGACGCCCGCCCTAATCCCGGTTATGCAGGCGTGTACGTCGATCCGCGCGAGGTCAACGGCCTGAGTTACGATCAGAAGATCGCCTCCTTCGGCGTGGCGGTGCAGAAGAATGTCGCGCTGCACGGGCTGGCTATGAACGTGACCACCAATCTCCAGCACTTCGAGTTGATCGTGCCGTGTGGCCTGAGCGGCACGCAGATGACCAGCGTGGAACGCGAGTGCGAACTGCGCGGTCTGGGCAGCAGTCCCGATATGAACGCGGCCCGCACAGCACTTTCCGACGCCTTTACCACCACCTTTGAAACCTACGACTGGACGCTGCCGGAACTTGCCGGGGCGGGGAGCTAATTCATGACCCAGACTGATCAGACCGCACAGAACCAGGGCACCGAAAAGCAGGCCAAATTCGTCAAGAACGGCATCTACCGCAAGGACAGCGTGCCCGTGCGCGAGAAGAAGCCCGACTGGCTGAAGGTCACCATCCCTACCGGACAGGTGTTCGGTGAGGTCCGCAAGATCGTCAAGGAACACCGCCTGCACACGGTCTGCGAGGAAGCGATGTGCCCCAACATCGGCGAGTGCTGGTCACGCGGCACCGCCACCTTCATGCTGATGGGGCATATCTGCACGCGCGGCTGCCGCTTCTGCGCCGTGGACACCGGCAACCCGATGGGCAAGCTGGACCTGGACGAGCCGCAGGGCGTGGCCGAGAGCGTGGCGCTGATGGGCCTGAAGTACGTCGTGCTGACCTCGGTGGACCGCGACGATCTGCCGGACGGCGGCGCGTACCACTTCGCCAAGACGGTAGCGGCCATTAAAAAGTTGAATCCCGAAACCCGCGTGGAGGCACTGACCCCCGACTTCAGCGGCAACACCCACTGCGTGGATCTGGTGCTGGAGAGCGGCGTGGACACCTACGCCCAGAACATCGAAACGGTGCGCCGCCTGACCCATCCGGTCCGTGACATCCGCGCCGACTATGACCAGACGCTGGCGGTGCTGGCCCACGCCAAACGCGCCCGCCCGGACGTGATCACCAAAACATCCGTGATGCTGGGGCTGGGCGAAACGCGAGAGGAAATCATGCAGACCATGATCGACTGCCGCGCAGCAGGGGTGGACGTGCTGACTTTCGGGCAATACCTGCGCCCCACCATGCACCATCTGGCCGTAGAGCGTTACGTGACCCCCGCCGAATTCAACGAGATCCGCGAGGAAGGCATGAAGCTGGGCTTTCTGGAAATCGTGTCGGGGCCGCTGGTCCGCAGCAGTTACAAGGCCGAGCAGATCGTGATGGACCACCCGCGCGGGTTGCCCGAACACCTGACCCATATTGCCGACGGGGACCAGCTCAGCCTGATCTGAGTGGAGCAGGAAGGATGAGGGGCCGGGGCTTGATGCCTGCGGCCTCTGAGCTTTTAGATGTTTGCGCCTCTAATTTGACCTCTGACACGCTAAAGTCTTGAGATGATCCAGCAGCTTCAGCGCGGGCAAAGGCTCACACTTGACGGACTGACTGCCCAGCCGCAACTCACCCTTCGGGCACATTTGCCCGGCATTGAAACCGCTGATCTCAGTGTATTCGGCCTGGACGAGTCCCGACACCTGGCGGATGATCGCTACTTCATTTTTTACAATCAGACGACCAGTCCTGAGCAGGCGATCATACTCAATCTCTCAGAGCGTTCGTTTCGGGTTGATCTGGCGCGGCTGCCACTTGGCATTCATCGTCTCGTTTTCGTAGCTACCAGTGATGAACAGCCATTTTCAGCCCTTCGGCGCGGCACGGCCAGCCTGATGGATGAGGGCGGGGACAGTGTGCATTTTCATGTGGAAGGACAGATGTTTCAAGACGAGAGGGCGTTGATTCTGCTTGAGGTTTACAGGTACCAGGGGCAGTGGCGAGTTACAGGCGTGGGGCAAGGTTTTTCGGGTGGTTTACAGGCGCTCCTGGAGTCGGTGGGCGGCGAGGTCTCATACGGACTCCGATTAAATCCTGTAGGCTGTACAGATCAAAAAATTCTTCTCTTCCATCCAACTCCAGCACTCTGCTGACGACTTCTGGAGCATT
>NZ_JNIV01000190.1 GCF_000701405.1 Deinococcus marmoris DSM 12784
GGCTGGCGGATGAATGGCGTGGCCGCGTGGATGAGTGCCTTCCGCTCCGCCGATATCGTGCTGTACCGGGCCAACCCACGACACACCAATGCTGAGGTGCGGGCCGTTCTGGGCGACGATTTTGCGGGAACACTGGTCACGGATCGCTTCAAGGTCTATGACAGCTTGGTCTTCGCCGATACTAAGCAGCAAAAGTGTCTAGCCCACCTGATCCGCAACGCCGATGGGGCGGTTGAGGAACAACACGCTCAGCCAGGACGCGGGGAACGCTATCCGCAGCGACTGGCCCAGCTCTTCCGGGATGGGATTCGCTTGCATTCGGCTTACCACGCGGGGCTGGCCAATCGCCAGGAGTACGCCCGGCAGGGTGAGAGACTCACCCTGCGCTTGGATCATCTGCTTGACCGTTACCCGCTAAAAACCAAGATCAATGAGCGATTGCGACTGGGCCTGCTGGAGCAGCACCGTCGAAGCCGTCTGTTGTATTTCCTGATTGACCCTGACATTCCACCCACCAACAACGCCGCAGAGCGTGCCCTGCGGAGCGTAGTGATGGCGAGGAAAGTCTCTCAGTGCAGCAAAAATCTGCTGGGGGCTACCACCTACACCCGCATCAAGAGCGTGGTGGAAACGGCCCGCCTGCGGGGCGAGGATCCCGTAGCCGTACTGATGGTCCTTCGGCGCTAATCAGATACACCGCATCAATGCCGTGGCCGAG
Organism: Deinococcus marmoris DSM 12784; assembly: GCF_000701405.1. Lineage (GTDB taxonomy): Bacteria > Deinococcota > Deinococci > Deinococcales > Deinococcaceae > Deinococcus > Deinococcus marmoris. The sequence goes on from NZ_JNIV01000190.1 coordinate 719, forward strand.
CGGCGCGGCGAGCGCTGGCTCCCCCGTTACGGCGGCAAGATCAGCGCCGAGTGGGCCGTTGCCAAGCTGTTGCAGATTCTGGAAGAGTCTCCACAGGTCTATGCGGCAGCCGAGCGTTTTCTGGAAGCTACCGACTGGGTGACGTGGCAACTGTGCGGCGCGGAGGTTCGCAACATCTGCACTGCCGGGTACAAGGCAATCTATCAGGACGGCGAGTATCCCACTGATGATTTTTTCGCGGCGCTGAATCCAGCCTTCCGGCACGCCACCGACAGGTTCTCGCGTGATCTGCACCCGCTGGGAGGCCGAGCTGGAGGGCTGACCGAAGCCGCTACCCGTTTAACTGGCTTAAAGGTGGGTACGGCTGTCGCGGTAGGCAACGTGGACGCCCATGTCACTGCCCCCGCCGTGGGGGCCACACGAAGCGGCCAACTGGTGGCAATCATGGGGACCAGCACCTGTCACGTCATGATCGGAGACACCCTGGCAGAAGTACCCGGCTTGTGCGGCGTGGTGGCAGGCGGGATTACCCCCGGCACCTACGGCTATGAGGCCGGGCAAAGCGGCGTGGGTGACCTGTTCGGCTGGGTGGTCAAGAAACTGACCCCGCCCGAGTACCACACGCTGGCCCAGGAGCGCGGCCTGAGCGTCCACGAACTGCTGACCGAGTTGGGCCAGGATCAGGCGGTGGGCGAGCATGGCCTGCTGGCGCTGGACTGGCTCAGCGGCAACCGCTCCGTGCTGGTGGATACCGATTTGAGCGGCATGATTATGGGGTTGGGATTGTCCACGCGTGCTGAGGACATCTACCGCGCGCTCATCGAGGCCACGGCTTTCGGAACGCGGGTCATCGTGGAAACCTTCAACGACTCCGGCGTGCCCGTGCAGGAATTTATCGCTGCCGGAGGACTGATCAGAAATCCGGTGCTGATGCAGACCTACGCCGACGTGCTGGGGCTACCGATCAGCGTCGCTGGAAGTTCGCAGGCCCCGGCACTGGGCAGCGCCATGCACGCCGCCGTGGCCGCCGGAGCCTACCCGGATATCAGCGCGGCGGCAGACCGGATGGCCAGAGTCAGGCGGGCCGCTTACACGCCTGACCCGCACCGCCACGTCGCCTACACGCAGATTTACCAGCTCTACAAGCACTTGCATGACCTGTTTGGACACGAGGACAGAACCATGAAAACCCTCAAGCGACTGCGGGACGGCGCGGTGGCCCATAAAGAACGCAGCGAGGTTCTCGCATGAATCACGCCGAATTAAGGGCGGAACTGCACGCCCTGCATCTGGAACTGCCGAAAAACAGTCTGGTGACCTGGACGAGTGGCAACATCAGCGCCCGCGTGGACGGCGGCCTGCTGATCAAGCCCAGCGGCGTGACCTTTGCGGAATTGACGCCCGAGAGCATGGTGGCCACTGATCTGGACGCGCAGGTGATTGAGGGTGATCTCAGCCCCAGCAGCGATACGGCCACCCACGCCTACATCTACCGCCATCTGCCCGACGTGGGCGGGATCGTGCATACCCACAGCCCCTACGCCACTGCCTGGGCCGCCACTGGACACGCCATTCCCTGCGTGCTGACCGCGATGGCCGACGAGTTCGGCGGTCCCGTCCCCTGCGGCAGCTTTGCCCCGATCGGCGGCGCGGACATCGGTCAGGAGGTGGTGCGCGTCCTGAAGGGCCACCGCTCACCCGCCATCATCCTTCAGAGCCACGGCGTTTTTACCATCGGCAAGACTCCCCTGGCCGCCCTGAAAGCGGCGGTGATGGTTGAAGACGTGGCCCGCACTGTCTTTCTGGCCTGTCAGTTGGCAGCGGCGCGGGGCGTGGAAGTTCAGACCCTTGCGCCCGCCGACATTGACCGCCTGCATCACCGCTACACCCACGTCTACGGCCAGCACCAGGAGACCCCGTGAAGAATCTCGTCACCCCGCAACTCTGGTTTGTCTGCGGCTCGCAGCACCTTTACGGCCCTGAAACGCTGGCGCAGGTGGCGGCGCAGGCCCGGCAGGTCTCGGAGGCGCTGGAGATCAGCCCGGCCATTCCCCTACCTATCATCTTTAAAGACGTGATGACCACGCCGGACGACATCCGCCGCCTGTGCCTGGAGGCCAATGCAGACCCGCTGTGCGCCGGACTGATGCTGTGGATGCACACCTTCAGCCCGTCCAAGATGTGGATTGGCGGCCTAAGCGCGCTGAACAAACCCTTCGTCCACCTGCACACCCAGCTTGAGCGCGATCTGCCCTGGGACCGCATCGACATGGACTACATGAACCTCAACCAGTCGGCACACGGGGACCGCGAGGCCGGATTTCTGCACACCCGGCTGCGGCTGGAGCGCAAGGTGGTGGTGGGCCACGGGTGCATCCCGCTGAAATGGGATGATGGTGCATGGCAACAGAACGGGAAATGCTGAGTCAGGTCATGGAACGTCATCTGGATCAGCTTTTAG
>NZ_JNIV01000191.1 GCF_000701405.1 Deinococcus marmoris DSM 12784
GCTTCGTGCCAACCTGAACAACATCAATCCCCTGGTGAGTCTGGATGACGTTCGCCACGCTGCCTTTCCGATCCCAGCTTAGCGGGATGCACCCGTGGGCCACTGGAGCGACGGCGAGGTTCAATCTCGGCTGGGCGCGTGGGCGCGGGCGGCCTGGGCCTGGTTTGACTGGCAGGGCGCGGCCATCTGCCGTTTTGGCGACAACATGCGCTTCGTGGGCGTCACCGACGGCGACAAGGTCAGCGCCGAGATGAAGTTTGGATTTTCAGTCAATACCTACGCGGTGGGCGATCTGGCTGGGCGTATCCAAGCTGTCTCAGAGAATCAAATAGCTGATCTGATCAGAACGTATCTGGCGGAATTTGAGGTTGCGCCAGAACTCCAGCCCGGCGGTGAGCGCCACGATTCATTGCGGGAAGGTGCGCGGATCGAAGCGGGGATGCGCGCCTTTCTGGAAGAGGGCAGCTTCAAAGGCTTCACCGACACCTTTGAGGACCTGCGAGGCCTGAAACAACTTCCCGGCCTCGCCACCCAGCGCCTGATGGCCGACGGTTACGGCTTCGGTGGCGAGGGCGACTGGAAGACAGCGGCCCTGGTGCGGGCCATGAAAGTCATGGCACATGGATTGCCAGGGGGCACCTCGTTCATGGAGGATTACACTTACCACCTGGAGCCGGGCAAGCATCAGGTGCTGGGATCGCACATGCTCGAAATCTGCCCCAGCATCGCGGCCCACAGGCCCAGACTGGAGGTACATCCGCTGGGCATTGGCGGCAAGGAAGACCCGGTACGGTTGGTCTTTGACGCCGAACTGGGCGCAGCCATCAACGTCTCGCTGATCGATCTGGGCAGCCGTTTCCGCCTGATCGTGAACGAGGTGACCTCGGTGACCCACCCCGATCTGCCCCACCTGCCCGTAGCACGCGCAGTCTGGGAATGCCAGCCGGATTTCAAGACCGCCTGCGCCGCCTGGATCTACGCCGGGGGCGCGCACCACACCGGGTACAGCGGGGCCGTGACCACCGAGATGATCGAGGATTTCGCAGCGATGGCCGGGGTGGAACTGGCCATTATCGACAGCAACACCGAGTTGCGCGACTTCCGGCAGGGTCTCAGGCTCAATGACCTGTATTACGTGCTGGCGCAGGGGCTACGGGCGTGACCATCATGGGTGTGGGCTGCCGCGCCGCCACTGCCTGTTGCACTGCTTGCCCGCACGATCAGTTCGGCGGGAAGCTCGATGCTGTTCTGCGCGCTGCGGTCCAGCAACATCTGCACGCCGCGTACCCCCAGCGCTTCCTTGTCCACCCTCAGCGTCGTTAACGGTGGGTGGGTCTGGGCCGCCGCATCGACGTCGTCAAAGCCCACGAAGGCCAGGTCCTCAGGCACGCTCAGCCCGGCTTCCTGGCACGCGCGCATGGCGAGAATGGCCGTCGAATCGTTGAACGCGAACACCGCGTCGGGCGGCTGGGGCAGCGCCAGCAGCTTGCGCATGGCCCCGGCTGCGCCGTCCTCACTGCCTAACGGATCACGGCGCACGTCCAGTGCCGGGTCTGCCGGAACGCCCGCGTCGTACAGTGCCTGACGGTAGCCCAGCCAGCGCCCGCAGATGCTGTGGTGATCAGGCCCGCCGATGAAAGCCACCCGCCGCCGTCCCGTTTGCAGCAGATGCGTGGTGGCCCGGTGCGCCCCACCCACGTTGTCGCTGTTGACACTGGGCAGCCCCGGCGCAAGGTGGTCCACCAGCACCATCGGCAGGCCCAGAGCGCGCAACTGGCCCAGCAGGTCGTCTTCAAAAAAACCCACGCACAGCAGCCCGTCGGTACTGTTGCGCCGCATCAGTCCGGCCACGTCGTCGCCCGTGTCCAGCGAGGTGAAATGCAGGGTCAGGCCGCGTGCCCGGCATTCGTCCTCGACGCCGTGCAGCACATGTGAATAGAACAGATTCGCGCCCGCGCCGGTGTGCTGGCGGTGCAACACGAAGCTGACCCGGCGGAGTTTGCCTGCCCGCACCCTGGCGGTGTCGTAGCCCAGTTCATGGGCCACCCTCAGCACCTGCCCGCGCGTGGTTTCGCTCAGTCCGGCCTGTTGCCGCAAGGCCCGTGAGACCGTCCCGATGGAGACACCTGCCGCCAGCGCCACATCCTGGATGGTCACGCTGGACCGGGCAGAGGTAAGGGAGCGCTTGGACATGGCGAAGAGTATAGGGGCCAGGACCGGGCAGCGGCCTGCGGATTTCCGGCCCGTAGACATCCCGTGGGCATGACCTATGCACCTTCGACACCATCCGCCGCGTCGCCCACTTGACTCGTCCAGCCGAAAGGACTAGTTTGTTTTTTAGTAAAAAATTGTATTGCAGGACCAGGTTGGAAAGAACCACGATCTGATGGACCGTTCCCAGAAAACGGCGTGGACACCAGAAGACACCCGCGCGAGGAGAGGAAGAATGCACGACATCCGTATTGGAACGCTGGTAGAGGGAAGACACGCCGTACAGATCCTGCCGCAGATCCTGCCGCACGGCTTCGAGAGTTTCAGCCTGACCTTCTGGCAGACCACTGGCGACACTGATCTGGCCGAAACCGGGCGGCGCGTACGCGACATCGTGGAGGAGAGCGGAACCCGGATTTCATGTCTGGAAATCTTCGGCAACCCGCTGACTGGTACGGGCGACGACGCCGACACCCTGGCAAGCTGGGAGCGCCTGATCGCCCACGCCCACCTGTTCGGCTGCGATCTGATCGGCGGCTTTACCGGACGGCTGCCGGGGGTGCCGCTGGACGCCTCGCTGCCGCGCTACGCGGAGGTTTTTGGTGAGCTGTCGCGCCGCGCCGCCGATCAGGGCGTGCGGCTGTGCTTTGAAAACTGCGCGATGGATGGCAACTGGCAGGCCGGGGAATGGAACATCGCCCACGGCCCCGCCGCCTGGGAGCTGATGTGGGACGCGCTGCCCGCCGACAACATCGGGCTGGAGTGGGAGCCATGCCACCAGATGGTGGGATTGATCGACCCACTGCCGCAGCTCCGCAAGTGGGCACACAAGGTGTTTCAGGTTCACGGCAAGGACGCCACTTCAGTACCGGACAACTTGAGTTCAGGCGGTGCTG
>NZ_JNIV01000192.1 GCF_000701405.1 Deinococcus marmoris DSM 12784
ATCTCCAGCACATCACCCGCTGTCAGCGTTCCGGCCATGCCCCGATTCTAGCGAATCTGGTTCGACTCAGGCCGACGGGCTAGGGGCGCTAATCAGATACAGAGGAATGAACAGGGCGCTCAGATACCAGCGCCAGCCCAGGCGGGAGCCTTCGCGCAGATATAAAACGCTTGCTACAACCAGCAGGGTGATCAGGTCAATGGCTGCCGACGAACTTGCAGGATTGGCAAACCAGGCGGCTAGGTAGCTGCCCCCCTCAAACTCAAACTGGAGGTTGAAGTACCACGTTCCCAGCAAGCCAAGGAGTGAGAGCACGAAGTAAACCGTGGGCAACAGTCGGGGCTTGCGGGCCGTCATATCGTTTCCTGGGTCAACCTGCGGTCTGGGCGCAAGACCAGACCCGCACTGATGGCGGTCAGGAGCAGTAACATACCTGCGGATGAGAGGGTCAGACTGTCCGGGGCGATGACGCTCTGGCCTCGTTGCGCCTGCCAGAACAGCAGGGTGATCAGGCCCAGGTAGGCTCCGGCGGCAGTCCAGACCAGGCCCACACGCTGGCGCGCTGTCCAGGAGCGGCGGCGGCCCACCAGCCAGAACAGCAGCGGCCCGGCCTGGAGGGCATGCAGCCCAACAAAATGGGACACCCGCAGATCGCCGTGGGTGGTACTCCATCCCAGGAAGCGCAGTCCAGGCCCGCCATCTGTTCCGCCAACACTGTGCGCCCCCACTACCGTCGGCGGATCCTGGCCCAACTGGGCCGATGTTGGAGCGGTCATCACGGCCCCGATACTTCCGCCAATCAGGGTCAGCACCAGTCCCAGTCGCAGGCTCCAGGCGAACGCCCGGTCAGGCAACGGTTGAAGCAGCAGCAGTGCGGCGGCCAGCAGATTCATCAGCCAGATCAACAGGACAAAGCCGCCCATCAGGTAATAAAGTGTGGCGTCGAGCGAGGCACCGACATTGAAGTGGCTCGTCGTGCCACGCGCCGCCTGAGCCGTGATGATCAGTAGTTCCACCACGGCCCCCACGGCTGTCAGGGCGGAGACGATTCGTGCCAGGCGGGCGCGTTTGCCCTCTATGAAGCCCAGCATCCAGATGAGGGTGAACGAGTACAGCAGAAACGAGATGGCGAACTTGGCCGGTTTATCCCAGGCAGGCATGCCGGTAACCATGCGGTTATCCACCACCATCCCAACCAGACAGACGAGTAACAGAATTACGGAAAGCAGCCCCACGAAAGTCAGCGGGCGGTTGGTCTTCCAGGAGTGGGTCACGGCGGCTGGTAGGTGCATCATGGTGGACTCCCTTTTATTATTAAGTACTTACTAATAAAAATTGAGAAGAGATAAGATTGGCATCGGTGCTGGCTCCTCTTTTCAAAGATCGCAGTAGAGGTCAGGCATATCGAGGGCAGCGGCCACGGTCAACATCATGCCAGCGGCGAAAAAACCAAAGATGGCCTGCGGTGTTGCGCCAGAACGCCGCGCCACCTCTGAGATCAAGGCACGGTAGTTTTCACGAACCTTGGTCTGTATCTCGTCGTCTCCGCCGGCTGCAAAACTCTGGAGCAGCATCAGGAGTTCATGCTTGCGGACCAGCAAACTGTTGTAGGCCTCCTCCATCGCCTTGAGTGGGGGCGTACCGCGCTGATCTGCGTCCTCTGCCGCCGTCACGAACAGATCGAAGATGGTAGCGTGAACCTGATCACTGACCGCCAGAAAAAGCTCTTTCTTGGTACCGAACAGTCGGAAGATATAGGGCTGTGAAATGCCCACCCGTTTAGCAATCGTCTCGGTGGAGGCACCAGAGTAGCCGTGTACCGCAAATTCTTCCAATGCAATCTCAATAATGGCCGTGCGCCTTTCATGGGCGGATTGACGAGGAGCGGCGGCAGCACTGGGCATGAAGTAAGTATGTACTAACTAATCAATGAAGTCAACGCCTGAAGTAACGGACGCGAAATTTTACCTGAGGGGTCTTGAGTGAAAATGTTTTGACCAGGCGAGGTTCCAAAGACAACACCCCTCAACAGCTAGGGGCTTCCGGTAAGTGGCGTTGCCAAAAAGGCACCGCGCTGAGCTGTCGACAGGTGTTTTACCCGCTCTACCGCCCGTCCCCCCAACTGGACGGTCTTGACTCTCAAGCAGCTTGAGACCCCACGCTCAGGCGCGGAGGTGATCATGAAACTGCTGTCCATCGGCCAGTTCGCCCAACTCGTGGGCCTGAGCGTCTCGGCGCTGCGGTTCTACGCCGACAGCGGCGTCCTGCTCCCTGCCCAGGTGGATCAGGATAGCGGCTACCGCTACTATACGCCCACGCAAATTCCGCTGGGTCAGCAGGTGGCGGCCCTGCGCAAACTGGATCTGCCGCTGAGTGATCTCTCGGCTCTTCTGGTGGCCGCACCTGCCCAGGTCACCGCGATCCTGGAACGTCACGAGCGGCGGCTGCTCGAACAGTTCGAGGCCAGACGCCAGATGCTGTTAGATGTGGGCCGCGTCCTCGAAGGACAACGCGCGCTCCCAGTCGTGGACGCGCAGTACCGACAGTGGCCTGCCCAGCAGGCCCTGAGCCTCACGATGAGCGCTGAGGCTGAAACCTTCCATGCCTCCTACGTTCACAGCGTCGCGCAGCTCCACGAACACGCGCAGGCGGCAGACGTCGAGATCACGGGAGGTGATTTCGGCCTGTACCACAGCCAGGAATATTTCAGCGGTCCCCTCCAGACCGAAGTCTGTTTGCCCGTGAACCGCGTTCTGACAGGAAAGGGCCGCGTCCGTTGCATCAATCTCCCGGCAGTGAATGTCGTCTGTGCGCTGCACCCTGGCACCTGGCACACCTTCAGTGCCACCTTTGGCGCGCTGTATCTGGCGGCCAGTCAGGCAGGCCACCAGCCTGAGACCTCGTACACCCTGGGAACCCCGCACGGCATCGAACTCGGCTTTTTCCTGAATTAACCCACCGTCTCCATTCACCCGGCCCACGCGGGCCGGGGAGGTATCCCATGCCCATTCAACTCTCCGAAACCGCTGGGTATGAGCCATGCACTTTAGTGCAAGTCTTTTAGACCTGCGCCGTCACGAAAAATTGAGCGGCTGGGCAGTCAGAAGAGAAACCCTGGCGTGTCAGTGGGACATTGAGCTAAAGGTATGGCGTGCAG
>NZ_JNIV01000193.1 GCF_000701405.1 Deinococcus marmoris DSM 12784
ATCGGCAGTGGAGTCGAATTCGATACGTCGCATCATGTTGCCAAATCGCCCTGGGGCAGAGTTGCCCCCGCTTTTTGGTACCCTCCTGAGTCTGGAGGCCACCAAAATCCGGGGGCTAGAGGTCTATGAACCGAACAGCCTGCTGGTAAGCGGCGTCCACGGCGTCGAGTGAGAGGTGCTGGTACACTTCCAGACTTTTCTTGCTGGCATGGCCGCTCAGGAGCTGGATCTGTGCATCCGAGAGCTTCTGACCGGTCAGAAACGTCAGCATCTGGTGGCGGAACAGGTGGGGATGGACGGAAGAACTCAACCCGGCGGCCTCCCGGTAGCGCTGGACGATCTGTTGAATTCGGCGGACCGTATACGGTCCGCATCGCTGCGTCTCGAACAGATACATCTGCTTTGGATGGGCCGCGAGGTGGGTCCGGAGCACCAGGCTGAAGGTTTGTGGGAACAGGAGGTAGCGGTCCTTGCTGCCCTTGCCCTGATCCACGAAGATTTTGCAGGCCGCGAGGTCAACATCATTCACCTCGATCTTGACCAGTTCGCCCACCCGTACGGCGGTGAAGAACAGCAGCTTGAGGATGATTTCATGCTCAACGCGGCCACCTTCGCGCACCGCCCGGAAGAAGCGTCCGAGTTCCTCGGACGTGAGCAACTGTGGTAAACGCTGTTCCCGCTTCGGCTTCTTGAGTTTGAGTTTCTTCCGGGCCTGCTGGCAGATGTACCCGAACTCGTCATAGCTCAGGTGTTCTCTCCGGGCCAGCCGGACGAGCTGCGCCACCAACTCAGATTTCGCATTCTCGGATGACGGCATGCAATCCCTCGCTGCTGGAGCGGTTCCAGCCCTGCTGAAGTATGGAGGCGAGAGGAATCATTTCGCCTTTCCGCCGTTTGGCGAACTCCTGATCCGAGAGAGCTCTGAGATACGCTGGCCTATGGCGGCTGAAGTGGTGGTCTATCAGCTCAATATCGTCCTGCGCGAAGTCGAACCCACCGTCTGGCGACGAGTGCTGGTCAGGAGTGACACCAGCATCGCCCTGCTGCACCAGGTGGTGCAAGTCGCCATGGGCTGGGAGGACGCCCATCTCCATAAATTCAGGATTCACGGGTACGATTACGGCATTGCTTACGAGGGCGGCATCGTGCTCACCACGAATCCAAAGACCGTTCGGCTCGATCAGTTCAATCTGCGCGCCGGAGAGCGCTTCCAGTACGAATATGACTTCGGGGATTTCTGGCAACACGATCTGCGTCTGGAACGCGTCCTGCCACTCGATTTAAAAAAGAAGTACCCGCGCTGCGTTGCTGGACGCCATTCGTGTCCGCCCGAAGATTGCGGTGGCCCTGAGGGCCACCGGAAAGGTGTCTTGGAGCGCCTCTCGCTCAGCGCAATGGAGGACATGGTGCTGATCAGTGAAGCTGTCCTCAGCGTGGCAGACGGGCAAGACGCCCGCGTCTTGCGTGAGGACGAAGACCTCCTGGATGCACTCGAGCGCCTCCGGTTCCGGCAGCGCTTTGCCCCAGACCAGTTTGACCGCAAAGCCGTAAACCGGCGACTTCGGGAGGTGGAACATGCAAATCAGGCTTCAAGTGACGCTGATTGAGGGCGATCAGAAAGACGTCCATGACCTCGGCAGTTTTGAACGGGGCAACCTGACCTTCGAGACCCTTGGATTAAGCCTCGAAGAGGGAAAAGCTGTTCTACACGCTTTTCAGACCGTCCTGATGGAGCGGCAGATCAGCCAGCAGCTTGAAGGGGTTCGTTCGTGTCCGGACTGTGGCGTTCAGCGCCGCATGAAAGGCCACCATCACGTCCTGCTGCGCACAGTTTATGGCGATATTCTGGTAAACAGTCCAAGGTGGTGGCGCTGTGCGTGCGATGTCCAGGGCGGCACCTTCAGTCCACTCTCCAGTTTGATGCCCGAGAACACCACACCCGAGCTGCTGTTCTTACAGACCAAATGGGCGTCGATGGTGTCCTACGGGGCCACGGTGGATTTGCTGAGAGACGTCTTGCCCATGGGCAAGACGTTGAATGCCGAGACGGTTCGGAAGCACGTCCACCGGGTGGCCCAGCGGGCCGAAGATGCCCTGGGCGCGGAACAGGCGTTCTTCGTCGAGGGCTGCCAGCAGGACTGGAACGCACTGCCCATGCCAGATGGTCCCCTGACCGTCGGAATCGACGGCGGTTTCGTTCGGGCCAGGGGAAAGGGCTGGTTTGAGGTGATCGCTGGGAAGAGCATTCTGGCGTTCAAGCGTACTCAGATCGAGGATCAGCCCAGCAGCAAGACCTTCGCCTTTGTCACCACCCATGACCAGAAGCCCCGCCGACGGCTGTTCGAGATGCTGCGCTCGCAGGGCATGCAGGAAAACCAGGCGGTGACTTTTATGTCGGACGGGGGCGACAACGTCCGGAATCTCCAGTTGTACCTCAGCCCGAACGCCGAACACGTGCTGGATTGGTTTCACGTGACCATGCGCTTGACCGTACTCGGCCAGATGGCCAGGGGCCTGCCCAGAGAGATTGAGGCACTGAACGACGTTCCTGAACGATTAGAGCGGACCAAGCACCATCTCTGGCACGGTCATGTGGGTCAGGGCCGCGAGGAACTCAGTGACCTGGAAATGGAGCTGTCCAGCGCGCTGGACAGCCCACAGGTGGATCCCGCCTGCCTTCGGAAGATGAAAAAGTACGTGGTGGAGATGATGGGCTACATCGGCAACAACAAAGCCTACATGGTGAACTATGGCGAGCGGTACCGGGCGGGCGAGCGAATTTCAACAGGCTTTGTCGAATCGGCGGTCAATCAGATCATCAGCAAACGCTTTGTCAAGAAACAGTCGATGGGTTGGACGCCGCGCGGTGCCCACCTGCTGCTTCAGATCAGGACCCGGGTCATCAACAACGAACTCGAAGACCTGTTCCGCCAGTGGTATCCGGCCTTCAGGAAAGCAGCTTAGCCCCTGGATCTTGGTGGCCTCCTGAGTCTGGAGGCCACCAAATTCCGGGGGCTTGAAGCACCGTGGTTCATGGGGCATCGGCAGTGGAGTCGAATTCGATACGTCGCATCATGTT
>NZ_JNIV01000194.1 GCF_000701405.1 Deinococcus marmoris DSM 12784
ATACGGACTCCGATTGAAAGGTGTTGGAAACACCTGGAAATCCGAACGGAGTGAGCAGGAGAAAAACGGGTTCCGGGCGTGGAGTGTAGGAATCGGCGCTGTCCCGATTTCTACGCGAAACAGACGGAACCCGTATGAACAAAAAATCCCCCGGCGAGTGCTGGGGGAGCTGCCTTTGGGCAGGGTTGGGGACGCGAATGGGCCGCACGAGAGCTTCAACTTTAGGTGAGGATCAGTTTAATGATCTCTACCAAGAGTTTAACGGCCAGCAGGACGGCGGAAACCGCACCTGCCCAGACCGTCACCACTTTCGGGGTCAGTTTTTTGGACCGACGTTTCCGTACTGTGGTAGACTTCTTGTGTGTCGTAGAGAATCACCCCCTTTTCAGTCCCCCCGGTGCGGAAACACCGGGGGTTCCTCTTGTTGAGGACATGGCTCTCTACTTCCCACTTGTCATGCAACCCGCCCGCAGGCTTGGGCAGTCTAGCCTCTCAGCGCCCCCGCCGACGCATCACGCCGCGTTCCAGCCCGGTAATCACGGCGTAGATCAGCACGCCGAACAGGATCAGCAGGGCAATCGCAGCAAACTGCGCGGCCTTGTTCTGGTAGGTTCCGGCCACCTGCACGGCCAGCCCCAGCCCCTTCTGGTTGGCGTCCACGAATTCCCAGACCACCGCGCCGATTAAAGCGAGGCTGGCGGCCAGCCGGAGTCCTCCCAGCATCACGGGGAGCGCTCCCGGCAATTCCAGCCGCGTCAGCCGTTGCAGCGGCGTGGCCCGCAAACTTCTGAACAGTTCGTAGAAGGTGCGGTCCACCTCACGCACACCGACCAGGGTGGCGATCATGATCGGGTACAGGGCGCTGAGGGCCGACACGACGACGGCGGGAAAGAACCCGAAGCCCAGCCACGACACCAGCAGCGGCGCGAGAATCACGATGGGCGTACTCTGCGCGGCGATGATAAACGGGCTGAAGAAGCGTTCCAGCGGGCGGAATTTTGCCAGTGGGTAGCCGATCAGCACGCCCACCAGACCGCCGATGAACAGCCCGGCCAGTGCGGTCCGGGCCGTGACCCAGAAGGCGGCGGCCAGTTCGGGGAAAGTGCCCGTCAATTCGCGCCACACGGCGGCGGGCGTGGGCAGCAGGAACGGCTGATTGAGTTGTGTGGCCGCCAGATGCCAGCCCAGCAACCCCAGCGCAATCGCGGCCAGCGGCAGCAGCCCCGACAGGCTCAGTCGTTCGCGGACAGGGGTTCGCAGGCGGGTGCTGTCGCCGGTACCCAGCACGCCGCGCAGGTGCGCTTCCAGACCATCGGTGTAGGCGCTGACCCGGCCCTCGCCGCGCGTGTCCAGAATCTCCACGATTTTCCCGTCGCGCAGCACGGCCACGCGGTCTGCCAGCCACACCGCCTCGCGGATGGAGTGGGTCACGAGGACGGTGGTGCGCCCGGTCTTCTCGTGCAGGTGGCGCAATTCGTCGTTGAAGCGTTCGCGGACCAGGGCGTCCAGGGCGGCGAACGGCTCGTCCAGCAGCAGCACGTCGCCGCTCTGGGCCAATGCGCGGGCCAGCGCCACCCGCGCCCGCATCCCGCCCGACAGGTGCGCCGGAAAGTAGCCCGCGTAGGCGTCCATGCCCACCAGATGCAATGCCTCTTTGGGAGGCAACCCGCCGCCCGCACCCAGATCGGCGGGCAGGGCCACATTCCGCAGCGCCGTGCGCCACGGCAACAGGCGGTAATCCTGAAAAACCAGCGCCGGGGCCGACTCCACCCGCACCACGCCGGACTGCGGCTTCAACAGCCCGGCGATCACGCGCAGCAGCGTGCTTTTGCCGCCGCCGCTGGGGCCGATCAATGCCAGAAACTCGCCCCGGCGCACGTCCAGATTCACGCCGTTCAGGATCAACTCGCTGCCCAGGCGCACGCTCACGTCCTCCAGCACAATCGGCGCGTCGGCAGGCGGGGCGGGCGGCAGTTCGGCGGCGGGGGCGCTCATGCTTTCAGCGCGTCGGGGGGGAGAACTTTCTTTGGACGGCCCAGCGTGTTCACCAGCACCACCCCGGCCACCGCCACCGCCCCGCCCAGCAGCGTGATGGGTCTGGGCACCTCTCCCAGCCAGACCAGCGCGATCAGGATGGCCAGAACCGGACTGACATACAGAAACGACGTGGTAGTGCTGGCCCCCACCCGCGACAGCGCGAACGTCCAGGTCAGGTACGCCAGTGCAGATGGGAACAGGCCCAGATAGATCAGCGCCAGATGGGCCGATAACGGCGCGGCCCGCAACTCACCCACGAAACCGGGCAGAAAGACCAGCATGGGCAACATGCCCAGCAGCAGGGACCAGACCGTGAAGTGCAGCGGATTCATGCGCCTCAGCAGCGGTTTCTGGAACACGAAATAGATGCTGGTAAACAGCGCCGCACCCAGAATCAGCAGCGCCCCCCCCGTGAAATTGACGCCCTGCCCACTGCCCAGCACGATTAACGTCACGCCGCACAAGCTGACCAGGGTGCCCAGCCAGCCCAGCACGTTCAGGCGCTCGCCTCCAAACCGGGTGGCCAGCAGCGCCGTGATCACCGGCCCCGCCGCGATGATCAGGCTGGCGGTCCCGGCGGGCACGCTGACCTCGCCGTAATTCAGCAGGACGTGGTACAGCGTAATCCCCATGAAGCTGAGGCCGAAGATGCGCGCCAGATCGCCCGTGCTGGGCAGCGGAATGCGCGTGACCAGCGCGTAGATGCCCAGCGCCACCGCCGCCACCAGAAAGCGGTATAGCGTCAGATGGCCCGGCGAGAATGCCTCCAGCCCGGCCCGGATACCCGCGAAGGCCGAGGCCCAGAACACGATGGTCACCAGAATGGCCGTGACAGACACGGCATCTAAACCTTCGGGGCGGGCGGGCGGGACAGCGCTCATACGCCTGCCAGGGTAGAGCATGGCGCGGCGGGCAAGGGGTGTCTGCGCGTAACTACTCAGCGCGAGAAGTCGGGCATGAGGATGTCACCGCGAAATACACTCACGAGGCCCTGCCAGACATGTATGCCCTGCTTGCGAAGT
>NZ_JNIV01000195.1 GCF_000701405.1 Deinococcus marmoris DSM 12784
AATGCCGCGTTGGTGAAGATCGAACGTGAACGCAAAGGGCGGAAGGCCGAGCCTTCCGCCGCCGTTGGTGATTCTCAGAGCGTCAAGACGACGCAAAAAAAGGGGATCGCGGCTGGGACGGCAACAAAAAGGTCAAAGGCCGTAAGCGCTACATAGCGACGGATACGGACGGCAACCTGTTGGGTTGCCGTGTGACGACGGCGAACGTTGATGACCGCGAAGGTCTCAAGCTCGTCCTCAACACGTTCAAAGCGGATGTGATCTGTTGATCTGTCAAGGGTTTGGTGGAGGCTCAGTTCGGGATGGTGAATTGCTCCTCGAAAGCCACCGGTGACCGGTAGCCCAACGCTGAGTGACGACGACGACGGTTATAGAACACCTCAATCCACTCGAAGACCTCCGTTCGTGTCTGGGCACGACCCCACTGCGCTTTTCCAAGTTCCAGTTCCGTCTTCAACGTCGCGAAAAAGCTCTCCTGAACGGCGTTATCCCAACATTCTCCTTTCTCGCTCAAGCTCTGAACCGCGTGCAGTCTGTCCAGCGCCTGCTTGTACACCTCACTCGTGTATTGGCTCCCCCTATCTGAGTGGTGCAGCAGCCCTCCTGGTGGCTGTCGACGCTCGACAGCCATTCCCAACGCCGCTGTGACCAGCGGCGTGTGGAGTCGCTCATTCAGCGCCCAGCCGACGATTTTCCGTGAATACAGGTCCATGACCGTGGCCAGGTACAGCCAACCCTCCCGGGTGGGTAAATACGTGAGATGCTGTCGGCGAATTCAGACCGCTTGGAGGAGTCTTGAAAAGCTAGAGACACGGGTGGCCGCACGCGGCCGCCCATCCAACCAGGCCACAATCCGCGACACATTCATGGCCGTGGCGCTGACCACATGGTGCAGTCGGGTACGGGCCAAGCCGATATACCGGCTCTGACGCAACCCAACGCAATGTACGCCCTGAGAAATGGTGCCTTCGATGCCGGCCCGGACACGATAGCTGAACTTGAACGCAGGCGTTTTCATCAGCACTCTGGCTGCGTTCAAGGCCTCATATTCTGCCTGATGGAGAATCAGGAGGGTGCGGCGCGGATCCTTTGCAGCTGTGCATAACGTGCGCGTGGGACAAGTTCCACAGTCACTTCGACGGAAGCGAATTCGGATGATGGGGTGCTTGACCTCGTTGTAACCGGGCCGCCAGGAGCCGGAGATCTTCCCCTGTGGACAAATAGCGTGTTGCTGCTCCCAGTCGATTTGAAACTGAGCAGTGTCATAGCCGAGGCCTTGACGGCTTTGCCAGGTGGACACCTGGCGAATGGGGCCCATCAGCTGAACGCCATGTTCCTTGGCGCTCGAGACCAGCAACTCCGCGTCTGTATACGCGGCATCGACAAAATGTTTGCTGGGCAGGAGATTCTTTGCGGCCAGCTTGTCATGGATCACCGCGGTACTTGACCCGTCATAGTCCATCGCCGCCGTCGTATGGACGTGAGTCACCAGATGGGCCTCATCGTCGTCGCACGTTTCCGTCAAATGCACCTTGTAGCCAGACCACTCGGTACTGCGTTTGGTGCTGAAGTGCATTTCTGGATCGTAGGGTGACTGGATGCGTTCTCCAACGGGAGGGAACTCTGTTCCCTCCTTCCAGCGCAGCGTCTCACCACTGCGATCAAAATGGGTGTCCCAGACCTGCCGGAGTAAGGCGACTCGCCTTCAGAGCGTCACACGGCGCGTCTGGGGCATCGAGGGCATCCAGCAGGGCATAGCCATCTGCGCCAATGTCCAAGACATACAGCCGGCGTTTCGCTTCGGTCTTCGGCAGTAAGGTGTCCTCAACGCGGTGGGCGTAGCGCTTGAACCACTGTGGTTGGGCCACGCCTGTCAGCCATTCGGGAACCAGGTCTGCCAGTTGATTCAGCGTTGCCCGCAGGGTTTCACCAACCAATTCAGCGAGATGTAAGTCGCGCACCGCGCCCAAGACGTGGGTCGAATCCGTGCGTTGCTTTCCGCGCGCTTTCACCAAGCCTCGGTCCTGAAAATGATCCAGCATTCGGTCAAGCAAACGGTATTCAGCTTCGCCCTTCACCAGCCGGGCACGAAATTCCGACAGCACACTGAAGTGGAAGCCAGCATCGTGCAATTCCAGTCCCAGCGCGTATTTCCAGTCAATGCGTCCTCGCACTTGGTCGGCCGCTTGGCGATCACTGACGTTCTCCAGAAACTGGAGAACGGTCACCAGCGCGAGCCGCCACGCTGGCAGCGCTGGTTGCCCCCGTTTGGGAAACAGATCTGCAAAGTCGGCATCTTGATACAGCATGCCAAACTCGTCACGCAGGCGCATCGCCGCACATCCTTTCGGGAAAGCGGCGCGCGCGACCTGCTGTGTCAGTTCAGGAATTTCGCTGGGCACGGCTGGTTTGAGGGACATAGATCAGTATGCTGCGTCCTGCACAGTGCGGTCTGAATTCGCCGACAGCATCTACGTGATGTCCGTCGCCCATTTCTGATTCGGACCATCGGCGTCGAAATTCCTGGCAAGAAGATTTCCTGCGACTGGGTGGGAAGATTTCGCTTTGGTCGTCGTCCGGAACTTTCGCTTTCCCCGCGCGACAAGCTCGGCTTGTCGCATCAGGCGCCCGATGCGCTGACGGCTCACCTGCTCCCCCTGCTCGCAGAGGTCGGCTTTGATGCGCAACGCGCCGTACGTCCCCCGACTGTCCTCGAAGCTTGTCCTGATTTTGACCATCAACAGGCGGTCTTTCGTGACTCTCTCGCTGTCCGGCCTTCCCCGCGAAGCGTAGTACCCACTGATGCTGACATCGAGAACCCGGCGCATCAGTTCCACTGGGAACTCGTCTTGGTGCCGCTCGATGAAGCGGAAAATCAGGGTTGCTTGGCGAAAAAGGCCAGTGCTTTTTTCAGGATATCCCGTTCCTGTCGTGCAATTTCGAGTTCCCGCTCCAGTTCTTT
>NZ_JNIV01000196.1 GCF_000701405.1 Deinococcus marmoris DSM 12784
ACTCTATCTGATTCCACTCCGCAAGTCCCCCTGCTGAGTAGTTACCGAGAATTTTCAAAACTCTGCCGCGTAAGGTCAGTGGGTATATCGCGGACGCTGCCGTCACTGTGGCGGTTCCCCCGGCTTCACCTGTTGCCATGCGATTGATTGAATGCACCGAGGCTGCGCTTGAAGCGGCCCTGGCCGCCGCGAAGGCGGGCCATCCGGTCAACGCCATCGGGCTGGCCGTGGAAACCGAGGTGAAACGCCGGGGCTTCACGGTGCTGCGGGAACTGTTCGGCCACGGCGTAGGCCGCGCCATCCACGAGGACCCCAACGTGCCCAACTACTACCGTCCGGCAGACCGGAAGAAGCTGCACGAGGGTCTGGTCATTGCCATTGAGCCGATGGTGTCCACGGGCCGCTCCCACCGGGTCAAAACTTTGCGTGACGGCTGGACCCTCAGCACCACCGATGGCGGGCTGGCCGCGCATTTTGAACATACGGTCATGATCACTGGGGGCAAGCCGCTGATTCTGACGGCCTGAGTTTCTTCAGCCCTGGAAAAAGAGTGCCCCCGCTCAATGCTCCAGCCGGATGCGCGGGAGCCGTTTGTCCAGCCACGCGGGCAGCCACCAGTTCCACTTTCCAGCCAGCTTGAGGAAGGCGGGGACGAGGATCAGGCGCACCAGTGTGGCGTCCAGGGCCACCGCCACCGCCAGGCCCAGGCCGATGCTCTTGGTGGCCACCACGCGCCCGAACATGAAGGCCACGAACACGATAAACATGATCACGGCGGCGCTGGTGATGATCCGCGCGGTGTGGCCCACCGCCAGCACCACGGCCTCGTCGTTGCTGGCCCCGTTCAGATATTCCTCCTGCACGCGCGAGAGCAAAAAGATCTCGTAATCCATGCTCAGGCCAAACATCACGGCGAACAGCAGCACAGGCAGCGAGGCGTCCAGCACCCCCACGTCGGCGGGGATGCCCAGCGGCGCGGCCAGAAAGCCGTCCTGCACGATCAGCGTGACCACCCCTACCGCCGCGCCCACGGTCAGGGCGTTCATCACGATGCTTTTCAGGGGAATCAGCAGGCTGCGGAAGGCCACCATCAGCAGCAGGAAAGTTCCGGTAAAGACCACGGCGATAATCCCCGGTAGCGTGCCGATAATCGCGCGGCTGAATTCCTCGCCGCCCACGGGTGCTCCGCCCAGCAGATAGGTGTAGCCGCTGGCGTCCAGCGTGTCGCGCACGCGGGTTTCAAAGGCGGCGATGTCCTGGGCACGCAGGGTGTCGCTGGGAATCACCGTCACGCGCAGCAATTCACGGTCTGCGCTGAAAGAGCGGCGGGTCAGCAGGCTCAGCGCCTCCAGCCCGCCCGTCCCTGCTCCGGCCAGATCGGCAGAGGTCAGGAAGGGGCTGATGATGGCCTTCACGTCTGGAAGGGTACGCAGATCATTCACCACTTTCTGGAATCTGTCCCGGTCTGCCGGGGTGTATTTCTGCCCCTTCAAGTCCAAAATCACTTCAAACTGGCTCAGGAGTCCGCCCGCACCCAGCTCACGCACGTCTGTCAGGGCGTCGCGGCTGGGAACGCCGGGGACCAGCCCCCATGCGCCCGCGTAACCCGTTTTTAAGCCCAGGGCCGGAATCGCCAGCGTTAGCAGGAAGACTGTGGACAGCACCACGCCCAGCACGGGGCGGGCAGTCACGCGGCGGGCAAAGGCGGTCCACGCCGCCGAAGCCGCGCCACTCTGCGCCCAGGTCACTTTCAGCAGGCGCGGGCTGTTGACCCGTTCGCCCAGCAGGGCCAGCAACGCGGGGAGCGCCGTCAGACTTGCCAGCACGGTCAGGATCACCGCCAGCACACCGCCGATGCCGATGCTGCGGACAAAGGCCACCGGGGGGAGGATCAGCCCCGCCATCGCGATGCCCACGGTCATGCCGCTGAAGGCCACGCTGCGGCCCGCCGTCATTACGGTGCGGGCGGCGGCGGCGCGGCTGTCTGGTTCGCGCTTCAATTCCTCGCGGAAGCGGTTGACCATCAGCAGGGCGTAATCGATGCCCGCGCCCAGGCCCAGCAGCGTCACCACGCTCTGCGCGAAGGTACTGACGGGCATCAGGAAGGTCAGGCCATACAGGGCCGCCATTGCGACGCTGATGCTCAGCATTCCCACCGCCAGCGGCAGCGCGGTGGCCACCAGTGCCCCGAAGATCAGCAGCAGCAGCGCGGCGATCAGCGGCAGCGCCGTGAACTCGCTGCGCTTGGTGTCGGATTCGGCAAACTCGGTGAAGTCGTCGGCAATCGCCTGTCCGCCGGTCACGCGGATGCTCAGCGCCCCACTCTGGACGCCGCTCACGTAGCGCCGCACCGCCGAGAGCGCCTCTGTCCCGCCTTCCTCCAGGGGAATCTGGGCCACCGTCAGGGCCAGTACACCGTCCGTCGCCTGCGTGGGGACCGGGCCGCCCGTGGTGGCAGGCACGACGCGCGAAACGCCCGCTACCTTTTCCAGACCATCCACGAACGTCCCGTAAATCTTCTGCCCTTCCGGGGTATTCAGCGGCGGGGTACTGCGCGTAACCAGAATGGCGGTGTTGGTGTCGCGTTCGCCAAAGCGTTCGCGCAGCAAGGTGCTGATCGTGTTGGCTTCCGAGCTGGTCAATCCCCCTGCCGGATCGGCGTTGAGCGCTGCCGGAGCGCGGGCGGCCAGCGGGAGGCTCAGCGCGGCGGCGATGATCCACACCGCCAGCACCGCCCAGGGGTGTCGGGACGCGAGACGGGCCAGGAATTGCACGGTTCCGACTGTAGCGGTTGCGGGCGGGGGCGTATGGGTGGAGACAGGCCGTTTGACCCCTGGATGGACCAGGGCTACCGCAAAGTCAGGACAGCCTCTAGAAATGGCAAATCCATCGTGGCGCGGAACTGTTTGGAGGCCAAGCTTCCCTTGCCCGTCCCTTC
>NZ_JNIV01000197.1 GCF_000701405.1 Deinococcus marmoris DSM 12784
GTCACGGGCGAAGAGCAGGTGTTCAAGCTCCTCAGCGTCTTGTGGGGTCAATTCTGGGTCAAGTCGTCTGATGCCGGAGTCTACACCCGCTAGTTACTTAGCAGACGTAGGCGAACTCGTCGTAATTCAGCCGTTCCCTGCGGGCGAGGCGGACGAGCTGGGCGACGACTTCGGATTTCGCCTTTTGATCTGACATGCTGCAATGTATGGGGTTTTAGGGTGACCTGCTGGCTCAGCAGGCCAATTGTTGATCAAAACATTTCGTGTTGTGCCTCTTCTGCGAAATCCACCTCTATTGCGATGAATCTGACTGATTTCTGATTCTATTCTGCGCTTCGTAGCACGAACGCTATCTGAGGGCCTACATGGTAAGACTGGTGCGCCCTGGCGAGAACCGTACGGTTCTCATATGTCCTTAAAGGGCGTCGTCGTACACTTCAACTGGAGCTGAGTGCAGTGGACGCTCTTCGGCACGCATCCCCCGCACTCTGCTCCCAAACTACAGATATCAGTTAAGAAACATTAGGGCTGAGCAGGCCGCTTTCAGCGGATAGCTGCTCAGCTCTGACCTCACCACCGCAGCTCAGTTCAACCGCGTGATACGGCCTACTGCGGGAGCGCTGATCGTACTACTCTGAAGGTAAGCGCGGAAGGCGTCGATATCTAAGTCTCCACCGATCAAGTCTTTGCCCTGACGGAAGGTGGTAAAGCCGTCGCCACCATCGGCAAGGAAGTTGTTGACAGCAACGCGGTAGTTGGCGGCAGGATCAATCGGCGTGCCATTCAGCACCAGCGCGCTGACCTTCTCACCCTTGGGTTTGCTGTTGTCCCAGGTATAGGTAAAGCCTTGGCTGACTTGCAGGATGCGATTTTGTCCGACAGCGGGGTTGTCGAATTGCTGCTCCAACACGTCTTTAAGTTGTGCGCCCGTGAGGGTCAGCACCGACAAGATGTTGCCGAAGGGCTGCACCGTGAAGGCGTCGCCGTAAGTCACTTTTTTATCGGGGTTGGGTACGTTTACAGGCAAGTCGGCACGGATGCCGCCGGGATTCATCAGGGCAATCACGGCTCCGCCCCTGTCGGCGGCGCGGGTGGCGGCCAATTGCGAATCGGCAATCACGTTACCCAGCCCACTTTCTCCAGCAGGGTTCTGGGCGCGGGTGATCTGTTCGACTCCCAGCGTCCCCACAGGCTGCTGGGCCAACGGATCAGTCAGAGCCTTGGCCTTCTGCACGATGGCGGTCATGGCCGCGTCTTTGGGGGCAGTCGCCGCATTGACCACCACGTTGCTGGATTTCAGGGCCAGCACCTTGTTGGCGCGGGTATCGATGGTCAGATCGAGGCGCTGAAGCAGGTGGCCGTAAGCGTCGCCCTGAATGACCACGCGGTTTGCACCGTTGGGGCCGGGCACCACGCAGTTGTAGCCCCTATGGGTATGTCCAGTCATGATGGCAGAGATTGAAGAATCCAGCTTCCTGGCAATGTCCACGATGGAGCCACTCAGGGTCTTGCAGTCCACGATGTCAAAGGCGTCGGGGCTGGCACCGCCCTGGTGAACGAGCGCAATGATGGCGTCGGCACCGTTGCGCTTGATATCAGGGATCGCGGCATTGATAGAAGCCACTTCATCTTCAAAGCGCAGCCCCGCTACGCCTGCCGGAGTGACCACTGTGGGGGTTTCTTTGAGCACTGCACCCACAAAGGCGATCTTCGCACCGCCCACCGTCACCATTTTGTAGGCGGGCAGCACAGTTTTGCCTGTTTTCTCGTCCACCACGTTGGCGGCGACGTAGGTAAAGCCCGCGCCCGCGAAGGTGGTGTTGTATTTGCAGGCTTTGGCCGCGTCGTTGCTGTTGCAGCCGCCTGTTTGATACCGTTGCAATTCAGAAAATCCATAATCGAACTCGTGGTTGCCCACCACGTTCACGGCCATCCCCAGCTTGGTCAGGGCGTCGATAGAAGGCTCATCGCGCAGCAGCCCGCTGATCAACGGGCTGGCCCCGGTCATGTCACCCACACCCACAAATACGGTGTTGGGGTTGGCTTTGCGGGCCTCGGCCAGCACGCCGCCGATGGCTTCGATGCCGCCCGCCTGTACGGTTTGGGTTTTGGTGCGGTCGGCAGGATCAGGCACGCGAAAGCTGGTGGGCAAGATGTTGCCGTGGAAATCGTTAACACCAATAATGGTCACGCTGGTTTGGGCTGGGCCAGAGAGCAGGGAGCAACTGCTGAGAGTCAGGGCCACGCCGATGAACAGTAGATTCGTTTTCATGGTCTGCATAAGGATTCGCTCTCCTGGTCAAGGGCCGGTCAAGGCGAGAGGGGATGGGAACACATCAATTCCAGCATGCCCATAGGCTTCTCCAGACTCTAATTGAGAATCAATTCTCATTCAAGTCTGATCGTTGATTGTCAGTCGCCGACTTAAGCTTGGGGAGGCATTACAGCTCACCTTTATGGCTGGCTCATCCTGCGTTGGGGGGGCCGAGGTCAAAAGTAACGTCAACATCGGGCGTAGCAGCAAAAACCCAGGAGAGCGGATGTTGTGTATGGTCTGAAAGAAGGCCAGGTAGAGCGGGAACCACCGCTGTGAGAGTCTTTAGGTAAAGGCGCACCTACGAGCAGAAGACGCTCCACATCTTGAGGGCGGTGCTAACGTCCACTTCTTTGATGTCGTCACCACCGTTATCGTGCGCGAACTCGCTATCACCGTTTTTTACGGTGACGTACCTGAACCCTCCGACGGACAACCGAGCGTACGACCATAAATCGCGTATTCGGCCCTGTTGATCCCGGGGCCAACCTGAATGGTCATCAGGATAGGGGGGCAGATGGTGACCCCTTCAGTACCGGACAACTTGCGTTTAAGTGGCGCTGGGTGCGGAGAAAGGTTGATTTAAGAGGCCGAAGTATATTTCGGCCTGTGGGTGATCC
>NZ_JNIV01000198.1 GCF_000701405.1 Deinococcus marmoris DSM 12784
ACAGAAGGTACTCTCGCCAATCGGTGGCAAAAGTGGTTCAATGAGTTCCCACTGGGCATCCGTGAGGTCGCTGGGATAGAGCGGACGATCCATCAGGACAGCCTAGCAAATTCACTCTCCCATAGGCTTCAAACAGCCTCTAAACCCTACCAACATCACTGCGACGTTGACGTGGATTAAGCGGGGCGACTGGGAGGGAAACGCGGCATGATGGATGGCCGCACCTCCTCTTGCCCTACCCAGTCTTGAGCCGCCTCTCAACTTCCCCTGACATGCCGGGTCCATGCTGAGGCATGACCAAGGATGATCCGACGGGTGAGCGCGACGCGCTGCCCATCAATCCCACGCTGACGCCGCACCTGAGGCCGGGCACAGAGCATCCCAGTGCCGGGCATCAGCCCGCCGGGCAGGGGCCAGCACCCGAAAATCTGGATACGCGGCCCGCTTCGGGTGCGCCTGTCCCAGACACCCACAGCACGGTACTGGACGCGCAGGAGGTCGAGCACATGATGGGCGGCGGCGACGCCTCCATGACCGAGGCGAATATCGCCCTGGAGAGCGCCGAGGGCATCGATCCCTATACCGGGGACTGATGCATATGCTCGCCCGTTCCGGCCAGTCGCGGCTCTTCCGCATCCCGCGTGCACGAGGTTTTCTCATGCGCTTCAGGCCAGCAGAATTCAGGATCTCAGCAGGGCGAACTTGGCCCGCCTGTACATCTGCCGTTTCAGCAGCTTGACCCGCGTCACCTGGCCTTCCACCTGGCCATTGCCCCAGGAGGAAGTCACGGCACCCATGACCGCTGACAGATCTTTCCCAATACCGGAGGGCACCAAAAAGCGGGGGCAGCACCGACCTGCAACGATTTAGCAACACGATGGGCGTGTTGTATTCGACTCCCCCAGTAACGCTTCCCTGGATCACGTTGCTCCTCGCCCCCGGAATCTGGTGCCCTCCTTTTGAGCCTGTTCTGGATCTACGACGCTTGATGATCCTGCCCTCACGCCTCAGATGGCTGCTCGGGGAGGTGATAAGTGTGTTCCAGCCTGGGGGTCTCCAGTGACTCGGTGCCGCGATCAACGACGCGCCCGCCCGCGTACCGGGCCACGCTCGTCAGCGTCAAGTGCCAGTTCTGGCGCTGCACAGCGTGAATGCCAAGAAGGTAAGCCAGCCGATCAAAGTGCGAACTACTCCGCAGCAGCGATTCGATCTGGAGGATCATCCCTCCTGTCTGCGCCCCTGGATAGACGCGGAAGTCGGTGGTGCCCGCCTCGGGGTGCAGCCGCAGGGTGCGGGCGCGGAAGCCTAGGGGATCGACATGTTCGATGATCACCCGCCCGCGCCGAATCAGGAACATCAGAATCCATAGGCGGTCTCCCTGCCGCACCGGAGGCACCGGGTGATCCAGCCCCCGGAACCAGGTGAGCCACTTCGGCGCGTGTTGAGGCAGATGGTTGCGCCAGTGCTCGGCAATTCTTTCAGCAGGATGTGTTGAACCCTCGATCTCCACCCAGTAGCGTCGGCGGGTCAGCGGTCCCACGCCGTCCTGCGGGGTAGAAGGGCGTAGAGGATCGGACGGACCTTTGAGGACGACGGCGGCAGCCAGAACAGGGAGCGCCAACAGCAGGGGAAAGCGGTAAGACACAAAAACCTCCGGGGTAAGGGACGTCAGAGGTCTAGAAGATATGGACCAGACGCCGCCTTTGGGCTTCTCCCCTGTTCATCAAGCAGAAAGAAATGCCCACGGAGCCTTGTCATGTTCGTGGACCTGCAGAGCATGACACGAGACGAATTCATCCTGCTCATGTGCCCGGCTGCTCCCTCATCTAAGAACGCCACTCAATCACGTCAATACGGTTTCATCGCGGCGCAGTAAGGCGATCTGCTGCGGGTCAGCGCTGACCTGGGCACGGCCCTTGAGGTACAGGTCATGCATCACCTCTCTACCGAAGATGCGGCTGAGTCGGGCGCTGTTCAGCTCAATGGTCTGTTCACCGCCTTGCTCAACGATGATGGTCAGGCGGACCACGTTGGTAGTGCCAGGGACCCAGCGGCACAGCAGTTCCTGCACGGGGACGGGCTGAACAGTGGCCCAGGGAGTGAACAGGATTGAGGGTGCCAAGCCGCGTGACTCGGCGCGTGCAACCTGTGCCAGAACGATGGGTCTGGGCGGGGCAGTCAGGAACTGAGAAGTGGTCATAGAGGAGCCTCCAGCGATAGCAGACAGGTCAACGTTCTGAGTTGATGGAGTGGTCACCCTCAATTTAACTGATGCGTTTCTGATGATCGGGAGAGGGCACCCAATCGACGTTGATCAAAGCATCATGAACGCCCGCTGAGCGTGCGTTTAGCGAAGGTCCACGAGGCGCGATCGAGAGAATGCTGACGCTCGCTCAATACGTGGCGCTGGGCTCCGTTGAAACTGGGACAGATTCGGCAGAGCGGTCATCTTCAGGCATGGGTATCCCCAGAAAACAAATTTTAACCGCAGCGGAAAGGGATGGGCAGCGGGCCGCAGCAGCACACACCCCGCAGACGGGCACCCCCGGTCATCTGGACAGGAAGGTGGCCGTAAGCCTGGCGACAGGCGGCAAACTGAGCGGTGATGGCTGGGCTTCCCAGCCCCTGTTCCCCGATGATCCGGGCGATGGCCACAGAACACGACTCCCCACCGTAGAAGGCCGCGTGCGCGCATCGAAAGCCTTTGAGGGGCGAGAGCCAGCGTTGGTACAACACAATCCCGGCCAGGGCAGAGGCATTCAGAACAGACATGCCCCGAGTTTAAACGGGCGGGAAGTCGAAGCAGTTGAAGAACTTCAGTACCGGACAACTTGCGTTTAAGTGGCGCTGGGTGCGGAGAAAGGTTGATTTAAGAGGCCGAAGTATATTTCGGCCTGTGGGTGATCCC
>NZ_JNIV01000199.1 GCF_000701405.1 Deinococcus marmoris DSM 12784
AGAAACTGTCGAGTGAGGGTGATTGCATACGTCCGGGGATACGCCCCGGACGCCCCTCATGTCAGGCATGTCGGTTATGATTCCAGCCTTCTACCGTTGTTGGTGATCCAGCCGAGAAACGTGGGGCGTTCCAGCACAAACTCGCTCTGGGCCTGACCGAAGTGAAAGTCGCCCAGTTGCACCATCGGATTCTCGGGCAGGGCGACGGTCACGCCGCACTCGCCGTTGTTGAAGTCGGCCCAGCCCTGCACGGTGAAGTAATCGCGGCAGACGCCCGGCAACTGGTCCCGCCCCGGCACGACGGGCTGACCCGCCATGTTCAGATGGACTTCCGCACCGGGCAGGTTGAAGGGAAACAGAAGATAGGTGGCCTGCGGGTGCGAATCCTGATTCATCTCCCACTCGGCCTCGCACTCTATCCAGTCGGCATGAAAGGGCAGAAAGATGCGCTGGGCCAGTTTGCCCACGGCGGGATGCTCCAGCAGTTGCTCCACGGCCACGCCCAGGGGTGTGCGGTACACCTGATGCGAGGTGACGCGGCTGGGGCCGCTGCGTTTCGCTTCCCAGTCCGGCTGCCAGCCACTCACATCATGGGCGGTGGGCGTCCAGTCCATTTTATTGAGCAGGTTGCGCGGCCAGTCGTGGGCGCGGTCCGCCACCTCCTCGTGGACGAAGCCGTGCAGGGGGTATCCGGCTTCAGCGTCCACCCACTCGCGCTCAAGCTGCCTGTCATACAGGGAGACCACGCCGCCGCGCTCGGTATCAAATCTGAGGCGGTAACGCTCCGTCTCCACCTCCGCTTCCTGACTGACCGCCGCCGTTTTGACGTTCAGCACGCTGCTTTTGGGAACGCTGGCATAGCCGAAGGCGGGAACCTGGGTGGGCGGCAGTTCCCAGCCCAGATTGCCACTCTGCTGCATCTGGCCCTGGCCTTTCCAGATAGAGGTGGGCGGCGCGTAATGGCCCTGAAAATGGCGGCTGGCGGTGGTGTCGGCGGCGTCCCCGCGCGGCGTCAGGGTGTTGATGGGAACGGGGCCGCTGATGATGCGCGCCCACGGCAGCGGATTGAAGACCAGCAGTTCATCCGGGCCGCCCGCCACGAACTGCGAGAAGTCGGCCAGCGCGTCGCGCCCCAGCAGCAGGCCCAGACTGCGGGCGGTGTAGGCCAGACCCAGCTTGTGGTTTTTCTGCGAGAGCGAATCGCCCGCCCCCGGCATACCCACGGCGCTGTCGGCCCCCCAGGTGTGTTCGCCCCACAGGTTCAGGTTGCGCCACGCCTCTTCCCGGTACAGAGGGAAGGAACGTTCAGACCACTGCGTCCGCAGGCCCGGCTGAGGCGCTGTGGGAAGACCCTGCAAGGCGGCGTGGATGGCGTCCGCGTCGGTCAGGCGCACCCGGTTGGCCCGGTCAATCGCCGTCTCGCGGGCGGTGCTGATGCAGCCGAAATTCCAGTAGTCGGTCCAGTCGCCGCGCCAGACTTCCAGCGGCTGCGAATGCTCCCTGACCGCCGCCCAGAACATTCTCGGCGTCGCCATCACGATTTTTGGCCCCTGCCCGCAGGCGTTCCAGGCGCGGGCGAAGGCGGCGTAGGCCGGGTAGACGCTGGCGTTGTCGCCGTACAGGTGATCGCCCTGAATCATCACGAAGGGCAGCGGGTACTTCACGCTGTCCAGATGGGCCTGGAGGCGCGGAATCCAGCCAGCGAAGGCGTCCCCGCTGGTCTCCCCGATCCCGAATTCGCGGGCGCGCGGGTAGGCCCAGCCGTTGAAGGTGGGCAGGGTGCGCCCGCTGGGGGCCTGCCAATCAAAGACGGCGGGCCGGGGCGGCGCTCCGCCAAAGTGGGTGTTGATCGCCATGGAGAAGCCCTCTATTCCGGCGTCCAGCAGCACGTCGGCCAGCGGCCAGTTCTGCCCGTTCACGTCGCACTGCATGGCATGGCGGATGTCCAGCCCCAGCTCGCGCAGTCGCGCCACTGGCCGCAATGATTCGGCGTACTGGGCGCGGCTATATAGCGGCGTCACGTTGGCGAACATCGCCGCGACTTCCAGATGCCCACTCCTGTCGGCGGCGACGAAGCGCTTAATATTGTGCTCAGACGCCGTTTCCAGCCACTTCAACACGGGGGCGGTGGTCTCGCAGGTCCAGCGGAAGTGGGTCTCAGAGGGGCCGTCCTGCATCCGCTCGATGGTGTTCAGGGCGTCGTCGATAAAGCGGGCCTGCAACTCCCACAAAATCGGCTGATCGGCGGTGAAGCCCACGTCGGTGTGGCTGTGGTGAACGAGGTAAATGGTTTCCAGCTCAGGCATAGGCGTCCTCTCCTGTGAAGTTGTCCAGCGTCAGTCCAGCGGCCCGCACGGTGAAAAGAGCCTGACCGAGAGGCGTGAGAGGTGGATTCCCGACATGGCACCCCGACATGGCACAGGGCAGAGCCAGTCTTGCGGTTCAGCCGTCCGGTTCGTGCCGTGAAAAGTCGGCGGCGTTACCCCTACAGCCGCATTCTGTCAATTCCTTTCCTTCCCCTCTCCCCCAAGTGTGGAGGGAGGGAGCCGCGTAGCGGCGGAAGGGTGGGCCGCAGACCTGCTTGCAGAGGGGCCACCGGGCAAACGATCCTCTCAAGACTTGCACAACGTTGCTGCTACGGCGTGCGCGGTTGCCCCGCAGGGGGTGCATCCCGCTGAAATGGGATGATGGTGCATGGCAACAGAACGGGAAATGCTGAGTCAGGTCATGGAACGTCATCTGGATCAGCTTTT
>NZ_JNIV01000200.1 GCF_000701405.1 Deinococcus marmoris DSM 12784
GTGGAACGGCACAACGGGACGGCCCGGCGCATGAATCCACACCAGGTCCGCAGAAGCCTCGCGTTCGCGAGGCTTCCCCACGTCCGTCAGACGGTCAGCGATCTGGTCAATGGGATCTATAACTTCTGTCGGGTGAACCGGAGCCTGCGAGTCAAGTTGGATGAACCGATGGGGCGTCGTCAATATGCGCAACGGACGCCAGCAATGGCCATCGGGATCACGGACACGGTGTGGAGCGTGCTGCGCCTGCTCAGCACCGTGGTCATGAAGAACCCATGTCGGTCATGATTCCAGCCTTCTACCGTGGAAACGACGGCCTGCATCATCTGGTTCAGCGCGAGAATATGGCGTTGACTTTCGTCCTCTACCAAGCGTGTCCCAGAAAATATCGTCGGTCCGCGCGCCGTCATCACACCACCTATAGTCGGCACATGACTCCTGTGACCAGTCCACTGTCCAGACGCCAACTGCTCAAACGCGGCTCCGCAGCGGCGCTGGTCTTCACCGCCGGCCCGGTGTTCCGCCTGGCCCAGGCCCAGACCCCCGGTACCCCGGATCTGGTGCTGCTCAATCTCGCAGACCTGCACTCGGCCTACGACCGGCTGCCGCAGCTCCTGACCCGCATCCGCGAGGTCAAGGCTAGGAATCCGGGGGTGCCGCACGTGCTGCTGTTCAACGGAGACCTGTTCGAACTGGGCAACGTCGTCGCGGTCCGGTCGGGGGGCGCCCTGGACTGGGCTTTCATGCGCGCGGTTCAGCGGGAAATGCCGGTGATCTTCAACATCGGCAACCACGAGGCCGATCTGATGGACCAGCAGGATTTCGTGCGGCAGGCGCGCGCCCTGGGCCTGACCGTCATCACCAACCTGTATGACCGCCGCACGGGTCTCCCCTACGCCCGGACCTTCACCACCATCACGGTGGGCGAGCGGCAGATTCCGGTGCTGGGCCTGGGCGTCAATGCCCTGAGTACCTACCCCGCAGCCATCCGCAACACCATCCTGCCGCCGGATCCGGTGGAGTTCTTCCAGTCGGCCTACACGCCCCTGACCACGGGATCGGACTTCAATATCGTCCTGACCCACGCGGGCGTCGTGCCGGACAAAGCCATGCTGGCAGGACTGAAGGGCCTGAACCTGATGGTGGGCGGTCACGATCACTTGCATTTGCGTCATGACGAGGGAAAGAGTATTTACCTCCACAACGGCTTCAAGGGCGAACTGCTGAATGTGGTGGGCGTCCAGTTTGGTGCGCAGGGGGCCACGCTGACCAGCGAAGACCTGCCCATCAGCGAGGAGGCTGGTGGGGACCGCCTTCTGACAACCCTGATCGCCCGCCAGCGCGAGCTGCACCTCACTGCCGAGGACCGGGCCGTGATCGGACAGATTGGCCAGACCTACACGGTTCAGGAAGCCGCGCGCTGGGCAGTGGAACAAGTCCGCAAGGCCACTGGCGCAGACATCGTGGCGATCAACCACACCTCGTTTGGGCGGGGCTTCAAGAAAGGGGACGTGACCCAGGTGCAGTTCGCCGAGTTTCTGCGCTTCGACAACAAGTTGATGGCGGCGAAAGTGGACGCGGCCACCCTGACCGGACTCCTGAAACTCGCCAACCAGGACCACGACACACGCTTTGAAGACCTGACGGGCGACTTTATTTACACCAATGAACTTCAGCCAGAAGCCGGGCGAACATACACGCTGGTCACGGTGGACTTTCTGACGCTGCCACAAAACCAGGAGCGGTTCTTTGGGAAAGGTGGCCTGACCTTTGAACAGCTGGGGACGCTGACATCCAAAGGGGTGCTGGCGGCGGCCTTACGTAACTGAGGGAGCGAGAGCGCCTGGCGTGTGGCTGGCAACTCGGCGAGATCCCCGGACACGCCCGGCCCACTTTGAAAAAGTCTGTCTCTGCCTCCAGGGACCCCGACAGCCACAAAGCGGCCAGCCTGCTGGCGGCGTGGCCCACCCGGTGAAGCCGGTTCAGACTGGACGTCAGGAATGTTCGGAGAGGATGCCCGCCGACATCGGTTCCACTTCCACTTCGGAGCGCAGCCGGTCTTTGAGGTCGTCGATAAATCCCTGGGCGTCCAGAGCGGTCAGCCGTCGGTGGGCCTCTTCAATGACCTGAGCGGGGTCGAGTCGCCCACGCAGCACCAGGTCACGTAGAGTATCGAACTCAGACAGGGTAAATTTCTTGGAGTACAGGAGTGACACGCGTTTGACAGTAAATGTCGCCGCGTCGTCGGGAGAGAGCCGGGCGAGTTCCTCCGACCAGCTCGGCACCGCCGTTTCATCACTTTCCCTGGCAGGCACGCGCGGCGTTTCCGGGCGCAGCGTGATGGTTTTTCCCACCGCCGAATCAGGATACTGATCGGCATTTTTGATCAGGTGGACCAGGGCGTGCGCTGGCGTTTTTCGAACCGTCAACTGGCCGGATTTGACCAGTCGCTCGAACTGTTCGATACGGCTTGACAGGACCGAGGTGGTGTACTGGCGGGCGAGTTGCCGCGATACGCCGTCGGTCACCCCGTGCATACGTAAGCGGTGCAGGACCGCCGGGTTGACTGGAGTGAAGTCGGGAGAAAATTCGTAATGAAGGCGTTGTTCGCGGCCCCGGCCTTCAGGCACCACCTGACGCAGTTCAGTACTGGACAACTTGATGTTGACAGTGTTCTGAACGGCATTTTTGCCGTTTGGGCATTTGATCGTAGTCTGAAACGGCAGTAGGCGG
>NZ_JNIV01000201.1 GCF_000701405.1 Deinococcus marmoris DSM 12784
GAGGCTCGCTCCAGAACTTCAAGCCCATCCCTGACAGCTTCCAACTCGCGGCACTCTGGCTGCCCAGCCATTCGTTCTGGAGCCTGTCACCCGGGCCACGTCCACGCTCAGCAGTTCTACCAACAAGGCGGTTTTCTCTCACGCCCTGTCTGCCCTGGAAGCTGTTGATTCCCTGAGGACTTTGCCAAAAAAAGAGTATGATCGAAGACAATCTCCGGAAGCATTGACCGCGACGGACGAACCTCGGGCGCCTGCCCGCCGCGAGAGCTCATGGCGCAACCGACCGGAGTCTGTCACCCAGTGCAACCTGCAAGGGGGTTACGACGCCAGAAGTCTGCTCACGGCTGTGCCCAGCCGAGGTGCCATGAACGCCACTCGTGTCCTGAAGCGGGGGAGCGCCACGCGATCGGCGCTCCTGCCCATCGGCGCTCCAGGGTTCGGCACACCACGGCTGTAACGCAGTGGACGCCGCCTAGTTCGGCTGGCCGCCGCTCCTGAACACGCTCGTCAACCTGAAGAGCGCCGCCGTGGGAGACCGCCTTTCACCTGATGTCGGAGCAGGTATGGGAGTGAAGCACACTCGGCACCAGGGCCGTCGGACAGCACCTGTCTCCCTGGTCTGGAAGACGGCACGGAATGATCGTCCGCTGGAAAGGAGGTGCCATTG
This sequence comes from Deinococcus marmoris DSM 12784, assembly GCF_000701405.1. Taxonomy (GTDB): domain Bacteria; phylum Deinococcota; class Deinococci; order Deinococcales; family Deinococcaceae; genus Deinococcus; species Deinococcus marmoris. Next base: position 668 of record NZ_JNIV01000201.1, read on the forward strand.
ACGCAGACCTGAGTACGCTGGTTGGCTTGCTGACGCTGAACGACGCCCAACGGAATTATGGCATTCCAGGGAGACCCCAATGACACAGTCCCCACCACTGGACCTTCAGGCCGCCACTTCCACCACCCACACCCGGTTCAAGACCTTGCGGCGCCGGGCTGCCCTGGCGTGTACGCTCGCCTCTGTCCTCACGGCATGCGGCACCCCTCCGGCCGTCACCAGTGCGGAGCCAACCCCAAAACGCCTGGTGACTGGTCTGGCCGGCGCCTTCGGCAGCGCCATCGGCCCCGGGGATGCGCTATACGTCACCGTCACCCTGGACGGCAGCATTCGGCGTGTCGATCCGAAGACAGGTGCCGTCACGACCTTCGTTAGTGGTCTGCCCATCCCGTTCAAGCCTGAAGACGGTGTCGGTGTCGTGGACGTCGCCTTCATCGGCAACACGGCGTACGCGCTGGTGACCCTGGTTGGCCCCGACTACGGCGGCAACAGCGCGGTCGGCATCTACCGCGTGGACGGCCCAGGCAGCTTCAACCTGTTCGCGGATATCGGCGCCTTCTCGCTCGCCCACCCGCCGAAGCCGGACTACTTCGTGAAAAGCGGGGCTCAACATGCGCTGGAGCCGTTCCGTGAGGGGTTCCTGGTCACCGACGCGCACCATAACCGCGTGCTGCAGGTCACGAAAGACGGAGAGGTCTCCGAAATGATCGCCTTCGGGAACATCGTCCCGACCGGCTTGGCAATCGCGGGGGACACGGTGTACATGGCCGAGGCAGGCCCTATTCCCCACCTGCCCGAAACAGGCCGGGTGGTGGAGTTCCGTCCAGGCGATAGCGCCGCGACACCGGTTGCTGCCGGGGCCCGGCTGCTGGTGGACGTGGAGTTCGGGCGCGGGCGGACCCTCTTTGCGCTGGCGCAGGGCTTCTGGGACAGCACTTTTGAAGGCGCCCCGGCGAATCCCAATACCGGCTCGCTGGTGCGGGCTGAGTGGGACGGCACGTTCACGGTCGTGGCGGGCCCGCTGGACCGGCCCACCTCGATGGAGATCATGGGGAACACGGCGTACATCGTCACGCTCGGCGGCGAGATCTGGACGGTCGACAACATCGCCAGCCCGCCTTCTGGGAAGTGATGGGTACGTGGCTGTTCGCCACGTTCTAAAGAATTCGGTCGTCCCTTAAGGAAGTGCGGGGCTACCGGGTCCACGCACACAGGTCTATAGGAGATCACCCATACACCCGCGCCAGTGCTGCCGCCGTCGTCCTGAGTGTCCTCACCGCCTGTAGAAGCACTGAGCCTGCCGCGCAACCCGTCCTGACCACACAGGCCGTCCGTTCCACCACCGCCAGTACGGTCCCTTAACGAATCCCTGCACTAGAGAGGTCCTCTGCAGAACCGTAATTCTTTCCGATGTGACGTCGGTGGTCACGGACGCCAGTGGGGGAACCCACACCCAGACCGACGTGATCTATTCCAGCACTTAAACGGGCGACAGGGGCACCACCTTCATGGAATCCGGCACAGCGCATGCCCACCTCAACCTGCCGAGTTCGGGGGTCGTGCATGCAATGGAGATTGGCAACGGCGTAATCACTGAGCGTGATCGCACGGCCTTCTCCGTCTAGGAGCACCTTGCGTTCGTTGTGGGTGCCGCCGGGACCGTGCGGGGTTCAGCGCCTATGTGCCGGGCGACGCTGACGTGAACACGGCGTATCTCGAATGCCACCTTTGAATACGGGAGGGATGGACTCAGCGAAAGTGGTGGCCGGCAAGCTCACCGGCCAGGCTGGGTCCTGACTGCGTGACCGTGCGGCGGCTTCCTGGAGATTCGGGAGGGACCGGGGAGTCACCGAATCGAGGACATGCTCAGCTCAATACCCTTCAGTACCGGACAACTTGCGTTTAAGTGGCGCTGGGTGCGGAGAAAGGTTGATTTAAGAGGCCGAAGTATATTTCGGCCTGTGGGTGATCC
>NZ_JNIV01000202.1 GCF_000701405.1 Deinococcus marmoris DSM 12784
ACCATTTTGGGACTTTGAACATCTCCAAATGGTTTCAGGCGGCGCTGAGATTTCTCTCAGCGCCGCCTGAAAAAATGGACAAAGTCGAACTAAGATGAGTGCAAATTTCCAGCGCTGTGTGCAAAAGTAACAACGCTAATGCAACAGGTTTTTCTTGCCCTCCCCTGAGCTGTGGTGGCCCCGGCATCCTCAACCACAGCCGGATGAGTTGATGACTTCCTGGTTGATGCGCTTTGCGTCAGCCAACGCTCAGCCTATCGTGAACGTGTTCGGCGATGCTGCTGACCGTGATGCCCGGCTGCCGGAGCGCATCACTCTGGATCATCTCGGTCACCTGTCGTCGATCAGCACCTTCCCGGTGTCCAAACTCGAGGCGCTTCTGCCCCGCTCAAACGGGCACGACCACGGTTGGGCCGCCGACGCGCCGTTTGATCCCGGCGACCGGATGGGCAAGACCCGCGCCTTGACACTGGGTCACCGCAAGGCTCAGTTCTGTTCCACCTGTCTGGGCAGTGACCCGGTGCCGTACTTGCGCCAGGCCTGGGCGCTGGATCTCGCCGTGGCCTGTGACGTTCACGGCACTGCGCTGCTCGACGCCTGTCCGCTCTGCGAGGCTCCATTCAACCTTGATCTGCGTCAGCCGCTTGGGAACCAGTTGACGCTGTGCCAGAGCTGCCATCAGGCTTTCAGCGAGGCACCGTCGGCAGTTACGGTGAAGCCTGAGGTGATCGCACTTCAGCGGGACCTTTTGGCTCTGCGCGCCGATGAAGAGGTTGCGCTGAGTTTGAAGGTCGGTGTCGACGGGAAGACCAAGGCCGCCCTCGCGCAGGCGCTGTTCATCTTCATCCAGAAAGGGCTGCTGATCCAGTACTTCGATGCCGATGCCCGGCGGCTTACCGACTGGGCTGAGGCTGAGGTGGTCACCGGGCGGCTGGAGCGTCGGCTGACGGCGGCCGCGCTCCTGACGTGGGTGTTTGAAGTCTTTCCCAGACGGTTGCAGCGTCTGGCCTATCTGGCGGCCGACCCCCAGGCCGAGCGCCATGAGGACGTGGTGCGCGACGCGGTCTATTCCAGTGTGCTGCACCTGATTCAGCAGTCTTCAGACGGAGACATCGCGCGGCAGTTTGCGTCCTGGCCGCAGATTCTAGTGACGGGTCAGCAAAATGCCGTCGCGCTTCAAACACGCTTTCAGTTAACCAGCGAGCAGTGGCAAACCGCTGAGCCGGTGCTGGCGCGGCATCTGCGTCTGAACCGGGGGCCTCAGCTTCAGCAGCCCCGGGTGGTCGTGGACCGCTTACTGGAGTACCTGGCCACGGATCGTTCCTGGCCCCAGGTGGCGACGCCAGAGTTCAAGATGGGCGCTGTTCTGAATGCCCGCTTCAACGCATGGCGGGGGAACGGCTTACTGGCCGAGCTTTTACTGCATCTGTACGAGGATCTGACCGGGCAAGGAGGGGTGAACTTGACCCACTTTGCGGCGGCACGTCGACGGGGCCGAGACCCATTCAAGGGCGACTGGCGGACCCAGACCGCCACGCTGCTGCTCGCGCCCCGTACGCTCGTCGTTTTGCAGGTTGACTTGCCTGGCCTGGGTACCCGGCTGCTGGCGGCGTTGATGGCTGAACGCAAAGGCTGAGCTTCAGGTGGCTTAGCCGCCACCCGGCTCGCGGAGATCATCCTCACCCTGGTTTTCGGGCCAGTGGTCCTGTGAGGGCTCGGGGATCGGGCCCAGCCCCCAGTACTCGATGTCGCGGATCTTGGCGCGGAGCTTTTCGATGAAATCAAAGGCGCGGGTGCGGTCGCGGCGAAGGCGACGACTTTGCTGGCGCAGCGCCTCGATCAGCGGGATGGCGCGGCGCACCAACTCGCGTTCGCGCGCCAGCGCGTAACTCTGGCTGTTGAGCTGAAGCAGCTTGTACATGGCGTTGCGTTGCTCTTCGGGGAGCGCGTTGAGTTGCTCCTGGAGCGGGGCGATCTCTTTGAGCAGCTGTTTCTGGCGGCGCAGGGCATCGTTGACGTAAGGCTGGAGCGCCGGGCTGATCTTGCGCGGCCTGGGGTTGTGCTCGGTCAGCTGACCATGCACAACATGCCGGATGATTTCCTCGGTTTCCATGGTCTCGATGCCCTCCAGGTGTGCCGCGGGCGCAGGTGCGCCGCAGGACACTTTACCTTTTGCGGGGCTGGAGGGCCAGATCTTCTGTCCTGGGGGGTCCAGGGTGGCCTGGGCGGTCCCCGGGGTCTTTTTCTTGGTTGACATGCTTTGGATGGGTGATTCCTTGACCTTTCGGGGCTGTCTTCACGTGTTTTGATGTTACACTGGTATCTTTTCTTTCGCGTAGGTCAGCCACTACCCTGATCGAGTATCCTATCCTCAGTGTCTGCTTTACCCCCAAATGTAACCATCAATGGAAATCTATATGACCTTGGGCATTTGAGACCTTTCGGCATGACGTTGCCGTTCCACCATCCTGAAAATGGACGAATCCATTTACAGCTGACCTTACGCGGCAGAGTTTTGAAAATTCTCGGATTGCTGCCTCAGCCTTTGTAATTCCTCGTATGAAGTTTTAAGAGCGGCGATATACA
>NZ_JNIV01000203.1 GCF_000701405.1 Deinococcus marmoris DSM 12784
GCTTCGTGCCAACCTGAACAACATCAATCCCCTGGTGAGTCTGGATGACGTTCGCCACGCTGCCTTTCCGATCCCAGCTTAGCGGGATGCACCCCGGAGCGACAGGCCGGACACGGCAGACGGCCAGTACACCGGCCACCGCCCCAGCGCAGGCGTGATTTTAAATCAGGTGGACTGGGCGGCCAGGCAACCGTCTTCTGTTTCAAGCCTGAAGAGGGTTACAATTCTGGCGTTCATCCCAACGCATCTCTGCCCGGTTCTGGCCTGCTCGCCTGGACCCCTCGCCTTTCTCCGGTTGGCCCCTGCGCTTCCCCAATGCCGGCATCGACACTGCCGTGACGGTACGGGAACGCAGTTCAAGGAGTCGTATGAAGAAAAGAATGCTCGGCGCGCTGGCCCTCAGCCTTTCTCTGCTGTCCGGCTGCGGTGACGGAAACAGCCCTGCCCCCACCCCTCAGCCCAATCCGCAACCCACCCCCCAGCCCGTCCCGCCGCCCGCCGATTTCAGCAAGCTCAAGACGCTCAAGCCGGGGCAGCAGGACACCATCCGCACCAGATTGAAGGTCAATATCGTGTTCGTGGGCTACCGCCAGACCAGTCCTGGGCAGATCGCCACCGCGCGGCAGATCGATACGGGGGATTTTTCCCAGACCCTGCCCAAATCGTACGAGGCGATTGCGCGGATTCCCAGCGCTTACGGGCGCACCGAATTCACTGGCAACGCCTTCGATTATCAGTACAACTATGTGTTCGCCGATCAGGGTTTCGAGGACAGTTTCTTCGGTTACCTCAAAGCGCAGGGCAAAGAAGCGCCACTGACCCTCCAGCAGTCGCTGTACAACTGTCAGAACGACCTGGACCCGGCGACGGGGGACCCCAACTGCAAGGTTCCGTCTCCCAACATCAACCGCGTTGTCGATGGGAACTTCCAGATCGACGCCAGGGTGACGGAGAACTGGCTGGCCGACAATGTGGCGCGGGTGGGCGTCAAGCCCGGCGAGTACACCGTGTTCATGGTGAACTGGTACGACCGCCCGGACTTCAAATTTCACAGTTACACCCGCCTGGATGCGGTGGACAGCGACGCGGACCAGGCCAACCCAGCCGCCGCCAGCAAGTTCGGGACGCGGGGTAGCCGCCGCCTGATCGCCTGGGGCGGCAGCGTACGCCCCAGCGCCCCAGTGCAGCGCGTGTGGTTCTATGACCTGTCGGCCAACCCCGATCCCTGGACCAACGGCTACGATGTGAGTAATCCCGATGTGGACGGCGACGGCGTGGCCGACTACCGTATGCCGCCCATCTGGGAGTACGGTACCCGCAAGGCCAGTCTTGGCTACGGGCGCAAGGTCAGCCCGGATCTGGCGCTGGTGACGCGCTACGTGGCCCTGAACCTGCTGTTCACGCCCAGCCCGATCTACCGCGCCGCCCTGACGCCCCCGCAGATGCCCGAGGCCATCGAACTGGACGTGCATGTCGAGCAGGGCCTGGGAGCCGTGGCCCAGGGCCAGGTCTTCAAACCCGCACTGGCCGAGAGCCGGGTTGCGCCGCTCCAGCCGTTTGCCAAATTCAGCAGCAAGGTCAGGGAGACGCCGCTGAACGGCAGTCTGGCCGACGTATATAAGTGCTTCTTTGCCGACCCCAGCAAGCCCGCCGACATCTGCTCGCCGGAATACGCGGACGCGACGGGCGAGAAGCTCTTCCAGTTCGGCGTCAAGGAACTGCGCGAGACGTACGCTGGCACGCCTGCCAACAAGTACCTGCTGCCCATTTACCTGTTCAACGATCCGGCCAACACCCAGCCGGGCCTGCTGGGCATCGCCTACGACGACGGCGAGACCGGCACCCAGAGCTTCGTCTACTCCTTCCTGACCCCGGACCTGAACGCGGCGGGCTACGGTTTTACCGATACCACCGTTCATGAGATCGGCCACCACCTGAGTCTGTCGCACCCCCACGACGGCTACGACAGCGAGCAGAACCTGTCTTACGGTCCTAGCGGCCCTTACCTGTTTGCCAACTCCGGGGATCAGAGCGCCACCATCATGTCCTATAACGACCTGTCGCGCGATTTCGGGCAGTTCAACCTGGACAGCCAGTACCGCTACCTGAGCGCCGCGTACCTGAACAACACCAACGCGATCCTGGAACTCAGCCGCCGCGCCGCCAAGGAAGGGAGTGTGGCCGTGGCCGCCACCAGTGCCGACGCGCTGTTTGCCCAGGCCCAGAGCAGTTACGACGCCATGAACTACCTGGACGCGGCAACCAAGGCCCACGAGGGTTATCTCGCTGTGCTGAACGCCGCCAAGACAGCGGGGGTGGCAGTGCAGTCCTACAAGTGGTACGAGAACCTCAACGGCCTGTCCCTGAACAAGGGCAAGCCCGCCTACAGCCGCAGCTTCCTTCCCCAGAAGGGCGCGGTGGTCTTCCCCGAGGAGAACGCCTTCCAGCGCAGCAAGCGTCTGGGCCGCTAGGTCCTGCAAGCTGTAGAGTTCAGTACCGGACAACTTGCGTTTAAGTGGCGCTGGGTGCGGAGAAAGGTTGATTTAAGAGGCCGAAGTATATTTCGGCCTGTGGGTGATCC
>NZ_JNIV01000205.1 GCF_000701405.1 Deinococcus marmoris DSM 12784
GGCTTGGCAGAGGGGAGGAGTGGTTCGAGCCGCTTAAACTGGGCTTGGGTCAGGTCCGACGAGTAAGGCTTGCGTTTCACACCTCAAGCTTGCCATCGGGTCTGACCCTTTATAAACGTGCTCTTAGTCAGGCAGTCACCCTTACCTCGGCCTCGTCGGGCTTCACTGCGCCGTTTTCGGGGGCAGGATGGCCCAGTCTTCGCCGTCATCCTGCTGCAACATTTGGTGGGCGTAGATTCCAGCCATGATCGAATTGTGACTCTCTACATAATTGGAGATTTTTTAAATTGTCAGGTTTGATAATCTATTAGACCAAGATTCTTCTGATTATTCCGCATTTTGTTAAAAAATATTTAATTCTTTATCTTTCTGATTCACTATGTGATTTCGCACCCATATTAAATTTTTTTAGCAGAAAAAAGCAGGGAAATATCTCGACTGACACGATAAAAACGGCGCACGATTCTCAATAGTCAGCCCTATTTCTCAAACATCAATCCAAGAATGGGTGGCTAAAGCAAAACTACGCCGCCCTGAAATTACAAACTTTGTTTTTTGATCGCTGGGTCTCTTGCGTTAAGTGAATAGCGAGTGCTACAGTCCATATCAAAGAAAAAAACCACCCCTCGGAAAGGTGGCTTTCTTGTTTTGGGTACAGCTAATTGGCTCCTTTTTACGACTAGAGCCTAGCTGAAAAAACTCCCCATTGCAAGTGGAGAGGTCGTTTTATAAACACCCACAACCTTGTCTGGCGGACCTGATGGTCCGTCGCGCTCTACCCGTGACTCAAACCCCTCGTCGTCTCTTTTGGATAGGGGCTAACGCTTGACGCTGCCGAGCTTTCTAAAAGAACGGCTGACCGATAGTAGTAGCTTCTACTTCGATCAATCTTTTGAAGAGTTCATAAAGGGATACGGGAAAAATGCCATCCCAAAACTAAAGACTGACGGGAGGCCTACTCTCCATCTCAGTCCCTCTAAACCACTCCCTACGGTGTGTCTCTGGTGTTGCTTCGTCTGCCCGCGCCCTATCGTTACCCTCTTCACGACTCGGCTCCACGCTCAGACCAAGTTTTCCGATGAGTCGCCTCGTGGCCCACGCCAGTTTCACCCCGCAAGCGTTCTTACGCTCAGAGGCATGTCCATATCGCTGCGCAATTGCCATCTTTCGCCCGCCCGCATGATTTCGCTGCTCCAGCTCCAGGCCAAGAGGATTCCCACTTCACCCCAAGCTGCCGACGCACCGGGGAACACTGATCGCAAGCTGGAGGCTCAAGCGCCAGCGGTCCTCCTGGCCTCGGATGCCGACATCCAACTCTATTGCCCAGGAGACATCATTTCACCAAAGACCTTTTTCTCCACCTTCGCCCCCGGTCTCAACCTCGGTGAACATCCCCCCGCTGCACGTTTCACCTTGAATATGAAAACCCCAGAGAAGGGCGAAATCATCTTCGGTCAACTGCCCAGGGTGGCCTGCGATCAGCCATGGGCAGGTGAAGCCGGATGATGAGCAAGCTGGACCGGAGTCAAAAGCCCAGCGCTGCTGTGCAGGCCATTGGTGAGTTGCATATCGAGGGCAACATCGTTCCGCACAGTTTCTTTAATCGGCCAGAGTTTAAAAGCGCCCGGGGTGTCACCCAGCACATCCCAATCATGATTCTCGCCGATGACCTGTATTGGTACCGCCCCACCCACCACCGCGACGAAGTGACTGGCAAGCTCCTGCGAGTCACCCGCAAATTCAGTGCGGACAAGCTCCAGCGCTCATATGCCTATTACACCGAGCTTCTTGGAATCAGCAAGCAGCAGGCCGTGGACGCCGTGAAGTTCCTAGTGGATCGGGGTCTCATCACCCGCGAGTTTCGCCAGATTCGAGCTGCGGACGGCCGCAAATTATCGAATGTCATGTTCGTTGAACCTGTGATTGAAGCCTTGAAAGTCTTGTTGCACCGTTACGAACCTGGCGGCGCGTGTTGGGGCTGGGTTACGGCTCCACCGAAGCCCAATCAGAGAAGGGAGAGGCAGGGGGGTATGCCGAATAGACAGGATACCTATCCCGAACATTCTGGATACCTATGCGGTCTATCTGGGAGAGGTATCCGGAATAAACAATGGTTCGGACACTTTTGACCAAAAATTGAAATGAACCAAAAAACGGGTCTCCGATAGGGTGAAGTTCTTAAATCCTCACCCCCAGGAGACCCGATGACCATTTTATCCGTGTTGCTCACCCTGCTCCAGCTCCCCGTTCACCAACAACGCTTCTTTCTCCATCTGATGCCACTCTGGCAATCTATCCCTGGCCGTCTGAATGCCCTGAATCTCAGCCGCTACAGCGGCTGGGATGAACGCACTTTCCGCCGTTGGTTCGCTAAGACGCTCCCGTGGGACATCCTCCACTGGGGTCTATTGGAACTGCTGATACGACTGGGCGCACTCGGTGCCAGATTCGTGCTGTGCATGGACGCCAGTTTCGTTCCCAAAGCCGGAACCAGGACCGCTGGGATAGGGAAGTTCTGGAACGGCTC
>NZ_JNIV01000206.1 GCF_000701405.1 Deinococcus marmoris DSM 12784
AGTCAAAATCTCACCTCTTCATCGGTAGACGCCGGTGGCGAAGTCACGAAAAACGCTGTTCTGCGAGACCGTCACCGGACTTCGCCACCAGTATCGATCTTGTCGTTACCCCAACTGCGCCGCCTGCACCTAGAGTTCTTCTCGTCTATTGCTCTCCGCCTTCTGGGCTGACGTTCCTAGACGAGAACAGTCCGTCCCGTTGCTGCTAGCTCAGGGCTTCCTCGTCGGCGCGGTCTTCCTCCGCCTGACGGTGCCCTTCCATCGCTTCGGCGTCATGCTCGCGCAGCTTGACCCGGCTGGTCTTGCCGCGCAGCACCTCAAGCGTGTAGTCCCCTTCCCCGAACAGCGTCCCGTCGAGGGTGTCCGGCAACGCGATGCGGACCTCGTGCGTCTCCGGGTCATAGCGCACCTTCACGGTGGTCCGGGCGTGGCGCTCTTTCATTGCTTCGAGCTTCTTTGGCGCGGTGTTCATGAACGATCCCCGGCGCTTCCCACTGTCTTTGAGAGGGACCAGTTCACCGGCTGTCGGCAGCCCGACGTCGTGCTTGCTGTTCAGGTAGCCCGCCATGTTGCTGCGGGCACGCAGTTCGCCATGCGTCAGGATCACCTTGCCCGGCGCATACCGCGCGATCATCCCCAGCAGCCCGCCCCGGTCCGCGTGGGCCGAGAGATAGAAGCGCTCCACCCGTGAGTAGGCCGAGACTGGCTCGAAGCCGCCCCCGCCCTTGCCGCCATTCTGTGCGGGCAGCATGACCTCGCCGCCCTGCTGGAGTTCCAACAGCCGTCGCCCTGGACTCTCGGCGTCCTGGTAACCCACCACGAACAGCGCGTTCTCAGCATGTGGCAGCCATGCCCTCGCGTACTGCGGACTGGCCCCCGCGTGCAGCATGCCGCTGGAGGCGATCACCACGGCGGGCCGTTCCGAGGTCAGGATGCCTTCGCGCTCGCGCTTATCCTTGACCAGGTTCACCGTGCCCGTTAAGAAGGGGCGCTGCTTGCTGACCTTGGTGCGGTTCTGCAAAGCCTCTGGCAGCAGGGGCAGCATGTCCTCATACGCTTCCGTGATCCCCCGCGTCAGGCCATCAAGGTGGATGGGCACTGTAGGCAGCAGCCCACTCGCCATTGAGGTCTGGAGGATCTGCGTGATCTCCTGCGCCCGGCCCAGGGCAAAGGATGGAATCAGCACCCGCCCACCGCCGCGTAAGGTCTCCCCGATGGCATTCACGAAGGCCCGCACCTGTTCCTTACGGCTGGGCAGCAGCGTATCGCCATAGGTACTCTCGGACACCACAGCGTCCACGGGCGTGACGGCAGCCGGGAGCCACGCGGCGTCCACCACGGGCGTCGAGATGTTGCTAACATCCCCGGTGTGGAACACGGCGCGGCCTCCGCTCTCCATCAGCACGCTGGCGGCCCCAAGTAGATGGCCGCTGGGGAACAGCGTGAACGCGAAGCCGTGATCACTGACCCGCGTGAAGTACGGCACGGGCCGCAGGCGTTCGAGGGTGCGCTTCATCTCGCCTGCTGAGAACAGCGGCTGGCCCTGCATGGTGGTGACCTTGAGGGTGTCGCCCAGGACGAGGGTGGCGATGCGGGCGGTGGCCTCGGTGCAGTAGATGGACAGCTTGGGGAAGCGCCGGATGACCACGGGCAGCGCGCCGACGTGATCCAGGTGGGCGTGGGTCAGGATCATCGCGGCGGGTGGATGTTCAGCCAGCAGACCGAGCTGGGGCAGGGCAGCGTCCCCGATGGACCCAGGCCGCGCCCCAGCGTCGATGAGCAGGTTACCCTCGGCCAGGCGGTACAGGTAGCTGCTGGCCCCCACCTCGTCGGTGCCGCCCAGGCCCAGAAAATGCAGGTCACTCATGGCTGGCATTGTGGCGGATGGCGTGAAACGCCATCACGATAGGACTGCGCCTGGCTCGGTCCCCAGGTCATTGATGTTGAATCCGGTGGCCGCCCGTGCTTTCTCATTGAGCAGGTGCATCAGCAGCCGCCCTGGTGTTTCAATCTTCTGCCCCTTCAGCCGCCACTTCTCCAGCCGCTGGATGCAGCGCCGGACCTCCTTGACCCCCAGGTGGACCAACGCCTTGTAAAACCCGATGGCCGCCACCGCGTGCGTGGCCGGATCGTCGTGGTGAATGGCGATCTGCACCGCGAATTCCCAGAGCTGCGGATTGGTATTCCGCAATCTGTCTAGACAACCCTCTAAATTGTCTGTCGCCTGATCAAGGTTCGGGGAAACAGTTCCTCGCTCTCCAGCACGGGTGATCAGTGCCGCCCCATCCAGACAGCGCAGCAGGTCTTCTCTTGCTTCTCCCGCTGAGGAAGCTCCTGAGAGCGCGTTTATAAAGGATCAGACCCGGTGGCAAGCTTGAGGTGTGAAACGCAAGCCTTACTCGTCGGACCTGACCCAAGCCCAGTTTAAGCGG
>NZ_JNIV01000207.1 GCF_000701405.1 Deinococcus marmoris DSM 12784
GAACAACAGACCCCGAAAAGTGTTGGGGTATCGCACGCCCCAAGAGGTACACTCGGCCCATCAGAGTGGTGCGCTAGCAACTTGAACTCGCCTCTAATTGTAGGTATCTCGTAACGATCCAAGATATTGATATTTTCCGAATAGAAATTGTAGATTTTTTTAAGTGCGGCCTCACTAATATAAATATTCTCAAAGCCCTTCAAAAAATAACTGTCAAACGCAGGAATGTTGCCAAAAACGCCAAGCATAATTTTGGTGGTCAGCGTTTCACTTGCTATGCGTTTTTTTCCAGTTCCTTCGGACACTATCTCTCTGATCTGCTTTTCGCACTTTAAGATTTTCTCTGCAACACCTGTCTTATTATAATCCGCAACATCAATTGCCCAGAAGTCCTCTTGGAACTCGGATATGTACTTGATTAGCTTTGAATAATGAGCCACGCTCTTCTGCGAAAGGAAAGCCGAACCCCTCAGCATTCCCCAGCTTGCCAGATAAAAGCCAATTTGGAGACAGCTCATTTCCAAGTTTTCGTCCGAAGCAATTTCGGAGATTTTATTGTCTTTGCGGAAGCCCTGAAAATAATTGTAGCAGTAATCAAAGGAGGCATTGCGTTTGTCTGGCAGACAATAGTTCCCTGACGGATTTTCAAAGAAGGCTTCTATATTCGCCTCAATATTCACTTGCGGCAAGGGCTTCTCCACCCTGCTCACACCACCGCCCCCACTTCCTGCGGCGGTTCCAGCTTCGGCTCCAGCGTGGGGGTGCTGCCCAGGCGGTTGATGCCATCGAAGGCCGCCGTTTTGTAGCACTCGGCCAGGGTGGGATAATTGAACACCGTGTTCACGAAGTAATCCACCGTGCCGCCAAAGGCCATCACCGCCTGCCCGATGTGGATCAGCTCGCTCGCGCCCGTGCCGATGATATGCACGCCCAGCAGCTCGCGCGTGTCCATGTTGAAGATCAGCTTCAGCGTGCCCTGCTCGTCACCGATGATCTGCCCGCGCGCAATCTCGCGGTACTGCGCCTTGCCGATCTCGTAGGGCACGCCAGCCTGCGTCAACTCTTCCTCGTTCTTGCCCACCGTGCTGATTTCGGGAATGGTGTAGATGCCGTAGGGAAACAGCTCCGGCACGCTCTGGGTGGGAACACCGTAGGCGTGGCAAGCGGCCAGGCGACCCTGCTCCATGCTCACGCTGGCGAGAGACGGAAACCCGATCACATCGCCCACCGCGTAGATGTGCGGCACGGCGGTCTGGTAATGCGCGTTCACGTCGATGCGCCCGCGTGAATCCGCGTTCAGGCCCGCCGCTTCCAGATTCAGCCGCGCGGTAGCCCCGATGCGCCCGATGGAATACAGCACCAGATCGGAGGTCACTTCCTTGCCACTTGCCAGGACGATCCGCACCTGCTCGCCGCGTGCGCCCTGCACCTTTTCAACCTTGTGAACCGCCTCGCCCAGCCGCAGAGTCATGCGGTTCTGGCGAAGCTGGTAGGCCAGGATATCGGTGATTTCATGGTCAATAAAGTCCAGCAGGCGCGGGCGCTTGTCAATCAGCGTGACGCGCACGCCCAGCGCGGCGAACATGCTGGCGTACTCGCAGCCGATCACGCCGCCGCCGATCACCGCCACCGTGCGCGGCAGCTCTGTCAAATCCAGAATATCGTCGCTGATCAGAATGCGTTTGCCGTCGAAGGGAATGCCCGGATCGCGCGCCGCCTTGGTGCCCACCGCAATCACGATCTGGCGGGCCGTCACATCGCGCCACGAGTCGCTGTGGCCCTTGCCGCGCACGTCCTTCAGCCGCAGCGTGTGTGGGCCGATAAAACTGGCCTCGGCAGAGATGACCTCCACGCGGTTGCGGTGCAGTTGGGCGCGCACCACATCCAGCTCATGACCGATGACGCTGGTGGTGCGGCGCAGCAAGTCCTCGACGCCAATGTCGTCCTTGACGCTGTAGCTCGCGCCGTACAGCCCGCGCTCGTTGTAGCCGCTGAGATGCATGATCGCCTCGCGGAAGGTCTTCGAGGGGATGGTTCCGGTGTTCGTACACACCCCACCAACCACCGCCTTGCGCTCCACCACGGCCACTTTCTTGCCCAGCTTGGCCGCCTGAATGGCCGCACGCTGCCCGCCGGGGCCAGAGCCGATCACCAGCAGGTCATAGGTGAAGTCGGCAGGGGCGGCGGCGACATCGGGCGGAAGGACTGCTTCATGCGTCATGAACACCTCGCGGGACCGGGCTGGATTTTTGAATCGTGGTCAGGCTATCACCGGGCGGGGGTGGGGATTTGTATGGAGGTTGCGGGGTGGCGGCTTGCGGTTAACCCCTCATACGGACTCCGATTAATTTCTTGACAGAGGCCACCAGTGAAAGAGGGTCTGCTGGGAGAGGAGGTTCGGCTGGGTTTCGAGCCAGGCACA
>NZ_JNIV01000208.1 GCF_000701405.1 Deinococcus marmoris DSM 12784
TGGTAAAACGAACCCCTCGTCAGGCCCATGTCCTGACACAGCCGTTCCAGGGTCAGCGCCTGTTCGCCCTCGTCCCGCAGCAGTTTCAAGCCCAGTTCCAGCCAGTCTGCTTTGCCCCGCCGCTTCGTCACCGCCTTAGCCTAACAAGCTCAGCAGGGTCAGCGCACCCAGGCCCAGACACAACGGCGAGTAGATTGCGCGGTTGAGCCGGGCAAAGGTGGGATTGCCTGAAGTCAGGCGCGGCAGCGCGTACCCCAGGCCGCCCCGTAGCACGAAGACGCCGGCCACCCCGAATGCGCCTGACCGGATGAGGCCAGTGGGCCACCCCGCTGCCGACAGCAGGCCGGATGCGGCCAGCACCAGCCATGACGCCAGGATCAGCAGTCCAGCCACCGCGTAGCAGGCGGTGACAGAAGGCATCGGTGTCCCGGGGGGGCCGCCAAAGACCTGCGCGGCCAGCGTGTCACGGCTGGATCCAGGCCACAGTCCACCCGTGCCCCAGTAAGCATGTAGGAGGGCCAGAACCATCAGGCTGGCGGCAACAGGAAGAGCGATTATTTCCATACTAAACAATATGGTATGTGCAGAAGAGATATTCAACTTTGGATATTTGGGTGACTTGAGGCTGGGAACTACAACCTGCGCTCACGATGTTGTCAACCTGATTTCTCGCGGCTCGGACGGCAATTCTCGAAAGTCCAACTGAACCCTTCTCAGCGCCGATTGAAGGTGACCCAGTTTTGCGCAGATGGAGATAAGCCTCGACTACGCAATATTGGGGCAGGCCCAGGTGGGCGCTTGATCCCTTGAAACAATTCCGGGAACAGGCTTGGCATCCCCGTCTTCTGGCGGCGCATGTGAAACTCGGCATGGGCGTGGTAACGCTGACTGGGGAGGACGAGAAGGTTCTCAGAGGCATTGTTGGTGCTGTCCCCGTCCCGGTGGTGGACAATTTCACGGGGCAGGAGTGGACGGCCGAGAAGCAGCTCAGCCAGCACCCGGTGCGCCAGCAGACGCTTGCCCGTTTTCGGATCCCGGGTGTGGAGATACTTTTTGCGACGCTTGATGGCTCCCCTCCTTTGCTGACGGTATAGCCTTCCCGCTTACCACTGGTTCAGGACGGGTATTCTCCAATCTAACTTTCTAGATAATAATATTATAAGATAACGATATATCTTATAATATTATTATCTAGAGATTGGGATGGCGCTCCTGAAGGTACTTCTCGATGATCTCTTCAAGGATGTCCACCTGAGTTCGCCCCTCGTACCCGGACGCCACCTTCAATTTCATCTTCAGGTCCGTTCTGAGCTTGCTGCCGAACTGAACCCGTTCCGGCTCCAGCGGCTCTGGAGAAGGAGGCCCCTCTGTTGCCGGCAAGGCCGCTTCAGCCCCTTTGAGTCTGGCTAGATTGCTGAAGCGCGCCTTGCGATCAGCGGACATTAGACAGGATCTCCCGGGTGACGGCGGCGTAGTCCGCATCAACAAGCTTGGCGTACTTGTGCGAGGTATAGGCCTCTAGCGGACGCTGGCGCTCAGCCGCGTCTCCGACGGCCGTGCTGTGACGAACCACCGTGTTGAGCACCGGCACATCCTGATCTGCCAAAGCCTCCCGTAGTTCCTCCCCTCGCCCGCCCATGTTGGCCACGATCAAGACCCGGTAATTCTGAATCCCATCAGACACCAAAGGGGCCAAAGTCTTCATCAGTCCGGTGGCAGAAAGGCCGTCGGGTTTGGTGGGCACAACCAGCAGATCGCTGTCCTGAGCAAGGCTGACCAGATCGCCTCCTTGCTCATTCCCCTTGGTATCGATTACTAGATAGTCATAGTTCAGAGTCATCTTCTCCGTAGCTTCCCGGTAGGGCAGGGCATCAAAACGCCAGGCGGCGTAGTCACCCTCGCGCCAAGACAGGGCGCACTGCAATTCCTCGTCAGCGTCCAATAGCAAAACCTTGTGCTTTTTCCCTAGCTGCTGGGCGAGATGGACCGCCGTGGTGGTCTTCCCGACGCCTCCCTTCATATTGCCGATAGCGATGATTTTAGGCATATTAATATCTTACTCTCTAGAAAATAATATTTCTAGTTATCTGCTTTGAGGCGTCCTCAGCTTCATGGGCGAAGTAAATGTTCGAAAACTCCTTCCCAAAGATGCAGAACGTGTGCGGAAAGCTGGCGGCCTGACAGATTTTATGAGGGTGGACGGAAAGCGAGCTGCCAGCCCCGAATCTTCAATCCGCGCTGACGCCTGATCTGCCACTCACAGACACCAGCGGTTAATCAGTGGTTATCCGGCTGTTACAGGTCTTGAACGCTCCCATGAGCCCTGTAACATACTTCCATGACCACCCCCGCCGTCGCCTACTACCGGGTCAGTACTGCCAAACAAGGTCAAAGCGGC
>NZ_JNIV01000209.1 GCF_000701405.1 Deinococcus marmoris DSM 12784
AAGGCCAGGGCCATCTCGGACATGCGGACCGTTGCAGCCTACGCCGGCGCGCTGCGCAGCCAGGGCCTCAGTCTTCGGGCCACGGCCGCCCAGCTCGAGGCCCACGGCTTCAGAACCCGCAAAGGTGGCCCATGGAGCGCTGTGCAGGTTAAACGCGTGCTGGACAGATAAAACACTGTCCTTGGGTTGCCTCGAGAATGTGGAGTTGAAGTTAAGCAGCTTACTTCAGTTGCAAGTGACCGCCGCACGAAGCAGGCGTGCAGGCCGCGCGCGCATGGTGTTGACCCGCACTCCCGTGAACACCTTGCCCGTTCTCATCGTGTGGCCTCAGGGGCGAGCTGCTGTCGCGTAACGGTCGCACTTGACTCACGAACGGATGTTCAACACCCTTTACAGTGTCGATGATTGCGAATGGGTATATACTTTTATGTAGATACGGAGGTCCAACATGACTACAGCCAAAGTCTTTCAGAGTGGCAACTCCCAGGCCGTCCGCCTTCCCCACGAAATGCGGCTGGATGTCAATGAGGTTGAAATCATCCGCCACGGTGACGTGCTGATCCTCAGACCTATCAGGCGGGAAGCCACACTCGCTTCTGCCTTCGACGCCCTGGCCGGAATCGGAGATGACTTTCTCCCGGAAGGCCGTGAGCAAGGGGAGACGCAGGAGCGCGAGGCGTTTTGACCCCGCCCCTGCGCTACCTGCTCGACACCAACATCTGCATCTTCATCATCAAAGACCGACCGACAACCGTCCGGGCGCGGTTTGACGGTTTACGTCCCGGTGAGGTGGGCTTGAGCGCCGTCACTGAGGCCGAGCTGCTGCACGGGGTCTATAAAAGTGCGCGCGTGGACCACAACCTCGCCGCCGTGCTGAACTTCGCCTCGCAACTGGTGATGCTGCCCTTCGATTCGCAGGTCACGGACGCCTACGGGCGCGTCCGGGCTGGGCTGGAGAAGACCGGACAACCCATCGGGCCATTGGATTTTCAGATTGCGGCCACCGCCCTGGCCCACGGCCTGATCCTGGTCACCAACAACACCCGCGAGTTCGCGCGGGTGCCAGGCTTGAAGATTGAGGATTGGACGCAGTGAGGTGGACTGAGCCTGGCGTTCAAAGTGTCAGTCCACCTGCCGCCTGGCTGGGCGTTTTTCAACGGCTGGAAGGTAGGCAGAGCATTCCTTCAAGGGCGGGACGGACGTCATGCTCCTGTGACAGAGCGCGGGTTAGGTTGGCTTCAACAGCAAGACCTGCCCGAGTGAGGCAGGAACACCGCCCCACCGAGTGTGGGGCTTTTTCTTTGGGTCAAAATGGGATCGTAGATCCTGCGCTACGTCCAGGACGCGGCGTTCCGGGCAGAAGTGATGGCAGGGATGGAGGAGCAAGGACCAACTTCACTCACTCGCTATTGGCACGGGCGCGATGCCACAGGGTCCACTGCGCGTCATAAGCTCTGGTGGGGGAGAAAAACTTGAACAGAACCATGCTGAGCGTCACTGGTCTCCTGGTTTCTTCAATGCTGCTGATGGGCTGTGCGCCTTCACAGACGGCAGAAATGGCCGAACCGCTGGCTACGGCCAAACCCATCGACATCAAGGTCTGGTTTGCCGGAGCGCAGGCCGCCAGCCGTGTCGGGACAGCGGCCAAGCAGAAGATCATCGTGGCCCGCCCAGCCAGGGTGGGAGAAGTGGTGGTTTCCGTGGTCTACGGCTAGGGCGAGGAAACCCGCAGCAAGCCCGCAGAAGAGGGCGACATGGTGGCCACTGATCTGTGCCGCCCGGACTCGGTTGAACAGGGCTACAACACCTATCTCCTCAAAGCGGCCACCTTCAAAACCCGTTACGGCGAGGCCCTCAACGAGCCGGATGCGGCGGGCCGCAGACAGTACCGTCCTGTTGGCAAGAAGATGTTGTTTGCCGTCTTGCAGCCTGGCGAAGGCCCGTGGTCCTTCGCCGCGCCCTGGGGTGATACGGATTCCGATTAATTGCCGCACAGAGGCCACCAGTGGAATAGGGTGTGCTGGGTGAGGAGATCGGGTTGTGTCTCCAACCAGGCACACTGCTCACCCAACACGGTCTGGAACTCGTCCAGGGTGTCAAAACAGCGATTGGCGACGGTGGCATCCGTCAGCTTCCAGAGGCGCTCAACGGGTTGCAATTCAGGGGCGTAGGAGGGCAGGCGGACAGCGGTGATGCCTGGGGGATGTCCCTGCGATGCAGGGACATGAAACCCGCCATTGTCTTCCACCACCAGCACATGATGCTCATCGCCCGCACCCACACTGACGGCAAAGGCGGCCATCACGAGCTGATACGCCTGTTTGTCCAGGGTCGGGACGATCCAGAAGCGGCT
>NZ_JNIV01000210.1 GCF_000701405.1 Deinococcus marmoris DSM 12784
AGCCAACCGCTTTACGGTGGCCGAAAAATGCGATGCAGACGATTTTCTTCCCCTGCTCGCCGGATCTTTGCGGGTGGCGGGCGTGCGGCAGCAGGCTCAGTACCCGACAGTTTTAGAAGGGACTTGAAATCCGTCGTCCAGTACGCGAGAACAGAGCGCGTCTCCCAATGCCCTGAAATCGCTGAGTCTCTGCTTCGTTTCCCACTTCCCCCAATACCGAAAAATCAGGTGGAACTGCTCGCTCTGCTCGTCCTGGCGCTGATTGGGGCCAAAGACGTTCGCCACGCGGCACTGGCCGAGCGTTGCCCCGGCAACGCTCAAACGGCTTCCGTCATCCGCCAGATTGAGCGGTTCTTTCACCAGCATCCGTTGTGTCCTCTGGATGTCGCCCGTCTGGTGCTGGCCCTCCTCCCCGACGGAAAACGGCGGGAGTTCAGCATGGACCGCACAAATTGGAAATTGGGCAAGACTGACGTGAATGCACTGGTGCTGGCTGTTCACTGGCGGGGCGTGGCCGTACCACTGCTGTTCGAGCTGCTGCCGCACAGCGGCAACAGCGGGACGAGGACCCGGCTGACCCTGCTGGACGAGGCGCTAACGCTGCTGGACTGCTGCGACGTTGCCACGATCTACGCAGACCGGGAATTCATCGGCCAGGCGTGGATTCAGGGATTGGCTGAGCGTGGGCTCCCCATCACGGTGAGACTGCGAGTGGATGCGCGCATTGATGATCTGCCTGCGGGCGAGTGGCTGGAGGGACTCCAACCCGATGAAAAAGCCATGCTGATCGACAATGCAGTGGTCTATGGCTTGCCGATGAACGTGGTCCTAACGCGGACAGATCAGGGGGAACCCCTGATCGTGGCAAGCAATGCCACCAAGGGCCAGCACATTCTGAAGGGATACCGCCAGCGTTGGAAGATCGAATGCCTGTTCCGGGCGCTGAAAACGAAGGGGTTCCAGTTGGAAAACACCCACATGACGCTTCCCGGTCATGTGACGCGGCTGCTCTGTTTGCTGACCCTGGCCTATGTCTGGAGCGTCCTGGTGGGCATCAGCCAGCATATAACCCTCAAAAAACACGGACGGCGCGCATGGAGTGTTGTGACCCTGGGCCTCCGGTCGCTCGTCCGGGCGTCTTCCCGTCAAGTCGGGGCTTCGGGAGATGAACTGCTTGATCTGATTCAACTCTGGATGCCGCACCAGACCATAGGAGCAGAAACTGTCGGGTACTGAGGGTTCACCGATGTTATCGCCCCTTTCGCCGAGATGTTTACCCAGCCCACCTGGATCAACGCTCAAACCTTGCTTGTCGGGTCTATCCTTGCCACCCACAAGCGAACTGATCTGTCAAGGGTTTGGTGGAGGCTCAGTTCGGGATGGGGGCTTGCTCCTCAAAGGCCGCCGGGGACCGGTAGCCTAACGCGGAGTGACGACGCTGGCGGTTATAGAACACCTCAATCCACTCGAAGACCTCCGTTCGTGTTTGGGCACGACCCCACTGCGCCTTTCCAAGTTCCAGTTCCGTCTTCAACGTCGCGAAAAAGCTCTCCTGAACGGCGTTGTCCCAGCATTCTCCTTTCTCGCTCATGCTCTGAACCGCGTGCAGTCTGTCTAGCGCCTGCTTGTACACCTCACTCGTGTACTGGCTCCGCCTGTCTGAATGGTGGAGTAGCCCTCCTGGTGGCTGTCGACACTCTACGGCCATTCCTAACGCCGCTGGTCACAGCGGCGTGTGAAGTCGCTCATTCAATGCCCAACGGCTCGGGACGGCCCGACGCCAGCCGACAATTTTCCGCGAGTACAGGTCCATGACCGTGGCCAGGTACAGCCGACCCTCCCGGGTGGGTAAATACGTGATGTCCGTCGCCCATTTCTGATTCGGACCATCAGCGTCGAAATTCCTGGAAAGAAGATTTTCTGCGACTGGATGGGAAGATTTCGCTTTGGTCGTCGTCCGAAACTTTCGCTTTCCCCGCGTGACAAGCTCAGCTTGTCGCATCAGACGCACGATGCGCTGACGGCTCACCTGCTCCCCCTGCTCGCAGAGGTCGGCTTTGATGCGCAACGCGCCGTACGTCCCCCGACTGTCCTCGAAGCTTGGCCTGATTTTGACCATCAACAGACGGTCTTTCGTCACTCTCTCGCTGTCCGGCCTTCCCCGCGAAGCGTAATACCCACTGATGCTGACATCGAGAACCCGACACATGCGTTCCACTGGGAACTCATCCTCGTGCCGCTCGATGAAGCGAAAAATCAGGGTTGCTTGGCGAAAAAGGCCAGTGCTTTTTTCAGGATATCCCGTTCCTGTCGTGCAATTTCGAGTTCCCGCTCCAGTTCTTTAAGA
>NZ_JNIV01000211.1 GCF_000701405.1 Deinococcus marmoris DSM 12784
TGAACAACAGACCCCGAAAAGTGTTGGGGTATCGCACGCCCCAAGAGGTACACTCGGCCCATCAGAGTGGTGCGCTAGCAACTTGAACTCGCCTCCCCCTGCTGAGTAGTTACATCTCGCCTAGGTATACAAGCCAGCGCTGGCTTAACAGCCGGGCAATAACACCTTTGCTAAAGGTAAGCGAGAAAATGAGCAGTGCGAATGCTGGGGCATAGTACAAAGACCAGCGGAGGTTTTGCGGCACGTCGTTGTGAAAGGCGATAAGCACCACTAGAAGACCGAGGGCCGCCCACACGCCCACATCTGGCAGGGCGCTGGATTGGAGCCTGGGCCTGAGCGCGAATGCCAGCCGGGCCAAAAGAATACCGACCAGGAAGTCCCACAGCCGGGTCACCGGAAAGATGTAGAAAAACCAATGGGAAAGCTCAGTGTTCGGGATCTGTAAGGCCGCAATCAACAGCACGAGAAAAAGCGCAATGGCCGCTCCGATCCAAACCTTTAGATTCCTGGTTGTGAGAACCAGCAGGAAGGGGAACAGGGCATAAAAAAATGTCTCGTCGGAGATGCTCCATGACGGACCGTTGAACGAAAAATAAATCCACCTGACCGGCGGAAAACTCTGTAGGAGGGAGGCATTAAATACGCCGGCCACTAGTGAATTGATTAGCCCTTTAGAGCTGTAGATGGCAATGGGAAGCGAAATAAGGAAAGTGAGCGCATGTAGCGGGTAAATGCGCGCGAACCTCGCAATGAAGAATTTTTTCATACTCCCAGCGTCGGATTTTCTAAGGCGCTCCTGATACGTATAGGTAAGAATAAAACCAGACAGAATGAAAAAGAAACTGACCCCCATGTAACCGTCAGAAAACATCGTGGAATAAATCCATCGGGCGGTAGGGCTGCTGGCCGTTTCCATCCACGGCTGGTGGTACATAAAGACCAAAAGCGCGGCAAAAAATCGTGCTCCTGTAAGTGGGTCAATCTTCCCAGTGATTTCCATGAGAGGAACTATAAAGCAGTTTTTACGGCACTCTCAGCATGGGCGATCTGGCCAAGCCCACGCATGAGACAATCACGGACGCCTCCCCCAATAAGTTCAGATGTCGGGCCGAATATCGGCCAGAAAAAGCGCCCAGGGACCGTCTCCTGGGCGCTGCTGATGTCGGGGTCAGTCGGCGGCATCCTCTGCTGCATCCCAGCCTGCCAGGGCGTCGGTGAGCTTCGTGCTGGAGAGCTTTGCGTACACCTCGGTGGTGCTGATGGAGCTGTGCCGCAGGTGTGGGGCCGCCACGAAGAGGTCGCCGCACTGGTCTAGGAGCATGGTGGCCGCCGAGTGCCGCAGCCCATGCACGTGGCGCTTCTCGTACTTCACGCCCGCCCGGCTGCACAGACTCCGCAGGACCAGCCGCACCGTCTTCTGGTTCTACCAGGCCAACACCGGCCCTTCCCTCTCCTCCTCCGGCACCTGCGACAGCGACTCGGTCAGCGCTGCGGTGAGGTGCGCCGTCGCCGTCTTCCGCGCTTTGCCCGTCACCACCATCACCCGTTTCAGGAGGTCAATGTGCTGCCACCTTAAACCGATCAGCTCAGACATCCGCAGCGCCCCATGTGCGCCCAAGAGCAAGAACCGCGTTTCGTCCGCGTCCGCCAGGGCGAGCAGAGCATTGATGTCCTCCCGCGAGTACGCCTCCAGCTTCGTCCACTTGTCCTCAGTGTCATGGGCGCGCGGGGTGTCGGCGAACGGGTCACCCTCCAGCACGTTGGCCCACCGCAGCGTCCGGTACAGGGCACGGGCGGCGGATCGGCGCGAGTTGATCGTCCCTGGCTTCATCCCCTGCCCCTCCAATCCCCGGATGTATCCGATGGTTAGGTCCGTGTCGTGTTCGGTCAAACGCTTCCAGCCGAGGGTCAGTGCGTAGGCGAGGTAGGCCCGCACGCCAGTGGTGTAGCTGCGTATGGTGTGGGGCTGGTGTGCGCCCCGCCACGGCCATAAGCCAGCAGGTTGTGCATGGTCAAGCTGACGAGCAGATCGATATCGCCGCTCGGTGCGCCGAGTGGTGCGAACGCCCACAACGAACTCAAAGCCCAGTTGCCGCACCTCATCCAGAAATACGGCTGCTTCAAAACCGCTGTCAGCCAACACCCGGATGCGGAACGGGGAGCGGATGAAATCGGGGATGGTGCGAAGCATCTCGCGCGCCAACGTAGTGGGTGTGGGCGTGCTTTTCCCCTTGTACACCCGATAGGCCACCGGGAACTTCACATCCCGATACTAGGCAAAGAGAACCACCAAGTGGATACC
>NZ_JNIV01000212.1 GCF_000701405.1 Deinococcus marmoris DSM 12784
TATACTTCGGCCTCTTAAATCAACCTTTCTCCGCACCCAGCACCACTTAAACGCAAGTTGTCCGGTACTGAACATTCCAGGCAACACCACCTCCCCACCACTGCTGTTCACGGCTTAACCGACTTGAGGCCCTGTCGCTGCGTCAACAAAAATCGTCTGGGTGAATCCAATGTCCCCTGCTGTGCGTATCCTTGTATGGAAGTCCATGATGGTTGACGCATGACGGACGAACCCACGCTGATGCTGCGGCTGCGCCACGGCGACGAGGCCGCGCTGACCGAGCTGTATGCCCGGCTGGGCGGGCATGTTCACGCCCTGGCCTGGAGGCTGCTGGGAGACCGCGAGGAGGCGCAGGAGGTGGTACAGGACACGTTTGACCGCGTCTATCGGCGCGCCCACCAGTATCGGCCCGAACTGGGTTCGCCGCGCGCCTTCGTGTACACGGTGGCCCGCAACGAGGCCCTCAGCCGCCTGCGGGCGCGGGGCGCGCGGCCTTTGCTGGACGGCGACGAAGATCTGCTGGGCGAGGTGCCGTCTCCCAGCTCCGGGTCGGAGCTGGACACCCGTATGGTGGTTCAGGGCGCGCTGATTCACCTGTCCGAACACGATCAAGCGCTGATTCACGATTCGTTCTTCCTGGGCCTCAGCCACGGCGAGATCGCCACCGCGCACGCCCTGCCGCTGGGGACGGTCAAAACACGCGTGCGACGCGCGCTGGCGAGGATGCGCCGTACCCTGGAGGGATCATGAGCGCCCCGCACCCCGACATGAATGTGCTGCGGGCCTACGCGGTGGGCGATCTGGGCGGCCCGGCGCAGGCTGAGACCGAGGCCCATCTGCTGGGCTGCGCGGCGTGCAGGGCGTGGGTGGTGGCGTGGCGGGCTGAACTCGTGGCCCAGGTGGAGGCGTTGCCACTGGTGGGCGAAGTGCCGCCGCTGCGCCGAACGCTGCGGCTGCCAGCGCGGGCAGCTCCTGGCGCGCCTGCTGGTAGAAAACGGTTTGTCTCTCCCCGCCCATCTGCCTTCGCCCTGCCCGTCGTTCTCGCGCTGCTGGGTGCGGGGGCCATCGGCTGGGGCGGCTGGCAGCAGGTTCAGGCCAACGCCCTGCGCGCCGAGCAGCGTCAGGTGGCGGGCTGGCTGGCGCAACCGGGGGTGTCCGTGGTGGGTCTGCGGGCCAAAGACCAGCCCACCGCCGGACACCTGCTGCTGCTGCCCAGCCGCGAGGTGTTGTTCGTCTTGCCACCGCCCGCGCCGGGCAAGGTCTATCAGGTCTGGGTGGCCTCCAACTGGAAACGCGGCGATCCCCTGACCCCCACCACCCGCAGCGCCCACGGCGTCCTGGCCGCCAGCGTGCGCGGCGGCGATTACGTGTGCGTCAGCCTGGAAGATGCCGGGCGCGACATGACCGGACAGACCAGACCGACACTGATCCTGGGGTGGGCCAGCCTCTGAATTGAGGTCAAGGGTGAGTTTGAATCCAAACAGCCCTCCGTCGCGTTTCTAGGAGTGGAGGCTCCCCATGATCAAGACCAAGACTGTCCGCACCGCCGCCCTCGCCCTGTTCGCCAGCCTGACCCTGGCCAGCACCTCGCTCGCCAGTGCCGCCACCCCGCAACTTGAGCTGCGCCAGGACGCCAAGCTGGGCAGCATCCTGACTGGCGACAAGGGCATGACCCTGTACCTGTACACCAAGGACACGCCGAATGTGACCAACTGCTACGAGCAATGCGCCGTGGCCTGGCCCCCACTGCTGACCGATGCCTTGCCCAAACTCCCCGCTGGGATGCCCGGCAAGTTGAGTCTGGTCAAACGTAAAGACGGCGCGCGGCAGGTGGCCTACAACGGCTGGCCCCTGTATTACTGGGTGCGGGACCAGAAGGCGGGCGACACCACTGGGCAGGACGTGGGCAAGGTCTGGTACGCGGTCAATCCCGGCCCCACCGTCGGCACGGCCAAGGGCGGCGAGCTGGGTGAATATCTGGTTGCCCCGAACGGCATGACCCTGTATCTGTTCACCAAGGACGAGAAGAGTGTCAGTACCTGTTATGACGGCTGCGCTACCGCCTGGCCGCCGCTGCTGACCGCTTACCTGCCCGCCGAGAAAGGCAGCAAACTGGGGACAACCACCCGCAAGGACGGCGCACTTCAGGTCACCTATGACGGCAAGCCGCTGTATTTCTGGGCCAAGGACAGCAAGCCCGGCGATGCGGGTGCATCCCGCTAAGCTGGGATCGGAAAGGCAGCGTGGCGAACGTCATCCAGACTCACCAGGGGATTGATGTTGTTCAGGTTGGCACGAAGC
>NZ_JNIV01000213.1 GCF_000701405.1 Deinococcus marmoris DSM 12784
CAGCCCAACCTGCGCCAGTACGCCGCTGGCAAGAGCCTGGCCAGCGACTGGGCACGCGCCGCGCTGGTCAAGTATAGCCAGTACAGCACCCTGCCGCTGAACACCTACAAATGGGATCAACTGGGCGACTACATGAAGAGCCGTACGCTGGAGGAAAAAGCCAAGGCGGCAGGCACCCTGCGGGGCGTGTGGAACCGCAAGACCAACACGGTGGCTCTCAACAACCTCGCGGCTGGCGCTACGCCTGTGAGCCTGACCGGGGCAAACACCGGAACCACTTACGGCGCGTACAGGATTGCCGCCCTGAGCCTGACCGGCAGCAAATCGGTGGCCGTCGCGCCCCAGTGATGTTCGGTGTATTTCCAGTGAGGGCCTCTGGCTAGTAGAATTGCAGTGAGGGTCCGGTGAGTCTCAGTGGACTTTTGGTGAGATCATCGGGATTTCGCCTGTCTCCTTTTTCTCAGACATTCTGCTAATCCTGGAATCAAGTGCGGATGGGCGCTGACGTCATCTCCGTTTTTTGGAGGCTCTTCCTGGATTCTAGGGAGCTGAGGGTGCTCTGATAAACTATCGGCATGCTGAGCTTAATTCAGCTCCTGGACGACAAAAAATGCTTCAGGGTCGTGCGGGAACTCCGTTGGCCCGATGGCGTGGACTGCCCGCACTGCCACGCGCCGCATGTGGTTAAACAGGGCCGGGACGACACCCAGAGGTTCAGACAGCGATATCGCTGTCTGAACTGCCAGCGGAAATTCGATGACCTGACGGGCACCGTCTTCGCTGGTCACCACCAGCCCCTGCGGCAGTGGGTGGCCTGCCTGTATCTGATGGGTCTGAACCTGAGCAACCGCCAGATCGCCCACGAACTCAGCCTGAATGAAGATGATGCTCAAGACATGACCCGTAGTCTCCGGCAGGGCGTGGTGGACGCGTCTACCACGCCCACACTCTCAGGTACGGTCGAGATCGACGAGGTGTATCTCGTTGCTGGTCATAAGGGCCAGAGTGATCTGGTGAAAAAAAATCCCGTCCTGGACGCAGACGACGCCTGAAGGGCAAGCGAGGACGCGGCACCGCCGCGTCCGACAAACCCCCGGTGTTGGGGATGATTGAGCGGGGTGGACAACTTGCGCTCCACCTCTGTGACAACGTTCAGCAGTGGACCATCCAGCCCCACATCCTGAACACGATTCAGGCAGGCAGTGTCGTCAATACCGATGAATACGCGATCTACGCCCGGTTGCCCGCCTGGGGCTACACACACGTCACCGTGAACCACGGTGACCGGGAGTGGGCGCGCGATGACGATGGCGATGGCATCAACGAAGTCCACGTCAACACGATTGAAGGCGTGTGGAGCTTACTCCGCTCGTGGCTGCGTCCTCATAGGGGCCTTTCGCAGCGCTGGTTGCCGCTCTATCTGGCCTTCTTTCAGGCCATGCACAACATCCGTTGTCGCGGGTTTTCGCTGTTGGAGCCGATGTTGACTCTACTTCTGACCTCAGCTCCCCGGAACCCAGGATGAGCCTTTTTGGATTGTGGAACCTCAAACGCCCAACAGGGCAAACGCCCGCGTGAGCAAACATCTTGGCTGCTTGAGCAGGAAGAAGGGCTGTGAGAAGAGAGCGTAACACTGATCCAGCGTGCCGCTAGCCCCAGGGCGGTTACGCAGACGCCGCTTTATGCTTCAGCACGCCTCAGCGGCGGAGAACCTCAGCACAGAAATTCCTTCGAGGTTAGTGCCTTCGTGGTGGTGTCGGCGTCCTTTTGCGGCTGGGTCAGGTAGGTCGGCAGCGGTCCTATCGTGTCGGTCAGCGAATTCACGTACAGCACGCCGCCGAATCTGGCTCCGGCTTCCCTCGCCACCTGTTCCATGCCGCGCGTCGGCACAGTGCTTTCGCAGAACACGGCGGGAATTTTCTAGGCGCGCACCACGTCAATGACGCCCTTGATTTGGCGCGGCGTTCTCTGTCGCTTTTCCGCGTTGACCGGCCACAGATAATGCTCGGCCAGGTTGTAATCGCGCGTCAGGTATGAGAAGGCCCCCTCGCACGTCACCAGCGCCCGCTGATTCTTGGGCAGACTGGCAAGCTGCGTTTTCAATTTGGCACCCACTGCGCGAATCTGATCGCCGTACTCCCTGGCGTTCAGTACCGGACAACTTGCGTTTAAGTGGCGCTGGGTGCGGAGAAAGGTTGATTTAAGAGGCCGAAGTATATTTCGGCCTGTGGGTGATCCCA
>NZ_JNIV01000214.1 GCF_000701405.1 Deinococcus marmoris DSM 12784
GCACGATTTGCCGAATTAGGAAAACATCCGTCCAGGCCGCTGGATTTGGGGGTCAAAGCGGCTTGAGGGTGGTCAAAACTGTCCGAACCATTGATATGGACGCACTGGCCCAGCAGGGCTTACCACTTCTGGTGGCGGCTCTAGACCCGGTGGCTCAGGACTGCTGATCTCCGGCCCTCCCTCGCATCATCCACCGTCGTGAGTGACGTCTTCAGCCCCCGCGCCGGGCCGCCAACTGGCGGCGGATGTCCTGCAACCGCTTCCCGTGCAGCGGGTAAAACCATAGAAACACCACCGCCAGCGCCGAGCCGATCAGCGGCGGCACCGTCATGAAGAGGCGGAAGCCCTGTGCCACAGTGTCGGGTTGCACGTCCAGCTTTGGATCGTAGCCGTAACGCAGCGCCACCCAGCCGAACACGGCAGCAATGACTCCGGTGCTCAGGGTGGTGATCAGGCCCGACAGGCCGTAATACGAACCCTCGCGGCGCTGGCCGGTTCGCAGCTCGTCCTCGTTGATCACGTCGGCCAGCACCACGTCACCCATCAGGATCATCCCGGCCAGGCCCACCCCGAACAGCGCGGTGGTCAGGAAGGCCGCAGGAACGCTTCCGATAAAGGCCAGCGGCAGCACAGCTAGACCACTGAGGGTGAAGGCCAGCAACAGCGTGGTGCGAGCGCCGTATTTCTCGGCCACGAAGCGCCGCCACGGCCACAGCAACGCCCCTGCCGTCACGAAGGCGATAGCGAGCAGCAGCGTGGTCAGCAGGCCGCCCTCGGCCCCCAGGCTGTACTTGACGAAGAAGCCCATCCCCGTCGCGAGTGTGCCGGTGGCGACGAAGCGCATGGTCTGGGCGGCCACGATGGTCAGGAAACTGCGGTTGGTGAAGGTGGAACGCAGGGCGTCCAGCAGGGGCAGGGGAGCGGCCTGCACCGACGCTACCCTTTCTGAGAGTGCTCCCACGCCGCCGTAGATGGCCGCCGCGCAGAGCACCGCGAACAGGATGCCCATCGGCCCCCAGCCGATCTGGGTCGCCAGCAGTGGAGGCAGGGCCAGCCCGATCAGCAGGCCCACCACCTGCACGGCGTTCATCCTGACCGACACGTCGGTGCGCTCGGCGAACGAGCGGAACATCTCCGGGAGCAGCGACAGGTAGCCCGTGCCCACCATCGTGAAGGTGGTCTCCCACAGCACCCACAGCACGCCGAAATACAGCAGCACGCCCGCCGGGTTCTGCACGGCATCGAAGGGCGCGTTGAACAACAGGGCCAGAAACAGCATGGTGGGCAGCGTGGCGAACAGCAGGTACGGAATGCGGCGCCCCCAGCGCGTGCGGGTACGGTCCGAGAGGTAGCCGATGACCGGATTGTCGATGGCGTTATACAGGGCAAAAGCAGTCATCAGCGCTGCGAATTTCACTGGATCGACTTTCAGGTGGTCGACGTAGTACAGGAAGAAGAAACTGGATACCTGCGCCGGGATCACCAGCCCCAGGTTCATGGCCGCGTAGCGCCAGCGCGTGCTGGAGGAGGTGCCAGCGTCCAGCTCCACGGGAACCGCAGATGTCGCCGGAACGGTCACGGCTTTACCTCGCCCGCCGCCATTCTTTGCCGCAGCAAGTCGCGCAGGGGGCGGTAGCCGATGACCTGGATGCCCAGGTTCTGCACGTCCCGGCGTAGGGCAGGGTCCATCAGCGCGTGGTAGTTTGCCACCCGCGCGGGCCAGTCGCCGCAAATGGCCCGCAGTTCAGGCGTGTCGTGCGCGGGATGCAGGATGAAATGCGTGATGCCGGGCGGCAGATCGCGCAGCATCTGCCGGGTCAGGGCCGCGTGATCGCCCCCCACGTCCAGCGGCAACATCCGCAGATGGTCGACGAGGGGAACGCCGCGCTCCTCCAGTTGAAAGGTGGTCTGTTCCGCCTGCCGGGCATCTTCCCCGGTCAGTCCCGCCGCCTGCCAGTCCGCTGCTGTCTGCCGGGGAAACAGGGGTGGAAGGCCCTGCGTCAGCGCCAGTTCCAGCAGATCAGGTAGATACCTGGGGTGCGCGGCAGTGCCCATATGCGCGTCCACATGCGTCACGTCCAGGCCCCACGCCAGCATGAAGTCGCGTGGCTTTGACCTGGAACGGTCAGCGGTGACCCACGCTGACCGATTAGAGCGGTTGTTTGGACTGGTCACGCTGGCCTGGG
>NZ_JNIV01000215.1 GCF_000701405.1 Deinococcus marmoris DSM 12784
TACTTGACCAGCGCGGCGCGTGCCCAGTCGCTGGCCAGGCTCTTGCCAGCGGCGTACTGGCGCAGGTTGGGCTGGTGCATGTAGTGCGGGAAGGCGTGGCCGCCCAGAATGTGGTTCAGGGTCAGGTCGCTGTCCTTGTCCATGATCTCGTCGTAACTCAGCGCGTGGTCCCAGTACGGGCGGATGCCGCCGGGCGCGTAGATGCTGTTGTAAGAGGCTGCCGCCTCGTCTGGGGTGGTGACATGGTAATGCACGTTGGTGGGCCAGCGCGGTACCAGGAAGATGTTGGGATTCAGCGGGTGCTGGACGCCGCAGGTGGCGCACGAGTCGTCGCGCTGGCTGGCAACGCTGTGGTCCGATGCGATATACCGCATCCCGGCACTGACGGCAGCCGAGAGCAGATTGGGGTTGCTGCGGCCCAGCCCCAGATCCTGCTTGATTGGGTTGGTGCCGTTGTCGTTTTGCGTACCGTCGTCATTGGGGTCCATGTTGCCCAGGCCGCTGTGTTCGCCCGTCACCAGTCCCTTCCTGCTGACGGGCAGCCCCAGCTTGTTGGCAATCGTAATGTTGCCGTTGAGTTGGGTCTTGGCCGTCGCAAGGTCCATCACGTCCATACGTAAGTGGTCGCGGGTGTGATTCACCCAGTCGAAGCTGCCCTTGACGCACTTGGTCACGCTGGTCAGCAGGTCCGGCGTGCTGATGCCCAGGTTGCATGAGGCCGGAGCACTGGGGAAAGCGCCGCCACCGTTAAAAGCCATTGCATACAGGAAGGTCTGGGCCACCGGATAGGTCTGTCTGATATTGGTCTGCTGATCCCGCACCGAGAGCAGGTCCGAGCCGCTCAGGCGGAAGGGTTGTGGGTAGATCTGCCCGGTCTGCGCGTTCAGGTGGTCCCCAGCCGAGAAGTGGTCGTCAATGTCCACCTGCAAGAAACGGCGGTGTTCGCCCAGGTGGACGCCTCTGGTCAGCCACTGCACAAGGCCGTAACTCATCAGTTGGGTGTGACGCAGGTAGGGATTCTCGGCGGTGGTCAGCATCAGTCGTTCGCGCCCATCGGCGGCGGTGCTGGTGGCGGCCAGGACACGGCCCTGTGGATCGGTCATCAGGGGCGTGGTGGTGACACCGGGGATATCCACAACGGTGGCCGGATAGGTGTAGGCATACTGGACGGGCAGGGCCGTTCCGGTCAGGTCCTTGAAGACGCCCTTGCCCGCGCTGTTCGGAAGCATGGACGTGGTAGAGGTTTCCGCGCCAGGTACGGCCCGCAATCCATAGTCCTCCGGCGCAACGCCGGGGTAGCCGTACAGCGCCAGTTGACGCACCTTGTACGCGGCTTCGTACTGAAACAGGGTGTCCCACTCGCTGCTGTCCAGGGCACTGGTGTACACGCCTGGGCTGGTCTCGGCCACCAGGGCATTGCTGGTCAGGATCACGCCCTGGTACTTGCCACTGCCGTCGGCATTGATCAGGTTGCCCTGACCCAGCGGGGTCTGGCTGGCGTCCAGCACGTCGAACGGCACGCCGCCCTGCTGCAACATGGCGGTGGCGCTGTCCAGCCCGAAATCCCCTGCCCCGCTGCTGATCACCAGGACCCGCAGGTCCACGCTGTCGGTCTGGGCGTTGGCGGGGAGCGCCTGGGCGCTCAGCCGGTTGCCTTTAAGAACGGTGGCCTCGCCCAGGCGGGCGCGGGTGGGCAGGTTGCCCGGCTTGGGATCGGGGGGAATGATCGTGATTTCCTCAGCCTCGTCGCTGTGATCTGCGCGGTGGTCGCGGTTGTAATCACTCTGAGTGAGAATGGTCTGGCCCGAACCGTCAGGTCCGGCGGCGTCGTCAGGCACAGGAAAGTCTACGGCAGGCGGGGCTATGGTGACTTTCGATTCCGGGGACCCGGCGCAGGAGGCCAGGATCAGCGACAGGGTTAGGGCAGACAACAGGAATTGTTTCTTCATGGATGGACCCCTCTAAGTTAGGGTTCATCAAACGCTTCACAGCGATAAAGAAAGGTTAAAGTGCGTGACTTCATTCACTTGTAAGAAATCAACGCTCGCTCGATGGGGTCACCTTCAGTACTGGACAACTTGATGTTGACAGTGTTCTGAACGGCATTTTTGCCGTTTGGGCATTTGATCGTAGTCTGAAACGGCAGTAGGCGGC
>NZ_JNIV01000216.1 GCF_000701405.1 Deinococcus marmoris DSM 12784
CGCTGCCCGTCGCTGCCCGTCGCTGCCCGTCGCTGGAGACCCCATGACCAGGACTGAGACCAGAACCGAGACCCCCCCCGAAGCCCGTCCTCTGTTTATCCTTGTGCGCCGCCACCAGGGTCTTGTGGCGCTGGGACTGATGTTGCTTGCTGCCTTAGCGGTGGCGCTCGACTTCTTCCGCAGTGACCTGCTGGGGCCACACCTGATCGGCCTGCGCCTGATTTATGCGGGTATTACGCTGCTGACCACCACCTATATCTGGATCGTGAGTACCCAGGACGCCGAGCACATCACCTAGCTGCGCTGGTCAGCGCCACGCTATCCACAACGTCGCCTGAAGACCCGTCAGGCGGCGTTGTTAGTTCGGGCCGTGCCTATCCCCCGCAGCCCGTGGGGGCTTCTGGCGAGTCCTGATGGATTGGGCGAAAGACGAGAACTACGAAAGTCCCTGAACCATGTGTTGCCCTTCGTCCAATCACCTGGGGAATCTCCAGCCTCTTATTGATTACCAGAAACCATACCCGCAAGGCTTCCCGTTCACCGTCCATGCCTCTTCGCTTTACCTGTTACCGGAGGTACGCCGTGACCCACGTCCAGCACTCCAAGCTGATTCCGTTCACAGCCTCACCACAGAGCGCTCGGCAGCAGCCCGCCTTCTTGCTTCTGTTTGCCGTGCCCTGGGTGGCTATGCTCAGCCTACTGTGGACGTACAGCCTGTTCCCGGCGGTGCTGGAGCGCTACGCCCTCGTCCCACTGCTGCTGAGTGCCGTGCTGTTCGGCCTGCCGCATGGGGCCTTAGACCACCTGGTGCCGCTGCGACAGGGCTGGCGGCTGACGCGGAGGTGGACTGGCTGGGGAATGTTCCTGCTCGCCTATCTGGGCGTGGTGCTGCTGTACCTGGGCGTCTGGACCCTCTGGCCGATGGTGGCCTACTGGGGCTTTCTGCTCACGTCGGCGCTGCACTGGGGGCACGGCGATCTGGATTTTCTGGAGC
This sequence comes from Deinococcus marmoris DSM 12784, assembly GCF_000701405.1. Lineage (GTDB taxonomy): Bacteria > Deinococcota > Deinococci > Deinococcales > Deinococcaceae > Deinococcus > Deinococcus marmoris. Next base: position 995 of record NZ_JNIV01000216.1, read on the forward strand.
GGCGGCTGGGCCGCGCCCGAGCCTGGCACAGCGGCACGACGTTGCTGCTGCGCGGCGGTCTGCCCATCGTTGTGCCCTTTCTGGCCTTTCCCGACGCCTACGAACGTCTGGCCCGCAGCGCCGCACAGGCGTTCCACGCGCCCCTGTCAGCCGGGCCGCTGTGGAGTGCCAGTTTCACTCAGGGTCTCGCGGTGGTCTTCGTGGCCGTGCTGCTCATGTCGGTGGTGGACACCGTGCGCTGCGCTGCCAGTCGCCGGGCCGCTGTAACCGAGCTGACCGAAGTTGCCCTGCTGATGCTGGTCTTCGTGCAGGTGCCTGCCGAACTCTCCATTGGCCTGTATTTTACGCTGTGGCACGCCTGGCGGCATCTGGGCCGACTGCTGGAAATCAACTCCAGACCACTCAATTTACGGCCTGTGAGCCTACGCGGTTTGCGAAGGCTGGCACTGGACCTGACGCCGATTACTCTGGCTGCGCTGCTGCTGCTCGGTGGCCTGTTCCTGTGGAGCGCGCCGCGCCTGCACAGCGCCGAAGATCTGACGGCGCTCTACCTGGCCTTGATTGCTGCCCTGACCTTGCCCCATGCACTGCTCGTTGGGGTCATGGACCGCACCTTCGCCGATGTGCTGGAACGGTCTCTTTAGAGAGTGAATGCCAAAGCTCAGAATGAATAGAACGGCATCCTTTATATGTGTGAAATGAACATGAATATTAAACAGCAATATCAACGCCTTATAGAAATAGGAGCAACACCATTAGATGTTGCTCAAATAGCCCGTAGTCGCAATTTGGATCCGGTTGAAGTGACTCGTCTCATTCGATCTCTTTTTGCTCTTAAATTCAAGGAGGCGGAGGAGATTGGCATGCAAGCGATGTCTAGAACAGGACTTAATGAGTACCAAGAAAAATATCTGCTCCCAGTTTTAGAACAACTTAAGCACGATAATTTTTCTCCTAAAGAAGAGTAGGTCGCCTGGCAACGCAGATTATCCAGCAATTTCTCAGCCCTAACAGGGATTAGATAAGAGAAAATAGGCGGGTTTTATCCGGGTATAATTCAGGCCAGACTCCAACGATAACCGCGCTTAACCCCTGGCCTCTGGCGCTGC
>NZ_JNIV01000217.1 GCF_000701405.1 Deinococcus marmoris DSM 12784
AGCTTGAAGGATCAGGCAATTGGGGCAAAGAGCGTTCTTGATGCGCCTACTCTATCTGATTCCACTCCGCAAGTCCCCCTGCTGAGTAGTTACATCCTGGGTAAGAAGTCGGAGAGAAGGATTTTTTAGACTGTCTTCATGCCCTCGATAAGGCCGCTGGCCGGTCACTCATCATCCCCCAACACGGGGGGACATGGCCAATTCTGGCTTGCCGAACAGGACATGCTGTTAAACTCTGAACCGCATGGCACGGCTCTGAATGGGTGCCAGAAGACGAGACACCTTATCTGCTTTCCAGTGATTGATATCAGTGGGTCTTCCTGGCTCCTCCAAATTCTGGCAGTGACGGTCAAGTGGGCCAGGAATTGGAGGTCTACGCGAAGTGGGCCAGCAGACTCGCGGGGTCTGGCATGACGGCGGCGCAGCAGGAAGCACTTGAAACGGTGTCCCGGAACATTATGGCGCTGGTCACGAACCTCGTCCTGATTCTCGATGCCGAAGGAAAGGTTGCTTACGCCAGTGAGAGCGTCCATCACTACCTCGGCTACGAAGTGATGTCGGTGCTTGGTCAACCGGTGGTTAATTTCCTGACCCTTGAGGAAGCCGCTCGAGTCAAAAACGATTTTGCCGAACTGCCGGCACCTGAATGGCGTCACTATCAGGTTCGCCATCAGGACGGCTCCCGGAGAGACCTGGAACTCACCTGGGTCAGCCTCCTTGACGATCCGCTTGTGGCCGGAGTTCTGGTGGTGGCGCGGGACATCACGGATGAGGTGCAGATCCGCCAGGAACTGGCCGAGCAGAAAAAGTTCTACCAAACGATTCTTGAGGATCTTCCTTACCAGGTGGCCGTGCTCGACCAGCAGGGACGCTACGTCTACGCCAACCCGGCGGCCATCGGGAATCCCGAGGTGCGCCAGGGCATCATTGGACTGACTGACACCGAATACTGCCGCTGGCGCGGGCATGATCCGCAACTGGCCGCCGATCGTCAGCGCCTTTTCGCGCAGGCCACCCGCAGTCGCCGCTGGGTCAACTGGGAAGAGGCCATACGCGACCCGGACGGGCAATTCAGGTATCACCAACGGCATTACCTGCCAGTGTTCGGAGCCGACGGACAGCTTGACCGGATGATCGGCTACGGACGTGACGACACCAATCGTCAACGTCGGCTGGCAATGAACACCCGGCAGACCCAGGCATTGCATCTCTGCGCTCAGGGAGCACCGCTTCAGGAGGTCCTGGACCAGATTCTGAATGCTCTTGAGGTCTCCTTCCCGCAGGCCCAGGCCGTCCTGCACCTCTGCGACGATGCGCCGCGCGTCCTCTCCGCACCAGGAATGTCGGCGGATATCCTGGCTGGAGCTGTTCGTATCGGCGCGCTCGAACTTCAGCCGCCGGAGACAGGCGAGCTGATTGAAGCCCAGCCGGTACTGGATCATTTGGCCGGTCTGGCCAGCATGGTCATTGAGCGCGACGCACATCTCAAGCAACTTGAGCGGCTGGCCTACGTCGACGGCCTGACAGATCTGATGAACCGGCCTGCCTTCGTCCGTGCGCTGAATCAGACCCTGGCCGGCGGGCAGCACCCTACAGTCATTATTCTTGATCTGAAACACTTCAGAAACGTCAACCGACAGTATGGTCACGCCACGGGGGACGCACTGCTGATCGCCGTGGCGCGCCGCCTCGAGCTTGACCTCCCCGAGTGCAGCGTCGCCCAGGCCGGCGGGAACGGGTTTGCGCTCCGTGTTCCTGGCGGCTCAGGGGAGTCGACCATTACGGCGTTGACCCAAATCATGGGGCGGCCCTTTGCCGTGCGGGGCGAGATGCTTTACGTCAAATACCATATCGGCGTCAGTCCTGAATCTCAATCGGGACAGGACGCTGAGTCGGTCGTTCAACAGGCCGAAGACGCCCTGTACCGGTCCAAACAGCTCGGTCAGACGGTCTCCCGGTACGATGCTGAGGAGCATGCCGTCGAACTGACAGCCCTGACCATGGAGGCAGAGTTGCGCCAGGCGTTCGCGAACCGCCAGCTTTTCCTGGTGTTCCAGCCGCTGGTTCAAGCCCGCTCCGGGAGCCTGCATGCCGTG
>NZ_JNIV01000218.1 GCF_000701405.1 Deinococcus marmoris DSM 12784
CTTGCCGCAATATTTGGCGGGCGCATCATGGCCCGCTTGCAGCCCCTGACCATTGTGCATGTCAACCATCGCAAAAACTTCCGTACATCTAAGGGCATCAAAACCTTGTGGTGACTTGACTACGTCCACCAGCCCGACCTGAAGAACTACGGGGAGGGCCTGTGCGCGCTGGGACGGGGTACGCACGGCTGGTTAGACGGGAATCCAGATGCCCCCGTCTTGACGCTAGCGCTACACGACTGTGCGGCCCACAACGGCCAAGGCTGGTAGATCAAACAGCGGACATAGCTTTCCCACTATGCAGCCCCTTGGAGGACGATTCACGGGCCCTCCCCCACCCGGAAGCAAAGTACCGTTGTGCCCTCCTTATTCCGTCACAGGCCCCCACAGCTCTGACGATATGCTGCGCGCGTGACCCTATGGCAACTGGTAATTCCCATCGTGGTGGGCATCGTTCTGGCGTTCATCTGGTGGGCAGGCAAGGCGATGCTTGAAGGCGCACGCGAGGGCATTCAGGAGGCCAACGAGGAACTGGCCCAGGAAAAGACCGAGCGTGAGGCGCAGCAGGCCGAACAGATGGCAGCCCGCCAACAGGTGGTGCAAACGGCGGCCCTGTCTCTCAGTGAAGCTGAGCGCTTTGCCCTGAATTTGCGCGCTCCATTCGCTCAGCTTTGGATTCAAATTTTTGAGAATGCCGCCGTGGGCCGCCCATTGGAGTACTTCTACCAGTTCACGCCGCCAGCGGGAAAGGAAGACGAACTGCGCCAGTCCCTGGTGGAGGGCTGGGACATCACCGATCACACCTCAGCGCTGTCCAGTCTGGCCTGGCTGCTGGACAGCGGCCACCGCGCCCCCTATCAAGCGGTGCGTCAGCAGTTGCAGTCGGAGGATAGGAAGGGGGACCTCAACAAGCGCCTGGCCGCCGTGGTGCGCAAGTGGGAAAGTGAGGTGGGCGAGGTGGGTGGACTGGCCTTTGATCTAGCGCGGGCGGCGGACATCGCTGCGCAGGGCGTGGCGCTGGGATATCTGAGTGAAGCGCAGGGCTGGCGGGTGCTGGGACAGTGCGGTCAGATGGCGCGGGACGCGGCCTTCCGGGACTGGGCACACTATGGGCAGAGTTTCAGGGCGGGAGCGGAGTTCTGGAAGTCAGGGGGGATCATTGAGGGGGTCAGAAACAAGGGCTATGCCCAGACGGTGCGGTGGCTCCTTGAAGATGCGGACAGCCCCTGGCTGCGGGACCCCTGGCCCACAACAGGCCGTTTGTAAGAACGACACGACGCCCCCGAGGTGGACACGCTTGAGGCGCATTCGCCACTGCACTAAAATCGGCGTTCTCTCCCTCCTGGTGGGCTGAAGGTCAAGCCATGCGGTAAGCGATTGGGCCTTGAGGGGAAACAGCGAAAACATCGGGGGAACACTCCCGCCCTTTAGCTTGCTGGCGGCAACGCTCCAGCGTTCAATTTTCTCGGCACACTTACCGCTCCATTTCCCCCAACTTCAGAGAAACAGTCTCCCCCAGCACCTGGCCGAGGCTTCTGTCTTGAGGTTTTTTCGGGTCTAGACGCCTGCGCAGGGGGATGACTCCATCCCCCTGGTTTTCGCCCACCAGGACGACAAATCGCCCCAAAATATTTCAGGGTGAAGGTGCGCCGTCCCATCCCCCTGGGGATGACCCATGGCCTTTCCCAACCAGATTGGGTGAAGTCATACACTCTTGATTTGACCCTGAGAAAGGGTCAAATCACCCCCCCTCGTCCTGTTGCCTCTGGGCCGCGTTTCACCCCGCATGGGGAATTACGGTGAAGGCATGAGACTTTCAACGCAGACCCCATCCACCCCTCGCCTCCGCACCACGCGCACCGCCCAGGCCCAGCCCCCCAGAGCCACAGGCGAACCCACAGGCATCATCGTCTGTGTCCTAAGTGAAGTGATGGGCCGGCACCGCGTGAGCCAGACCGCTTTGGCTCAGGCCACTGGCCTCCGGCCCGCCACCATCCACGCCCTGTACCACGACCGCACCAGCTCGGTGACCTGGGACGTGCTCGCGCGCCTGCTGATGGG
>NZ_JNIV01000219.1 GCF_000701405.1 Deinococcus marmoris DSM 12784
CAACACCAGCCACATGCGCGCCCGGGTGTTGCTGTTGCCCGTATGATCCAGGGCCACCCACACGAGCGGAATCGTAAAGCCATGGACTACCGCACCCAGGACCAGGAGGTTGAGGGGAGCGTCCCCGTGTTCCCAGGTGGTGCGGTCCACACTCATCAGGATCTTGCCCGGGGGAAGGTGAACCAGGAGCAGGGCCAGAAACACCTGTGCGGTGAGCTGTTCATCGTGGATGGCGCGTTCCACGCGCCGCTTCTTGGCTTCAGGGGAACTGGTCCCGGGTAAATGCGGACCGAGATCGCGGTGGTTGACGCTCTGCGCCATGATCATGGCCAGAACGACATCGACGGCACGCTGATGCGTGTCGATACGCAGCGAAGGCACGCAGGCTTTGAAATGGGCGGTGAGTTCGGGGGCCTGTGAGGCGGCGGGTTTTGGTGGCTTCACACCTCAAAACACCGCCATTTCTCGTTTCTGTCGAGGGACAGATCGGAAGGTGGACTTCCCGCCGTCTGAGACGGTCAAAAACGAAGTTGTCAGCTACTGAGCGTCAGGTGATATGGGGGCTGGCCTCGCGCTGAAGATCAGACCGGCTGCGTGGGTGCAGCAGCGAATCTCTTCCCATACCGATCACTGGCTGCACCGCCAGGCGGCCCAGGATAATGGCTCTGTGCATAAATCGGCCAGTTCACAGGCTCCAGCGTTGTGACAGGTCTACCCGCTCCGGCTGGTGCAGTTGCACGGCGCGTTCGCTGCGGCGCAGTGCTTCACACTGATCTACTTCACACCTTCCACTGGACTTCCGGAGCTTTGTCTTCATGGATGGGGATCCAGCGCCCCACATCTTTGGGGAGATCCCAGCGGCTGTTCTTGAGTCCAGCACTTGTGCGAAGGGCCATCACCGGGACGAGTTGCAATCTGGCGTGAGCAATCCGAACTCAGGCGCGCATGGAGACGTCACGGTCAATGGTGTCTGTCGCGACCTTCAACAGGGATGGGAGCATGTCGGAGTGACGACACGGAAACGCGAGAGCCATCGGTTCACCGTCGATCCAGATACTCGCCTCCCCAACCGTGCCCTGTTCAGCCCCGGTGGCGACCGGACGGATCTCAATGTAGTGACCTCGGTACGCCTTTCTCAGCAGGATCATTCAGACATCATCCCCCTGGTCATTCAGGGCCATGTCAGCCCCCGCTTTCCGCTGTATTCCTTGATGATTCGGACGTGCGCGGTGCGGCGTGAGATGCGGTAAGTCCGTCGGGGAAAGCGTCCACGCTTTCCTTGCCTGGGTGGTTGCCATGCGCTACCGAAGAGTTCGGGAAACAGGCTCTGGTACGGCAAATATCCATCCGTGAAGAGCACCAGATTCTGTGGGTCAGCCAGCCTGTCTCTTGCCTCAGACAGCAGCACCCCCGTCAAATCCGCCGTTCTGGCCCCGACCTGGCCTTTGATGACGAACTTGCTTCTGGGATTAACGACGGTGAAATCCCAGGCTTGTTCGACCTTCTCACCGACAAAGCTATGCAGGTCATGGAAGCGCTGAAGGTGAACGCCAGCAAGTCGCGTGAATTGCGCCGCCGTCGTGCGGTGGCAGTCAGTGAGTGCGGCGGTACTGGAGAAGCAGGTGCCGTGGGTGAGGTGATCAATGATGTTGTCAATCTGCGCTGGGGCCAGTTTGCTTCCCCAGTAGGGCGTCCCCCTGGTTTCGCTGAACTCGGTGTCGCACGTGCGGCACCTGAGGAGACGACGTTTCTGAGGACCGTAGAACTTGCGGAACTTGACGTTCTGGCGGCCTGACTGCTGGAAGTCTGGACAATGAGTGGTTTGACAAACGAAGCTGTCGATTGGGAGAGAATGAAACACGTCTGGGGATAGGCCCCGGACGCTCCCATTTCAACCCCTGTCGGTCATAGTTCCAGCAAACTACCGAGCGTCAAGACGACGCAAAAAAAGGGGATCGCGGCTGGGACGGCAACAAAAAGGTCAAGGGCCGCAAGCGCCACATAGCGACGGATACGGACGG
>NZ_JNIV01000220.1 GCF_000701405.1 Deinococcus marmoris DSM 12784
AACTCCTCAGAAGTCTCGCCGTCAGGGAAAAACTTTCTCGCCCGCTTCGTGCAGGAACAGCGGTACAGGGGACGCAGCAGCGGCCCACTTGATGGCCTGTTTGCGCACCTCGCGGACGCACCCACACTGCCCCCCTCTCAACCCGCCCCCGCGACTGGCCTGCTTCTCCGTAACGAGCGCGCCCAGGGACAGAAGAAGAGTCATGCCGCGCCGTTGTTCGAGCACCTTGGCAGCCTCGTCAGCACCCGCGCACCCGCCGAATCCTGGCCGCAGGGCCACCGGGAACCGCCACCGCCGGCCCCGGCCCCCAGGTTCACGCCGTCCACCGCAGACCGCCCGATGAAAACGGTCCATGACTTCACGGCTGAGCGCGCCGCCGCACGCGCCCAGTTTGCCGAGCCGCCCGCGCCGGTGGTGGTGTTCCGGCCCGTCGAGTCGCTGACGGCCTGTATGGACAGCGCCGATTGCCCGGAGACCGCCCGGAAGATCTTTCGCGTGTTGTTCTCGCTGGGCCTGAATTCGGTCCGGGCGCGCGGCGTCCCCATCCGCCCCGATGTGGCGGTGTTCCATCTACCGCTCGAATTGCTGGCTGCCCACATCGAGCGGGACCGCGTGACGGTGTGGCGGAACCTGCGCCCGCTGATCGCGTCTGGTGTCCTGGCCGCTGTGGACCATTACGGGACCCTGCGCGGCCAGACCGCCGTGACGGGTAAGGTCTGGGCCGTGTCGCTGTGCCCGGAGCGGGTGCTGTCCGGCCACGCCACGCCAGTTAAAGTCACCATGGGTGACCTGCGGTATCCCTGGCGTGATCTGGACCGGGACGCCCGGCAGGGCCGCACGGTGTACGCTCTGACCCGCAGTGAAGCGCAGCAGCAGGCCGAGAAGGCCCAGCGCGAGGCCAAGCGGGAGGAGGCGGTCGCAGCGCGGGCGCGGGCAGAGGAACGCCTGACCGCACGGGCGCAGGCCAGAGCAGACGGCGAGGTGGTTCCCCGTGGCCGGGCTGCGGCAACGATCAACGCCGCCAAGACGCGGGCCGAAAAATGCCACCCAGCACGCCCCCTTTCTCCAGTGCAACAGTCAGTTAAAAGCCTGAAGGCTATAGAAAGAGGAGAACTTGAAAAGTGGGTGTTAGCTGCATTTTCCACCCAAACCCAAGACGTTACACTGACTGTTGCACCAGCCTTTTCTGATGGCTTGGACGCGGTTTTCACCCTTCCGGTACTCGCAGGTCTGTCGCGCAGCCGCAGAGGCGATCTGGTAGAGAAAACCGCGCGCACCCTGGCCGCATCGTTCGAGGATACTGAAAACCTGCGCTTCTGGTGCTGGCTAATCTGGCAGACCCTGCGGGCGCATGACCAGGGCCAGGACTGGATCGACGACGTTGCGCACATCATGGCGCGCGTGCTGCACGACATTCGCCAAGATCAGCAGATGGGGAACCGCGCGCAGAATCGCCCTGCCGCCCTGGTGGTGAACGGCCTGAGAAATTGCGGCCTGCTGGAGGCGTTGCGGCAGATCGCGCCGACACGGGTAGGGAAACGCCCACGGGCCGCCTGATCTTCTAAAGCTGATTGAGTAGAGCCAGCGACACCCTGCAATCGGGCCGGGTGTGGACGACTGTACCAGTTGCGCGTGCAGATTCTAAATGCAACATACACCTCGGCCTAGTGCAGCGTTCTTTAAGTTCTGATACTAGGGAATCCGAATCATTAGAATTTGGCAAGTCAGTTTTCGGCCTTGAAATCGGCTGGCTTCAAAAACGCACTTTGCCTCTCATACTCCATCAAGATATTGGGATTTCCAGAACGCTGCACTAGTGCTGGACGGTGTTTTGTCGTGTGTTGCATTTTAGAGGCTGCGGCGATGAGGAGGCCACCAAATTCCGGGGGCTTGAAGCACCGTGGTTCATGGGGCATCGGCAGTGGAGTCGAATTCGATACGTCGCATCATGTTGCCAAATCG
>NZ_JNIV01000221.1 GCF_000701405.1 Deinococcus marmoris DSM 12784
CAGCGCGACGCTGGAAGGGCCTGGTGGCGGACCGGGAGTTCATCGGTGCCGAGTGGTTTCGCTTCCTGCGCCGGAAAGGCATTCGCCGGGCCATTTGCATACGCTGGTGTAATCCGGCCAGCGGCGGGTCTCCCGCAGCTTCCGTGCTGGGAGCAGTCCAAGCCGAATACTGAGGGATGGACTTTTCCTTCCTCCCCGACTCATGGCAGTTGCTGGAATCCGTTCAGGACGGAGAACACCTGATCCTGCGGGTGCAGGATCAATCCTCCCACCGCCCCTGTCCCCACTGTCAGCACCTGAGTGCCCATGTTCACAGCCACTACGTTCGTCGGCCGCAGGATCTCGCCCTTGGACAACGCCCCGTGACGCTGCTCGTTCACACGCGTCGGTTTCGCTGCCTGAACCCAGCCTGTGACTGTGTGACCTTCGCAGAGCGCTGGCCCGACTGGCTCGAACCGCATGCCCAGCGCACCTGTCGGCTGGCCCAGCGTCAAAGCCAGATTGCCCTGCGGGTTGGCGGAGAAGGTGGCCACCGACTGCTTCAGCTTTTGGGGGAAGTCACGAGTGCGGACACCCTGCTCCGGCTGCTTCGTCGTCTTCCCCTGCCCTCATTCACCACGCCCAGAGTCCTGGGCGTCGATGACTTCTGCCTCCGCCGCCGGAAGACGTACGGCACGATCCTGATTGATCTGGAGCGCCGTCAAGTGGTGGACGTGCTGCCGGACCGTGAAGCGGCCACCCTGGCACAGTGGCTTCAGGATCATCCTGGCGTCGAGGTGATCAGCCGGGACCGCTCGGGGGACTATGCGCGCGGGGCCGCGTCCGGCGCGCCGGACGCTCAGCAGATCGCGGACCGCTTCCATCTGTTCAGAAACATCCGAGAGGCCGTGGAGACCTGGTTGCGGCACCACCGGGATCAGCTCCGTGAATCTCCTGATTCCGTGTCGACGTCGTTGGTTCCCCTGCCCGAAAGGCCGCTGGCCCTGCCAGCGGCTCAGCCACGCCGCACGACGACCCGGGGACGGTTACAGATCGTCGTGGCCCGGCGGGCAGAACGGGCTCAGCGATATGAACAGGTGGCCAGGCTGTTCGCCGCAGGCCACACCTTCAGTGCGATTGCCCGACAGGTGGGGCTGGCCCGGAGTACGGTGACCGAGTGGTTAAGGCGTGAAGGCTTTCCGACACGGCAGACGCCTCCTAGCAGCCTGACCCGGTATGCGCCGTTGATCCGGGCGAGAATGGCGCAGCGGGAATGGACGGTGACCCAGATCTTCGACAATCTGGTTCAGCAGGGCTATGAGGGTGCATTCAGCGGTGTGTCGACGGACGTGACGTGGCTGCGCGAGGGCCACGAACCACCAGCCACGGTGGATCAACCGGGCCTGATCCCAGTACGGGAAAAGCGCCTGGGGGTCCGCGAGATGTCCTGGCTGTTCACCCTGGATCCAGACCGGCTCACCCCGGAGATGGCCAGGAGGCGCAGCCTCCTGGTGGACCGCTGGCCACAGGGTCAGGCGACGTATGCCCTGATCCAGCAGCTCACGTCGCTGCTTCGGCAGGCCCCCACGTCAGGCTCGGCCCTGCTCACGAACTGGATCCAGATGGCCCTGGACAGCGGCATGGCAGAGATCCAACGACTGGGGCGCAGTTTCCAGAAAGATTTTGCGGCGATCTGTGGAGCGATTGAATCCCCGTGGAGCAATGGACAGACGGAGGGTCAGGTCCATCGGCTGAAGCTGGTCAAACGACAGATGTATGGCCGGGCGAAACTCGATCTGCTGAAGTGCCGGATTCTGCTGGCCTGACGACTTCAGCACGGAAGTTGCGGGAGACCCGGCGGGTGCCGGATTAGCCAGCATATGCACCATTCGGATTCGCAAGGATACGGTGCTGGACGAGCTGTCAGCCGCAGAGTGGTTCCAGGATCTGCAGCCCGGTCAGTTCCGGATGATCGCGGAG
>NZ_JNIV01000222.1 GCF_000701405.1 Deinococcus marmoris DSM 12784
TTTTTATTTTTGTCGTGCGTTCGGGATTACGTTCTGGTCAGGGAAGTGCCTCCATCTGGAGAGTCTAGCACGGTTAACAAAAAATACCGCGTCAATGTCAATAAAAACTATGTCAAAGGTGAGATCTATTCACGCTCAAATTCTAAACAGCAGTGATGCGGGTTACTATGTGGTGGCTGTGAGACGAATTCAATTGCAAGACCACGAGATGAAAAGGTGACTGGTCCCGTCACGGTTTTTCTAACAGAGGCGTTTCTGCCGCTCAGCCGCGAGATTGGCAAGTTTGGAGCCATGTACCGGGCCGAGGCTGAAGCCCTGTTCGGCCTGGAGTTTGTGCGGGCGGCGGTAGCGCGGAAAGTTTGCGTTGCAACGGAAACCGATTACGGAGTGGTGCTGTATCTGGCCCACAAGGGCCGCAGAATGATCGGGCTGACCAGTTCCTTCCAGTCCCGAATCGAGAACCTTGAGAATGCCGTCTGCTCACGTGACGCCTACAGCAACATCGTGGAAGCAGGCCACTCGGTGGAAACGGTTGAGCGGCAGCGCCGGGCCTCCATCGCCTATACCAGAGCAGGCACCAGGATTCTGGCGCTCGCCCAGGCCAGAGGCTTTAACCGCACCGTAATCAGGCGCAACTACTCCACCTGGATTGAGTCTGGCGAATACGGGGAGTTGCATCTGTACTCGTATCTGTCCACCACCGAGATGATGGAGTTTGGAATGTTGATGTTGCATTCCAAAAATCCCAGCGCCCTCCCCATAGATCCGACTAAATTTCTGCTTTACGCCCTCACGCCGTGGCCTGTAACGCACCGGCCAGAGGCCGCTGGAGCTGATACGTGACTCCGACTGGGCTGAGTGAGACCAGGTAGACCTGGCCGCCGCGCGTGACCTGGAATGACTGACCAAACTGGACATCCGAGGCCAGCTTGCGGTGGACGCGCTGGAGCTGACGCTCCACAGCATCTGACGGTTGACCACTCTGATCGAGCGAGTGCAGTTCGAGGGTCAGGCTCAGCAGACTTTCCAGCAAGAGGTGCTGGGTTTTCCTGGTCTGGGTACAGGAAAAAGTAGTGTCATCAGATTCTTGCAAAAGGCACCTCCCTTCATTTGGGCTGGGAAATCCTAGCAAGCACCCTCTGAAAACCTCTGATTAAAAAAGTGAGAGACCACCTGAAGTCAGGTGGTCTCTTCTTTGGTGGAGACGGAGGGAGTCGAACCCTCGTCCGATACAGCCTTGGTGGGCTTCTACGAGTGTAGTCCGTGATTTGATTCTCCTCGCTCAGCCGCGCATGGACACGCTGCTTTCGCGCCTATCTCCTAAATTTCGCTGACTTATCGGAGCACTTGGGTCAACTAGCCTTCTTTTGTATCAGTTTCCGCGACGCCAAAGGCCGGGCTGCGTGGTCACTGCGCAGTCAATTAAGCTGCGTATGCGTAAGAAACGCTGTTGTTGCCATTTGAAAGGCTTGACCGATGATTAACGAGGCCAACGGTCATCCTCGACTCGCCACTTCACTTCCAGCACGCACCGTCGAAACCGGGTCGTCCCCAAAGGTAGAGGCAGTATAGCAAAAACCAACCATCACACCTGACGAAACGTTCACCAATTTTTAGTTCGTCCAGTGGGTGAGATGCGGTGCGTGCCCATCGCGGAGCGCTTCAAGCGCCTGCTGGGCGCTCCGTTCGATCTCCTGACGCCCGAGAACGCGGCTCAGGGCCATCACCCGCTCAAACGTGTCCGGCTCCTGATCGGCCATCGCCGCCCGCATCAACCACTGCAACGCGTCTGAGGTCTCTCCCAGGGCGTTTGCATGTGCCTGATAGACCCGAGCGACTTCAGTACCGGACAACTTGAGTTCAGGCGGTGCTGAGCGCAGGAAAAGGGTGACTCAGGAGGCCAAAGTAGGCTTCGGCCTGTGGGCGATCCC
>NZ_JNIV01000223.1 GCF_000701405.1 Deinococcus marmoris DSM 12784
CAGCGCCACTTAAACGCAAGTTGTCCGGTACTGAAAGCGAGAGCCTGCCTGGCGGTGTCCTCATTCCTCACTTGACCTCCGAGACCAATCGCCATTCTGAGCGACTTGACCGCTACATCCCTGACGCCTGACCGCTCGTTCGGGGACGTTTCGCCGCCCTGCACGGCCTATTCTACGGCCATGACCGCCACCTCACCCGCCCCAGAAACCACGCTCCCCACGGCGCGTGAGCAGCTTCTCAACCGCATTCAGAAAAACATTCCCATCGTGCAGCGCCCTTATCAGGTGATTGCCGAGGAAGTTGGGCTGAGCGAGGCCGAGGCGCTGGAGATTCTGCGCGAGGTCAAGGCCGAGGGCGTGCTGCGGCAGGTCAGCGCCATCTTCGACACGCGCACACTGGGCTATCAGAGCAGTCTGGTGGCGGCGGTTCACGATGTGGATCAACTGGACGCGGGCGCGGAGATCGTGAACGGCCACCCCGGCGTCAGCCACAACTACAAGCGCAATCACGATTTTAACCTGTGGTACACGATTGCCGTGCCCCCCGAGAGTGACCTGGAAGCGCACGTTCAGAAGCTGCACGAGCAGAGCGGCGCACGCCTGACCCGGCTGATGCCCACGCTGCACCTGTTCAAGATTGGTGTGGAGTTTGACATGACCGGCAAGGAAGACTGGAACGCCAAAGCAGCGCCGCAGTACACCTCCGAACAGCGCAATATCGGCTATGAGGTCACCGATCTGGACCGCGCCTTCGTGACCGAGTTCCAGAAAGACCTGCCCGTGACCGAGGAACCCTACGCCGACGCCTGCGCCGCGCTGGGCCTGAGCATTGCCGAGGTGGCCGCGCACGCCGAGAAGATGAAGGCGGCTGGTGCCCTGCGCCGCGTGTCCGCTGTATTCCGCCACCAGAAGGCGGGCTTTACCTTCAACGCGATGGGCGTGTGGGCCGTGCCGCAGGAGGACGTGTCCGAGGTGGGCCGTCAGATGGCCGAATTCAAGGCCGTATCCCACTGCTACCTGCGCCCCACCTACCCGGAATGGCCCTACACCATTTTCACGATGGTTCACGGACGCAGCAAGGAAGAGGCGTTCGGCAAGATCGCGGCCATTGAGGAAGAGGTGGCCAGCGGCGTGGACTACGACATCCTGTATTCGACGAAGGAATACAAGAAAATCCGGCTGGAGTTCTATAAGCCCGAGTTCTACGAGTGGGAGCGGGCGAATCTGGGAGTCTGAGCTGCCAAGATAGAGGTATGGCTTTCGGATTTGACCCCGCACGTTTTCGTGTCAACCTTCAGCAGACTCCGGTCTGGGCCGCGCAGGACAGGGTCTGGGCCAGGAATGTGACAGGCGAGCAGCGACAGATGCTTGAAAATCAGAAGCCCAGGATCAGCCGTGAGGTTGGGGGCGCGTTGCAGTGGGCCATGACTGATCCCGCCGCCAACGCCGCATTTCAGTTCCGTCACACCTATTCTGATGGAGTAAAAGGCGATTATTTCATGGGGCGGCAGTATCTGGAAGCCGATCCAGAGCAGGAATGGATGTTCTTTATTGAGACGGAATGCTGTCTGACGCGTTCAGACCCGCAGCACCTGCCAGAGATTTATGAGCGATTCAATGTCTTACTACATTGGGACGCTATCAGAACTGTGGGGCGACTCACGCTTGCTGAAGAGACAGAACACGGGGCCAGACTCGGGTTGCCCAATTTTCGCCTCGTCCGAACACTTAGAGCGCGTTTATAAAGGGTCAGACCCGGTGGCAAGCTTGAGGTGTGAAACGCAAGCCTTACTCGTCGGACCTGACCCAAGCCCAGTTTAAG
>NZ_JNIV01000224.1 GCF_000701405.1 Deinococcus marmoris DSM 12784
GCGGAAAATCAGGGTTGCTTGGCGAAAAAGGCCAGTGCTTTTTTCAGGATATCCCGTTCCTGTCGTGCAATTTCGAGTTCCCGCTCCAGTTCTTTGAGTCGAGCCTCCTGTGGTGAGAGTGCAGGAATTCCCCGGCCTGTGAATGCAGGGCGGCCAGCGGCCGTTTGGTCGTTCTGTTGTTGCTTCCACCGGACGACGTAGTGAGGGGGAACGCCGAGGTCACGGGCAATCTGAGCGCAACTTTTGCCGGTCGTGCGAACCAGGCGAACAGCTTCGTGCTTGAACTCAGCGGTGAACTTCTGCTTGGGTACGGACATTCTGTCCTCCAGTGTGAATCACACTGAACTTACCCTCCACTAAACCCTACCAACATCACCCTAAACCGTCCAGGCCAAGGGTGTGATACCGCTGCAAAATGTTCCGCGCCCCAGACACGGAATATTTGGTCAGTTCCAGAAGTTCAGTTTCTGTTTTACCTTCAGCAAGGAAGGCAAAGAACTGCGCTCTGCGCCGCTCGACGGCGCAGGTACTCGCCCGGAAAATGGCCCAGAAGTCGTCAGCGGAGTGCTGGAGGTGGATGGAAGAGAAGAATTTTTTGATCTGGACAGTTTACATGATTTAATCGGAGTCCGTATCAGGAGTTGCACCTGCATAATCAGAAAAATCCTTTCCTGGCGAGAGAATTCCAGAGCAACCGCCGGACTGGTCTGGCGAAATTGAACAGGCGTGATCGGTTCGGGAAAACACTGAAAGGCGTGATGACAGCACTGAGATTTTGAGATGTGGGGAGCGGAGGAGGGCGAGAGAATGGCAGAAACCGTTTCAAGCAAGCAGGTCAAGATTTATCGTCTGGGACGATGCCCCCGCGCTATTCATAGGTGCAACTCCTGAGTATAAGGACCCATGGTAACGACAACAACGGCATTGATGGTGGCAGAATTCCCGCTCATCTCCATACCTCAGGTTAGGGGCTGTCACAGCCAAGGCCAAAGTTCCAAATCGCCTAGAAAATCACTCTTACTCTTCACGATTGCGCGCCAGATGCAATTCACGCAGTCCGAGGAAGAGGGGGAAGGCGAAAGCCAGGGCCAGAAAGGCAGAGAGAGGAATGTATCTGATTAGCGCCGGAGGGCCATCAGCACGGCTACGGGATCTTCGTTCCGCAGGCGGGCCGTCTCTACCACGCTCTTGATGCGGGTGTAGGTGATAGCCCCCAGCAGATTTTTGCTGCACTGGGAGACTTTCCTCGCCATCACTACGCTCCGCAGGGCACGCTCTGCGGCGTTGTTGGTGGGCGGAATTTCTGGGTCGATCAAGAAGTGCAGCAAGCGGCCTCGACGATGCTGTTCCAGGAAACCCCGTCGCAATCGCTCATTGGTCTTGGTCTTCAGGGGGGAACGGTCAAGGAGATGATCCAAGCGCAGGGTGAGAGACTCACCCTGTTGGGCGTACTCTTGCCGATTGACCAGCCCGGTGTGATAGGCCGAATGCAAGCGAATCCCGTCCCGAAAAAGCCGGGCCAGTCGCTGCGGATAGCGTTCTCCACGTCCAGGCTGCGCATGTTGTTCCTCAGCCGCCCCATCGGCGTTGCGGATCAGGTGGGCCAGACACTTCTGCTGCTTGGTCTCAACGAAGACCAAGCTGTCATAGACCTTGAAACGATCCGTCACCAGTGTTCCCGTAAAATCGTTGCCCAGGACGGCGCGCACTTCGGCATTGGTGTGCCGTGGGTTGGCCCGGTACAGCACGATATCGGCAGAGCGGAAGGCACTCATCCACGCGGCCACGCCATTCATCCGCCAGCCGGTATCGTCGTGGTGGACGTAAGGGGCAGCTTGAAGCTGTGCTTCAAG
>NZ_JNIV01000225.1 GCF_000701405.1 Deinococcus marmoris DSM 12784
GGCACGATTTGCCGAATTAGGAAAACATCCGTCCAGGCCGCTGGATTTGGGGGTCAAAGCGGCTTGAGGGTGGTCAAAACTGTCCGAACCATTGGTGAATCTGGAAGCCGATCAGATGGCCAAGTACGCCGAACGCCTGCTGTTGATGCGCGATTGGACGCCCCCAACTTCAGATGAGGCAGGCCGTGACGGTCAGGAGATGGGCGCGTGACCGTGGCCCCCACCGCGCTGTCACCAATCACTGAACTCCTGTCGGACCTGCGGGCAGGGCGGCCCGTGATCCTGGTGGACGACGAGAACCGCGAAAACGAAGGGGACCTGCTGATGCCCGCGGCCACGGCGACGCCGGAGTGGATCAATTTCATGGCGCGCGAGGGCCGGGGCCTGATCTGCGTGACCCTGACCCCTGAGCGGGCGCAGCGCCTGGACCTGACCCCCATGGTGGGCCACAGCACGGACCCGAACGGCACGGCTTTCACGGTCAGCGTAGACCACAGCGGCAACACCACCGGCATCAGCGCCTTTGACCGCGCCGCCACCATTGCGGCCTTGATGGACGACACGGCCCAATCCACCGACTTCCGGCGTCCAGGACACATCTTTCCACTGGTTGCTCGGCCCGGTGGGGTGCTGCGCCGCGCGGGACATACGGAGGCCGCGTGTGATCTGGCGCGGCTGGCGGGCTTTGCGCCGGTGGGCGTGATCTGCGAGATCATGGGCGACGACGGCGAGATGAGCCGCCTGCCGGACCTGCTGACCTTCGGCGAGAAGCACGGCCTGAAGGTAGGCAGCATCGAGGCGCTGATCACCTACCGCATGGAGCATGACCCATTCATGGTGCGGGTGGCTGAAGCAGAGCTGCCCACCGGGTACGGCCCCTTCCGCATCGTGGGCTTCGAGGACGCCATCAGCGGCGCGGAACATGTGGCGCTGGTGATGGGCGAGGTCACGCCGGAGCCGTTGTTGGTGCGCGTCCACAGCGAGTGCCTGACTGGAGACGGTTTCCACTCGCTGCGTTGCGACTGCGGCGCGCAACGCGACGCGGCCATGCAGGCCATCGCGGCCGAGGGCCGGGGCGTCCTGGTGTACCTGCGGCAGGAGGGACGCGGCATCGGCCTGCTGAACAAGATCCGTGCTTACCACCTGCAAGACGGCGGCGCGGACACCGTCGAGGCCAACGAGCGGCTCGGTTTCCCCGCCGACGCCCGCGACTTCGGCATCGGCGCGCAGATGTTGCACCTGCTCGGCGCGCGGCAACTGCGCGTGTTGACCAATAATCCCCGCAAGTTGAGCGCCCTGGGCGGCTTTGGCTTGGAGGTGGTGGAGCGCGTGGCGCTGCACGCGGGCCACAACGAACACAACGCCGATTACCTGAAGACCAAGGCGGACAAACTCGGCCACATCGGCACAGACGGCAACCACGCATCATTGCTCTAAAAGTCCGGGAGGCGTTTTGAATGGCCCTTCCCGGACCACCCCCATCCCTTGCTCAAGGAGAATCCATGAACCGAATTGAAGCCCATCTGCTCGCCACCGACTTGAAGTTCGCTGTGATCAGCACCCGCTGGAATCACCTGATCGTGGACCGTTTGGTGGAGGGCGCGGAACTCGCGTTCGTCCAGCACGGCGGCAAAACAGAGCATCTGGACCACTATCTCGTCCCCGGCGCTTACGAGGTGCCGCTGATCGCCCGCAAACTGGCCGAGTCTGGCCAGTACGACGCGGTGGTGTGCCTGGGGGCCGTCATCAAGGGCGATACCGATCATTACGATTTTGTGGCGGG
>NZ_JNIV01000226.1 GCF_000701405.1 Deinococcus marmoris DSM 12784
GGAGGTCAGGCATGGGTGGCTCCAGATGACTTCATAACGATCAACGTAGCTGATGAGCGCTGAAAAGCCATCAGCCGTTCTGGCGACAATGAGGCGAACCCGTTCTCAGCGAAGATCAGAATGCCTACTTTTCCCAATCAAGATTCTCTATATTTTCGGTAAGGCTAAGTCATTTTCGGTAATCTTATTTGTCGCAGTTCTGTAGCTTGAGTGCTGAGGTACACGCTTCTATTTGTCTGGCACGGTAAATTCGGCGGGCCAGATACCGACTTGCTAACAGCCGAAAATAAATCTTTTCGGTAAAGTATAGCGAAGTCTCAGCTTTTCACGGAGCAGAGCAATGGAGGGTTCCACATGGGTGCACCACAACACACCGATCTGATGCACGCCTGGGCGCATTACCTCACCACCGAGGAAGGCCTCAGTCCCGCCACCGTCAAGGAGTACCTCAAAGACCTGCGCCTGTTGCGCACCTGGCTGGACCGGCCCGAGCTGCCCGAAGCCCAGCGTGGACGGACGTGGGACCAGATCAGCGCTGCGGACCTACGCGCATATCTGGCCCACAACAAACCCGCACCCCGCCGGAACCACCGCCTGGTCTCATCCTGGTGCAGTTTTTGGGTGTTTCTGCGGGACATTCAGCGCGTGCCTGACCTGCAACTCGGCCCCGCCGAGTTGCGCCGCCCGAAACTGCCCCGGCGCCTGCCCGGCGCGCTGGCGCTGACGGACGTGGCCCGGCTGCTGGACGCGGTCTGGAACGACAAAAGTCCAGCCCGAGGCGAGCGCAACTGGTGCATCGTCGCGTTCCTGTACGGCACTGGCCTCCGCATCTCTGAAATGCTGGATCTCAAGTTCGATCAAATCGAATCCCATGACGGGCAGCCCATCGCCGTGCGGGTGATTGGCAAAGGGGACAAAGAGAGGCGGGTGCCGCTGTCCGAAACGGCCAGGAGTGCCCTGACTCGCTGGCTGCGGCTGCGGCGGATGCATGGGAATCCGGTCAGCCCATGGGTGTGGTCTCCCCTGTCCGGCAAACGATCTGGCCAGCAGATGCAGCGGCGCAGCATCGGCGCCATGCTGGACGCCGCCGCCCGCCGCGCTGGGCTGGACGTGGCGAAGGTCAGTCCACACAAACTCAGGCATACCTTCGCCACGGCACTGATCGAGTCGGGCCGGACACTCGACGAGATCCGCGTGCTGCTGGGGCACGAGTCGATCCAGACCACGACGATCTACGCCCATACGTCGAGCGCTCGTGTGGCTGCTGCCGCTGCCGCCTTGCCAGATGTGGTGGGGCTGTCGATGCTAGGGACGCGGGTGCTGCCCATCGGCAAGGCTTCACTCAGATGATGCTTTTACAGAAGCGTGGCATCGCCCCAGCAGAATGGTTTAAACCTCGGCGCGGGCTGGGTCGACTGCCAGCCCAGCCAGCGCCTGTTGAAACAACGCTCTGAACGCCGGTCTGCCCTCGACCCAGCCCAGCGTCTGGGCCCCCACAAAAATGGCGTAAGTCAGCTCAGCCAGTTGTGCTGGCTGGGCGTGGCCTGTGCGGCGGTGCAACGTGGTGAGGTAGGAGACCCTCCGGGCGTCCACCACCTGTACGGCGGCGGCAACCTCTGGACTGCGCCTGGCCCAGGCGCGGAAGGCCAGATCGAGGCTATGGTCCAGGTCGCTGACCAATCTTTCCAGCTCCTCCAAGGCATTGGCTGCATCCTGAGACTGACGGATCGGCGCTTCGGTGAG
>NZ_JNIV01000227.1 GCF_000701405.1 Deinococcus marmoris DSM 12784
CGCCTTGAAGCTGCGCCCCAGAAAAAAGGGGGCATCAAACGGACCAAGAACTGAGGCGTCTGCGACGACATCTTCACCAGGCCCTTCAGGAAGACGATCAACCCTGGCAGGCACTCAGCGACGCACACAATGCCGTCATGCGTGTGGCCTCAGTACCTGACACTTTGAGGTAAATCCTGACTGGGATACAGAAAAAAATGCCAACGGGCAGCTGATGGGTGTGTGATGCACACCAACGCCGCCCTGACGGATCTTGACACCTTCGTCGCCTTCCTGAAAGAGCGACTTCCTCACCACCGGATTGACCTGCTGCGCCGAGTCGCCGCCGTGATCTTTGGCATCGTTCAGGCCGAAACCACGCGGCACCGCAAGATTGCCATCCACCTTCGCAGCACGGCAACGCTGGATTCCAGAACGAAGACCGTCGCTCGGACCTTCCATGACGCTGGACTCTCTGAGCAGGATGTCCAGGACATCCTGCTGCCGCTGCTTCCAGACGGCAAATTGATCTTCGTCATGGACCGCACCAATTGGAAGCATGGACAGGCCGACATCAACATCCTGGCGCTGGGCGTGCTGCTCGGTGATGTCGTGATCCCGCTCGTCCATGAGGTGTTGCCGCACGGCGGCAACAGTCATAGTGAGCTGCGTATCGCCCTGGTGAGCAGATTGCTGAAGTCCGTCCCAGCGGGGCGGTGGCGTGTTTTGATCGCTGACCGTGAGTTTGTGGGCAAAGCGTGGTTCGAGTTTCTGCACCAGAAACGGATCAAGCGGTGCATCCGCATCAAGGAGACCACCCGCATGGATGAACTGCTGGTGCGTGAACAGGACAAGAATCTGTGTCCTGGACAGGTACGAGGACTGATGGAGAAGGCGTGGGTGTATGGGAGTCTGATGCAGGTGGTGGCGACGCTCTCCCCACAGGGAGAGCGCGTCATCGTCGCTTCTGATCTGCCCCTTTACGACGTCTTGCAGGTCTACCGAATGCGCTGGGGGATCGAATGCACATTCAGCGGTATGAAGTCTCGCGGTCTGGGGTTGGAGGACACCCACATGACCGCGCCAGACCGCATTGGACGCCTCTTTCTTCTGCTCAGTCTCGCGTATGCCTGGATGGTGCGGATCGGCGCATGGCGCGCAGATGCGCTTCCCATCGCAGTCAAAGCCCACGGGCGCAGGGCCATGAGTCTGGCCCAATATGGCTGGGATCTGCTGTGTGACGCCCTGCGCTGGCAGCGTCCCCTTTTCCAAACCTTTCTCGCACTCTTGATGATCGCTTTTCCCTCACCCAGTCAGCCTGAATCTGAAAGTGTCAGGTACTGAGAAGAGCGTGGTAGAAACGGCTCGCCTGCGGGGCGAGGATCCCGTAGCCGTGCTGATGGCCCTTCGGCGCTAATCAGATACGTTGCAGCTTCCGCTTCACCCACTTATTCATGGGCTGTTCAAAGTATTTGAATGACAACATGCTGGCGATTAAGGTAGCCACAAAAGCAAAGACGAGATAAACATATGGATTGAAGTCAAACATGCCCACTGCTGCCGAGTAGAGCAGGGTAAGCTGATGGATCATGTAAAAGCCAAAGCTGATCTCGCCGTAACTACTCAGCGCGAGAAGTTCGGCATGAGGATGTCACCGCGAAAGACACTCACGAGGCCCTGCCAAACATTCATGCCCTGCTTGCGAAGT
>NZ_JNIV01000228.1 GCF_000701405.1 Deinococcus marmoris DSM 12784
GACATCGTAAAAGTCCCGCGACAGGTTTTTGAGCGCATGTCAGACGCGTTGTGTTACGCAGCTTGATTCCCAAAATGGACAAAGTCGAACTCAGACCTGGACTGGACCTCGGCCACAGGTGGCTGGGGACCGGTCGAGCGGGACAGCAGCAACGGCGAGCAGGACATCCGTGACGGCACCACGCTCAAAGTCGGCGGGCGCAGCTTTACCAAGGGCCTGGGCGTCCACGCCGCGTCCGAGATCAGGTACGCGCTGGGCGGGCAGTGCAACACCTTCAGCGCCTTTGTGGGCATCGATGAAGAGGTGGGTAAACTGGGCAGCGCGCAGTTCAGTGTCTTCGGTGACGGCAAGATGCTGTTCGACAGCGGCGTGCGGCGCGGCGGCGACCTGAGCCTGCCGGTGAACGTGAGCGTGGCCGGGGTCCGGGAACTGCGTCTCCTGGTCAGTGACGGCGGCGACGACAACTTCTACGATCACGCCGACTGGGGCGAGGCGGCGGTGAACTGCGTGGCCGCGCAGCCCACGGGCAACGTCGTGCTGTCTGAGCTGCCGTATGTCTCGGCCACCAATGGCTGGGGTCCGGTGGAATTTGACCGCAGCAACGGCGAGCAGGCCCAGTTCGACGGCCAACCGCTGACCATCGGCGGGCAGGTCTTTACCAGGGGGCTGGGGATGCACGCCTCGTCCACCCTTGCCGCCGGGCTGAACTATGACCTGGGTGGGGCCTGCACCATCTTCACGGCCAACATCGGGATCGACGATGAGGTGGGGGACCGGGGCAGCGTGGTCTTTCAGGTCTACGGCGACGGCGTAAAGCTGTTCGACAGCGGCGTGGTGCGCGGCAGCGACGCGGCCCGGAGCATCTCGGTGGACCTGAAGAACGCTAAGACTCTGCGGCTGGCCCTGACCGACGCGGGCGACACCATGAACTTCGATCACGCCGACTGGGCCGATGCGAAATTAAATTGTGTGAAATCCGCGCAGGCCCAGCCGCCCGGCACCCTCGATCCCGGCTTCGGCAGTGGCGGACGTGTGGGTGTAGGCGGAGTGGATGTGGTGGCAGAGGACGGCGGTGGGGTGGCCGTACTGGACGCGAACTTCAAGATTACGCGGCTGTCCGCTTCCGGCGCGGTGCTGGCCCAGAGCGCGGCCATGAGTGACGGCGAGGCCAACGCCATCGCCCGTCAGGCCGACGGCAAACTTGTCGTGGCAGGCCAGATGGACGGTGAAATGGTGGCCGCGCGCTACCTGAGCAACCTGACGCTGGACCCCAGCTTCGGTGCGGGCGGCGTGGTAAAGCTGAAGCTGAGCGATGTCAGCGATTCTAGAGGAAACAGGATGGACGCTCTTTCTTCAGCCGCCAGGGATGTGGTGGTTCAGCCGGATGGCAAGGTGGTGCTGGGAGGCTACGCCCATCTAGTTTTCTCCGATTCCGGCCCTGGACCGTCGTCTCTGGACTTTGCCCTGGTTCGTTTGCAAGGAAACGGTACGCCCGACGTCAGCTTCGGCGACAACGGCATGGTTTCAGTACCGGACAACTTGAGTTCAGGCGGTGCTGAGCGCAGGAAAAGGGTGACTCAGGAGGCCAAAGTAGGCTTCGGCCTGTGGGCGATCCCA
>NZ_JNIV01000229.1 GCF_000701405.1 Deinococcus marmoris DSM 12784
CGAATGCGTTCAGGTGGCAGCGGATGAAGCTGGCCGTGTCCGCTTTACGGATGAACTCGACATACAGCGCCCGTGACCAGCCCAGCACCATCACAAAGGCCCAGATTGAGCGGGTCTGCCCTTCGAGATTCAGGTAGCTGTAGCGGCCAAAGTCCACCTGGGCCTGCTGACCTGGATCGGTTTCAAATCGGACGGTGACGCGGCTGGCGGACACCTGTGTCCGCCGAAATGGGCGGACGAAATCCTTGACCACCGTGTACTGCCCCGTGTAACCGCGTTCCTGCACTTCCCGGAACAGCACCACGGCACTCAGGACACCCTGCTCGATCCGTCCAGTCAGATACGGCGTGTACAACCCGAGTTTGCTGCCCTTTTTAGGCCGGGCCTTGGGCTGTGGGAAAGCCGGGTTTCGCAAATACTTCTTGACTGTGTTGCGGCTCAGATCCAGGGTCCGGGCAATGCCGCTGACCGAGTGTCCCGCCGCCTTGAGCTCGATGATTCGTCGCACCTGTGCGCCTCCAAGCATGCAGACCTCCGATTCATCATGAATCGGAGAGCAGAAGAGTGAGCAACCTGGAGGTGGTCAAATCTGTTCCGCCATTTCTGGTCATTTTTATCCCGCCGTTGACACCACATCCAGTCCCCGCGTCTTCAGGGCACTGAACGTGTCTTCAGCGCGCCAGCGAAACATGTACCACTTCACGATTTGTAATGCCTGCTCTACCGTTTCGATAGTGTGGGTGGTCAGCAGTCGCCAGACCACTGGCGACTCGCCACACGGCACACAAGCCGCGCATTCCCGGACCTCCACCGCCTGCAATTTGACGCTGCCCCGTTTGCCCGCCCGTCCAGCGCGGGGACTCCGTAACCTCACTGTGCGAAAACTCAGCGCCATCATGCTGCGCCGGGCGGCGC
This sequence comes from Deinococcus marmoris DSM 12784, assembly GCF_000701405.1. Classification (GTDB taxonomy): domain Bacteria; phylum Deinococcota; class Deinococci; order Deinococcales; family Deinococcaceae; genus Deinococcus; species Deinococcus marmoris. The sequence continues at coordinate 916 of NZ_JNIV01000229.1, forward strand.
GTCCCCGCTTGGGGTCTGCTGGGATGGACAGCTCGAACAGCGCACGGGGTGCAGTGGCTTCAAGTGCGGCCCACAGCTTGGTTGACCCACCCGGCTGATCCGGGATCAGTGCCCGGTCTTGCCGGGCGCGGGTGATCAGATGCGTTTGGCGCTGCATGACCTGAAACCACAAATCATAGCTATCGCCCTCGCGATCATTGACGAGCGTGACCATCGGCGTGAACCCTTGCACGTCACGGGTGACGTTGAACCACTTCTGTGATTCGCATGCCCCGAAATCGACGCGACCGCCGCGCGTCCAGACTTGAGCTGAAACGCAGCCCAATGGACGCCCGTATTCTGGGTCGAGTGCAAATCCAGCGTGAATGAAAAACCCTGGATCGCTGTTGTTGCCTGTGACCCCCAGCTCGCCTGCTGGACGGTAGTGCATCGTCGCTTTGAGGTTGACCTCCGTGGTGTCGCTACAAACCAACACATGAGCGTGTCCAGCACGCTGGACACGCTCCCTTCCAGCACGGATGGCGGCATAGATCAACTCTCCGAAACCGCTGGGTATGAGCCATGCACTTTAGTGCAAGTCTTTCAGACCTGCGCCGTCACGAAAAATTGAGCGGCTGGGCAGTCAGAAGAGAAACCCTGGCGTGTCAGTGGGACATTGAGCTAAAGGTATGGCGTGCAG
>NZ_JNIV01000231.1 GCF_000701405.1 Deinococcus marmoris DSM 12784
ATTGGGCAACCGATGGAAGTCCCGACTTCCAAAGCACGGGGCATCACGGCCCGCTTGAACTTGATGGGGGTCGTGGACTTCGCCAGTGGCGAAGTTCAGTACCGTGAGATTGAGGGCAATACCATCGGCCAGGACACCGTGGGCTTTCTGGAGACCCTGGCCCAGCACGCCGATCCCATCTGTCCCACTCTGGTCTTCGTGGATCAGGCCAGCATTCATACCTGTCGGGCGGTGTCTGGGCAGCGAGAACGCTAGCGTGAAGGTGGTTTGATGGTGGTGTATTTGCCGGTCTACAGCCCAGAACATGGCCCAATGGAGGGCGAGTGGCGCAATCTGAAGTACCACCACTTGCCAGAGCGATCTTTCGAGAACAAGACACAACTTCGCCGGGCTGTCCTTGATGCCGACTTGGGCATCGCCATATGACCAGTTCTTCACCCGCTAGCTACTTACCGTAGAATTCAAGCAGGAAGCTGTTCGTCTCGTTGCCAGCAGCGGGAAAAGCTGTGCCCAGATCGCTCGCGACCTCGGCCTGGCCCCGCACTTAGTGCAGCGTTCTGGAAATCTTAATATCTTGATGGAGTATGAGAGGAAGGATGCGTTTTTGAAGCCAGCCGATTCCAGGGCCGAAAACTGACTCGCCAAATTCTAATGATTCAGATTCCCTGGTATCAGAACTTAAAAAACGCTGCACTAGGCGTCTGTAAGAGCGATGTGAGGAACAAAATGTAAAGCTTTACATGTGTTTGGGTGAAGTCATCATCACCGCGATCTGACGTGTGCGGGGTTCGTTAGAACGCAGAACCTCGGCACCGGACGCCCGCCAGGGAACAGATTTAAAGGTGAGGCTATTCGCTTTATAAAGCAGCGGCATCAGCACGTCGTTCTCGTTTCAAGCGTCATAAAAAACTGTGGGCAGAGGTGAGAGCAATGGCGGCACGGCATCAAGATTCAAAGCCAATGACGAAGGCAGCCATTGCTTCTTCTCTGGATGCTGCTCAACAGCAGCTGACGGGTGCCCCTGAAACAGCCTTTGAGCTGGCCAAACGCGCTCGTGCCGCCGCTGTTGAATTACAAGACGGGTCCGGGCAAGCTCGGTCTCTGAGAATTATGGCTAGCGCACGTTTTTACCAGAGTGAGATGCTGGAGGCCGAAAGTCTGGCAGAACTGGCCTTGAGTACCGCACAGCAGGCCCAGGACTCATTCATTGAGGCCGAAGCCCTGAACTCCTTGGGAGCCATTTCCTACCGGTTGGGAGACTTCGGGGCGGCTATGGAGTGGCGGTTGTTGCATCTGGAGCTTGTGACGGCCCAGCAAAACCAGAGTGGCATGTTCCATTCCCTGAACAACCTGGGAAACCTCCACGGTGAGATCGACGAATTTGAGGAAGCCTACGCAAAGCATCATGCGTCCGCACAGCTTGCAGAGGAACTCCAGGACGTCGCGTTACAGGCCATCGCTACCACGAATATGGGCGAAGATCTCATGCAGTTCAGTACTGGACAACTTGATGTTGACAGTGTTCTGAACGGCATTTTTGCCGTTTGGGCATTTGATCGTAGTCTGAAACGGCAGTAGGCGG
>NZ_JNIV01000232.1 GCF_000701405.1 Deinococcus marmoris DSM 12784
ATAAGCTCTGTGCAGAAGTGTCGTTCATCGGTCCAGGCCACCCCCAACGCAAGTTGGGGGTGGCTTTTTGTTGTCTGTTTGTTCTCTGGCGGTGGGTTGGTAGGTATTTCAGTTATGTGGATTCTCGTTCCAGGCCCGCTCAAGGAAGTGCTGAATGGCCTGAGCATTATGGTCTGTCAACCCGCTCACTTCCTGCTCCAGCAATTTGATGGCCTGCCGGAAAGCCTGACGGTCCAGATCAGGCAAGCCGCGCTCCATATTCCAGCGCCGCAGTTCGCACGCAAGGATCGCCAGATCCAGGGGTTTTCCACTGGCGATGATCTCGGCGACCATGCGCTGGCGGGCGGCCCACTGCTTCGGCAGATCCAGACTGCTGTCCTGGAGCCGTGACAGCAGTTCGGGCAGATCGCTTTCAATCAGGGCGGCGCGCAGCCCAGCGCTCTGGGGGGCCGCCACCGGAACGTAGGCGCGGCTGGCCGTGTGGGCGAATTGCAACTCGTAATAAGCGTGTGTGGCGTCGCCCACTGGGCGCTGGCAGGTGCCGCTAACCACGCCGATGCCGTAAGGCGGCAGCACCACACGGTCACCGGGTTCAAAAGCCATCTGCTTCAAGGTCTCACCTCTTGGTCTGCTGTTTGGCGGAGACTACAGCTACAGGTACTGGGGCAGCAAGCCATCAGGCCCAGGCTGTTGTGGAGCAGATCAATTCCACCCTTACCACACGCAATTTTGGGCAAAGGGCGTTTTCCCTTTGCCTGGGACAGACCCAGTACTGATGCATAGACCAGAGCTTATCTGGGAATGGTGAGAAATGCACACTAACGCTGGAGTGCGTTGTCTTCAATTCTTAGCGTCTTTTGTTTGGGGTGCATTCAACAGTGCATTTCAACGAATTGGTCCGCGAATGAATGAAAAAATCCAGTCCACGCCATTGCTGGGCAAACTGGAAGGTGGGGTGCGGGACCTATGTCAGAGGGTGCCTTTGAGGGTGCTGGCCACCTTGAAGCGGATTTTCTTACCCGCAGGAATGGTGATCTTCTGGCTGGTGCCGGGGCGCACGCCAGTGCGGGCCGCTGTCTGGGTGACGCTGAGGGTGCCCAGTCCAGGCAAGCCGACGCTCTGGCCGCCCTGAAGCGCTCCCACGACGCTGCTCAATATGGCGGCAACGGCCTCGCCGGCCTGTTTTTTGTTCAGGCTGGTCTTGTCGGCCACCATATCGATGATCTGGGTCTTGGCGATCTTGTTGCTCGTTGCTTTGACAGGCGGAGCCTTGACGGCGGATTTCTTTGCGGCGGGCTTGGTGCTTTTGGCCATGTGCAAACCTCCAGAAATTGAATTGAGCTGACTGCTCGCTCAAATGAACGTTAACACACATTAATGTAACGTCAAGATCTGGAGGTTCGCGTCGGGGACTGTCTTTTCACCGTCACATGCTGTTCCTGGTAGGGCCACAGGACAGCGTGGAGTAGCCAAAAAGAGGGCCGGGCTGGTATCTGGAGTGTGTGAAGACAACCAAAGCCGCCCGGCCCGCTCAA
>NZ_JNIV01000233.1 GCF_000701405.1 Deinococcus marmoris DSM 12784
ATGAAGAACAACACCGAAGGCTTCACCCTGATTGAGCTGCTCATCGTCATCGCCATTATCGGGATCCTGGCTGCTGTGCTGATCCCCAACCTGCTGGGTGCTCAGAAGCGCGCCTATGACACCGGCGCCCAAGCCTGCGCCAAGAGCATTCAGACGGCCCAAGCCACCTACCAGATTGATAATCAGACCTACGCTATAATGGGCAAGACTGCACTTACCACCATCACCAAGACTACGGACGGCATCGCTGTAAACTGTGGTGATGCCAACATGGTCGTGACCGCTGGTACCGCTGACGTGGCGACTTACTCGATCACTGTGGGCGACAAGCGCGGCAGCAAGACCTACACCGTAACTCCCTCTAAGTTGGAAGGCGCTAGTCCTGCTCCTGCTGCAGCAGCCGTCTCCGCGATCTGATTGTCGCGTAATTTTTGACAGTGAGCCTTACGGGGTAAATGAACCACCACGTGAGGCCTATAAAAATCTCAGTGATTAAGATTAGAGCATTTGTCCGAATAGAAGCACTAGCAAAAATGATTTCTGGTGCTTCCATTTGCTGATGCGTAGCTTTGAACGTCACACGTGCTTCGGTCGGTCAAAAGTGAATAGCTCTTTTGAAAAATGCACCAGGAGAACCACCATGAAGAACAACATCGAAGGCTTCACCCTGATCGAGCTGCTCATCGTCATTGCCATCATCGGGATCCTAGCCGCTGTACTGATCCCTAACCTGTTGGGCGCTCAGAAGCGTGCCTATGACACTGGTGCCCAGGGCTGCGCCAAGAGTCTTCAGACAGCCCAGGCTACCATGCAAATCGACAAGCAAGGCTATTTCGGAGCTTCAAAAGCTAAGGGCGACACTGTCCTCACTTATACGATAGGATCGCTCGCGGCTGCCCCAGCTGCTGGAACAGTTGATGGCATCTCTAGCAGCTGTCTCGATAAAAACATCATAATCGCGACAACAGGTACTACAACTGGTGCTGACTACACGATGACAGTGAAAGATGATCGTGGTAGTAAAACCTATGCCATCACCCCGAGTGGGCTTACCGGTAGCTGAAGTTAAATGCGTCTTAAATAATCTTCTGTACTAAGTACAGAGGATTATTTAATTATATCTAAAACAAATCTATGTCATATCTGCAGCCGACGCTATCGAGTTGCATGGAGTAATCTTACGCATTATCGTAGATTATCACAGATCAGTGGTGTTAACCATCATTCGTTTCGAAAGTCCTTTGGGTTAAAGATGAGATATTTTGTGACCCGGAGCATCTGACATAAGAGGCGCGTCCTAATGAGTGAAGTCAGAGTGTTCGGAGACGCTCTTGGAAACTTCCTAACTTCGGTCAGCTTGATAAAAATTTCGATAAAAACTATAGCCGATAAAAATCGAAGTTGTTCAGTGTTGAAACTTCACTGTGAAAGGAGGCTGTAAGAAACGTCTTCGTACAGTTAGCTCAAGCAGGACAGGAGACACCCGCACCTGCAAGCCATAAGTAGGCGGGC
>NZ_JNIV01000234.1 GCF_000701405.1 Deinococcus marmoris DSM 12784
TTTGGCTCGGCGCTCGGTGATCTCGGGCAGGGTGGCAACCCGGTTCTCGCCCTGGTCTGGAGTCAGCACAGAGGGGGGGGCGACGGGAATGGGGCGGCGCGTTTGCTGAAAATGCTTGCTGGGTGGCGGATGGGCGTGGCCTGCGTCCACCGGTTCGCCACGCAGGGCGGCGCGTCCCCACTCGGTATAGCGGACCTGGCTGGGGGTGAGAGGGGGGATAAGTGTGTTCGAGGGTGGAAATACGGGAGCGTTCTGCCGTACCCTATGCGTCAGGCTGTCCCCTTGTTGGTTTTTCATCGACGTGGGTTCCTTCGGGGTGGGATAGCTGGATCAGAGCGCGGCAAACGCTGCTGATCCACTTCATCTTCAACAGTAGCACCCCGCCTTCAAGCGGGGTGCGATCTGTTGGAGTTTTGTTGGCCCTCTGTTGGTCTGCTGTTAGGTGGCGTCAGACCTGACGACAGTTTCTTGTACCGGGTGCATACATTTGACAGGGGCTGAATACCGCCCTATATTGAAGGAATCAAAGCGGCCTTCGGGCCGTTTTTCTGTTTCCCCTGGCGGTCTCTAGGATGCGGCGCGCGGCTGGGCCGGGGCCAGGGCCAGCCGATAGCCCAGCCCGTGCAGAACGGCGCTAATGGTGCTGAGCGTGGGGTTGCCGTCCTCGGACAGCACTTTGTACAGGCTGCTTTTCCCGATGCCCACCTGTCGGGCCAGCTCCGGCACCCCGCCGCGCGCCTCGGCCACATTCCGCACCGCCAGCATCAGGTGCTGAAGGTCTCCGTCCTGGTCAAACTCCTCCAGGGCGACTTGCAAGTACATGAATGCCTGCTCAGGATCAGCGCGCAGCTCGTCGATCAGCACGTCCTGAAATTTACGGTAGGTCCTCATGATGTTTCCTCCTCTGGGGGGTGTGATTCGGCTGGGTCTGACTTTTCTAGGGCCGGCCTGTTCTGCTGATAGTCATGCCAGTACGCTTTGGCGGCCTCGATGTCGCGGTCCTGGCCGCCTTTGTCCCCACCGCACAGCAGCACCACCAGGCGCTCGCCATCCTCGGCAAAGTAGACCCGGTAGCCAGGACCGAAGAACAGGCGCAGCTCGGTCACGCCGCTGCCGACAGCCTTGGCATCGCCGTATTGCCCGGTTCCCAGACGCTCTATGCGGCGGTCAATGCGCGCCACCGTCACCCGGTCTCCCAGCTTCTGACGCCAGCGCGTGAAGGGTTCACGGCCCTCCTGGGTTTGGTAAATGATCAGCTCCTTCTCAGTCATGGGCCGGGCGACCTCCTGGTCCGCTCTAAAGTACATTAGAGTGTACTTTAAGGCAAGAGAAGGAAATGGAGGTGGCCTTCAGGCTGTTTTTCCCACTTTCACTGGCAGTCTCAGCGTGAGGGGAAGGGCCTGCACCCCCCTCTTTGCTGACCCTTTTTTTGGTCCTATCTGCCCAATAGCCGGGTGACCAGCCCACGTAACCCTGTCGGCTGTGGCTTTGCTGTGGCGGG
>NZ_JNIV01000235.1 GCF_000701405.1 Deinococcus marmoris DSM 12784
CCCAGGCTGCGCTGCTGATACGACGTGGCGGGGACGGCCAGGAACTCATCTGCCAGAATGCGAACGCGCTCCCCTGGAATCTGTGACTTTGACATTCCCAGATTCTCCCGGCTGGGAGCGCTTCGCCGTCAGTTATACAGGTGCAACTCCTGAGCAATTCCCGGTATGACACTGGATGGCGGCCAGACCGCCATCCAAAACTCCGCAAACGCATTGAAACGGTGTTTTCTCAGTTGGTTGCAGAGGGGATTCGGTCAGTTCAGACCAAAACGCTGGCCTCACTCCGGCTGCGCGTCGTCCTGGCCGTCATTGCCCACAACCTGACCAAGCCCTAAACGGGGTAGGGTTCACCAGATTTGGCGCGGCCCGTTCAACGCGCCGGGTTTCGCTAAATCCGCTTGAACCGCGCCCCACGCTGATGACTGATACCTCGGGACCGGGTCTGGACCGCGTTCTGGTACGTCGGTGCCTGCGGGAAACTCACCAGCGGCGGGGCCTTGCCCTGGTCCCATCGCTGCAACTGGCCGATCGGCTGAACAGCAAAAACAACCGGATCCGCCCCGGGCTGCTGGTGCTGATTTTGATCGGCCTCCTGTTTAACGCCCGTTTTTCGCCGCAGCATGCACGGGCCTTCCTGATGCTGTTTGACGGCCGGCTGCTTTTCTAGACGGCAAGACCAGTGTTCACCGCACATCCCAGTGGACGGTCAGGAGTCTCCAGCAAACCTGTGGGCGGCCTCTGGCCGCTTCACCTGGCCTGGAGCAGCCCGTCTGGATGCCTCGAAATCAGAAGCGTCCTTCCCATTGGCCCAGATCATAGCTTGGAGAAATGGTTGGCTACCCCCAGGCAGTCGCTCTTGATAGCGCCGACTAGACGGTAGGTGACCTGGCTGTCCGCAGCGAGAGCGGCTCATCGATCTGGAAGACACGGAATTCAGACATCGGGGGAGCTTGGCCCAAAGAATGCGCTGTCCGGGATGATGCTCTGGGCAGGGCTCCACGAATCCCACGTCCAGCCAGTATTCGTGCTGAGGTATCTGATTGGCGGTATAGAAGTTGTATAAGGTTCGGGGCTTTCGTCCTCCAGGACAGTGTTTGCCGATTTAGGTTGTACCGAATACAATTTCTTTAAACCAAAGTTGAGTCTAAAAAACTGCGTCTGGCACGCTTATGTTTTTAGCAAAAAATAGAATTCGTGTTCTACATAATATTGAGGAAGATTTATCTCGTGTGGGACGCAGTTCTTGGACTCGTCAGGCGATCAATACCCGATAATCAGTTACGTCCTGAGCCCAGTCCAGCGGGTTCAACTCCGCCGTCCAGACGAACCAGGCGACAGCCCTGGCTTCCTCGTTTAACTGGCCGGGATCGGCGGGATGAAGGCAGGCGGGATTCCACCGAAGCGGTGGACGACTTCTCCTGA
>NZ_JNIV01000236.1 GCF_000701405.1 Deinococcus marmoris DSM 12784
CTGAACAACAGACCCCGAAAAGTGTTGGGGTATCGCACGCCCCAAGAGGTACACTCGGCCCATCAGAGTGGTGCGCTAGCAACTTGAACTCGCCGAATACCGCCCTATATTAGAGGAATCAAAGCGGCCTTCGGGTCGCTTTTTATGTTGTCACTAGCAATGTCAGCGTAGGGAAAAAGACCTGGATCACCCTCTGTGCTGGTTCTTTTTCCAAGTGAAATCAGGACGAGGTCAATCAACGCCGCTGCCTCTGCCGCTTTTTCTCCAACCGAAGGTCCCTTCTGCGCGCTGCTCTGGACTGGACTATGTCCTGGGTGCGCTCCAACTCAGCAATCCGGGCGCGACTTCGCGGATCGGCGATGTACAAATCCAAGAAGATGTTCGGCACCTCGGCGTACATTCCTCCCTTGGCGATTTCTCTGTCGATCAGGCTCAGCATGCGCCGCTGACCAGCCTCTGAATCACGCAAGAAGCTCTCCACAATATCTAGGCCAACATCTACTGGCTGCTCCTCGGCATGGCGTTTTTGCGACATACCTACACCGTAATACGGTTCTCTCCATCAGTGCGGTGGGATACCAGTGTTCCTACCCACCCAGTAGCCGGATGACCAGCCCACGTATGCCCGTTGGCTGAGGCTCTGCTGTAGCAGGGGGCAACGCGGCGTGAGCGGTGACCTCTAGGCAGGCTAGTTGTCCGCGCATGTCCTGCATCTCCGCTCTGGCCGCCGCCTCGCTCGCTTCCTGTGCCAGTTCGCGGCGAAGGATCTCGACTTCGTTCTGGCTCCTCTCCAGTGCGGCCATGACTGGGAGAAGGGAGGGTGCCAGGGCTGCGCGCAGCAACTCGGCCAGATCATCCCGGTCTATCGCCACGCCGGGCAGAACTGAGGTATGCAGTGCAGAAGAGGACGCTAGCTGCTGTTGGCTATTTCTCCCGCTCGTCGGCGTCCAGGCGCTCAAGTTGAGCGTACACATCGCGGCGGTTGCCCTCCCGGCGGCGGCCCACACCGATCACCAGCACCACCACTTCATCCCGGATCACCCGGTACACGATGCGGTAGCGCTGGCCCACCGCCCGCACGCTACGGTGACCGCGCAGCTCGCCCAGCAGCGCCTTGCCCTGCAATTCAGGATCGGCAACCAGGGCCTCGATGCGTTCCAGCAGGGCTTCACGCTCACGGCGGTCCGTCACGGCTTCCAGCATCTCTACAGCTTTGGGGGTCAGGTTGACCTGGTATGGCCCGGTTGCCTGTCCGGTCACGGCGCTCAGCGACTCAGGCGGGCGCGCACGTCGGCCAGGCTGACCCGCTCGCCCCGGTCTGCCTGGGTCATGCTCTCGCGCAGATCGGCCATCAACCCCCCGTCTTCCAACAGATCCAGGGTCTCGGCCAGACTCTCGAACTGCTCATAGCTCAGCGCGGCCATCACCGGCTTGCCGTGGCGGG
>NZ_JNIV01000237.1 GCF_000701405.1 Deinococcus marmoris DSM 12784
CCCCCCTGCCTCTCCCTCTTCTCGTTGGGCTTCGGTGGAGCCGCAACCCAGCCCCAACACGCGCCGCCAGGTTCGTAACGGTGCAACAAGACTTTTAAGGCTTCAATCACAGGTTCGACGAACATGACATTCGATAATTTGCGGCCATCTACAGCTCGAATCTGACGGAACTCCCGGGTGATGAGGCCCCGGTCCACCAGGAACTTCACGGCGTCCGCAGCTTGCTGCTTGCTGATCCCGAGAAGTTCGGCGTAATAGGCGTACGAACGCTGGAGTTTGTCCGCACTGAATTTGCGGGTGGTTCGCAGGAGCTTGCCAGTCACTTCGTCGCGGTGGTGGGTGGGGCGGTACCAATACAGGTCATCGGCGAGAATCATGATCGGGATGTGCTGGGTGACCCCCCGGGCGCTTTTAAACTCTGGCCGATTAAAGAAACTGTGCGGAACGATGTTGCCCTCGAAATGCAACTCACCAATGGCCTGTACAGCAGCGCTGGGCTTTTGACTCCGGTCCAGCTTGCCCATCATCCGGCTTCACCTGCCCACGGCTGATGGCAGGCGACTCCGGGGAGTTGACCAAAGATGATTTCGCCCCTCTCTGCCGTTTTCGAGTTCAGGGTGAAACGTGCAGCAGGAAGGTGTTCGCCGAGGTTGAGACGGGGGGCAAAAGTGGCGAAAAAGGTCTTTGGTGAAGTGATGTCTCTTGGGCAATAGAGTTGGATGCCGACATCCGAGGCCAAGAGGACCGCTGATGCTTGAGCCTCCAGCTTGCGCTCAGTGTTCCCCGGTGCGTCGGCAGCCTGGGGTGAGGTGGGAGTCCTCTTCGCCTGGAACTGAGACAGCGAAATCATGCGGGTGGGCGAAAGATGGCAATTGCGTAGCGCTATGGACATGCCTCTGAGCGTAAGAACGCTTGCGGGGTGAAACTGGGGTGAGCCACAAGGAGACTCATCGGAAGACTTGGTCTGAGCGTGGAGTCGAGCCGTGAGAAGGGTAACGACAGGGCGTGGGCAGACGAAGCAACACCAGAGACACGCCGTCGAGAGTGGTTTAAGGGGACTGAGATGGAGAGTGGGTCTCCGGTCAGTCTTTAGTTTCGGGATGGCATTTTTCCCGTATCCATTTGTAAATTCTTTGAGAGATGGACTGAAACGGAAGCTACTATTATCGGCTAGCCATTCTTTTGGAAAGCTCAGCAGTGTCACGCTTTAGCACCCGTCCAAAAGGGATTATAAGGAATTTGAGGCACGATCAGGACTTGACGAACCATTAAGTCCGCCAGAATAAGATTGTATGTGTTCATAAAACGACATCTCCACTTGCACTGGGGAGATTTTTCAGCTAAGCTCTGACCTTACGCGCTACGATTTGAAGACTCCATGAAATCATCAGGATTTCTTGCTTCGCACTGCGGCGACGCAAACTGGGGAGGTGACTCGCCG
>NZ_JNIV01000238.1 GCF_000701405.1 Deinococcus marmoris DSM 12784
GTAACTACTCAGCGCGAGAAGTTCGGCATGAGGATGTCACCGCGAAAGACACTCACGAGGCCCTGCCAAACATTCATGCCCTGCTTGCGAAGTGTGGAGACATAGCTGCGAATCCGGCAGAACGCCTCGCCGCCCGCGACAGAACGGAAGCCCCCTGAGATTTTGCGTTTGATGCAAAACATCCGAATATCGCGTTCCGCCTGGTTGTTGTCGAAGGGAACGTCATCCCGTTCGAGAAACAGCAGCACCGCGCCCCGGTGCTGCTGACACCGTAAAGCCAGATTGCGGCCCTTGGTTTGCTTGGGTTTCCACCGGCGGCCCGGCACTGGGGGAGAGGCCGGATTGGCATTGAGTCCCTGGATCAACAAGGCGTCGAAGCGTTCGTAGAACGCTTCTTTCTGGGTCTGCGTCAGTGTTCCGGTCTTGCGCTGGTGATAGACCCCTTGCAACTCGGTGCGCAATTCTCCGGCCCAGCTTTGCTTCAAATGTTCGTGGAGGTAACGCAGTTCCCGTAGCAGATGAGCATTGCACAGTGCATGCTGACCTGGAAGCTGGAAATACGTGTTCCAGGCGTCGTGAACCACGACGCCCTCAAACCGGTCCAGCACGCCCATCTTTTCAATCGCTGCATACCCCCGGTTTGAATGCTGTCCGTACAGCGTGAACTCAGCATTGCTGACTGAGTGCAACCACTGCATCTTGCCACCCAACTTGCTCCCAGTTTCATCGGCGTGCAGCACATTTTGCTCCATGAGCGCGGTTTTGAGTTGATCTTCAAAGCCTTCGAGCCGACTGGAGGCGAGGTAGAGGTTGAGCATGATGGTGCCGCCAGATGGACGCGCGCCACACAGCGCGTCTACCACGTCTGCGGTGCGTTCCAGCGGTACGGCATGCACGACATTCAGGTAGGTGGTCAAGGCGTGGACACGCGGCCCGTACTGCACCTGACCGGGAACGTCGGCAGGAAAGGCGGCCTGTTCGCGGTGGGCGCAGCGCGGGCAGATTTTGACCTCGACCTGATATTCCGTGACGTGCAGCCGCACTTCCGGCAGATCATGGACTTGGCGGGCCAGCAGATCGTGAACCGCCACGGTGTCCCAGGGCTCTCCACAGCCGCACTGCCCAGTGACTGGGAGCGTCCTGATTTCATCAGGATGCTCACTCATTTTCAGCGTCTTGCCAGGGTGGCCGCGCTGTCCGCCAGAAGAGCAACCGCTCTTCTGGCGCTCACTCTTGGGAAGCCACGGTTTGTCCTGGCTGGGAGGCTGGCTAGAGGTTTTGCTGGTTTGCGCGAGCTGGGCTTCCAGATCTTGAACACGGGCGAGCAAGGCAGCAAACGCGAGTTGAAGCTGTGCCAGTTCAGCTCCCAGTCGTTTGCAGTTGGCGCAGTCGTTTTGAATGCGCCTACTCTACACTCGCCCGCTTCGCAAGTCC
>NZ_JNIV01000239.1 GCF_000701405.1 Deinococcus marmoris DSM 12784
CTTGCCGCAATATTTGGCGGGCGCATCATGGCCCGCTTGCAGCCCCTGACCATTGTGCATGTCAAACATGGCAAAAACTTCCGTACACCTAAGGGCATCGAAACCTTGTGGTGACTTGACTACGTCCACCAGCTCAGACTGAAGACCTACAGAGACGGCCTATGCGCGCTGGGGCGGGGCGCGCACGGCTGGTCAGACGGGAACCCAGACGTCCCCATCTTGACGCCAGCGCTGCACGCCTGTGCGGCCCACAACGGCCAGGGCTGGCAGACCAAACAGCGGACATAGCTCTTCCCCCTCGGCAACCCTTGGAGAACGGTTCACAGGCTCCCCAGTGGCGTCGCGCCCCTCCTCCACTTGGAAGCAAAGTACCGTTGTGCCCACCTTATTCCGTCACAGGCCCCCGCACCACTGACGGTATGCTGCCCGCGTGACCTTGTGGCAACTGGTAATCCCTGTCCTGGTGGGCATTGTTCTGGCGTTCATCTGGTGGGCAGGCAAGGCCATGCTCGAAGGTGCCCGCGAGGGCGTTCAGGAGGTCAACGAGGAACTGACCCAGGAAAAGGCCGAGCGTGAAGCGCAGCAAGCCGAGCAGACGACAGCCCGCCAACAGGTGGTGGAGACGGCGGCCCTGTCTCTAGGTGAAGCTGAGCGCTTCGCCCTGAACCTGCGCGCTCCCTTCGCTCAGCTCTGGATTCAGATTTTTGAGGACGCCACCTCGGGCCGCCCGCTGGAGTATTTCTACCAGTTCGTGCCGCCAGCGGGAAAGGAAGACGAGTTGCGCCAGTCCCTGGTAGAGGGCTGGGACATCACCGATCACGCCTCGGCCATGTCCAGTCTGGCCTGGCTGCTGGACAGCGGCCACCGCGCCCCCTATCAGGCGGTGCGTCAGCAGTTGCAATCAGGAAATGGGACGGGTGACCTCAACAAGCGCCTGGCCGCCGTGGTGGGCAAGTGGGAGGGTGAGGTGGGCGAGGTAGGTGGACTGGCCTTCGATCTGGCGCGGGCGGCGGACATCGCCGCGCAGAGCGTGGCGCTGGGCTACCTGAGTGAAGCGCAGGGCTGGCGGGTGCTGGGACAGTGCCGTCAGATGGCGCGGGACGCGGCATTCCAGGACTGGGCACACTATGGGCAGAGTTTCCGGGCAGGAGCGGAGTTCTGGAAGTCAGGGGGGGTCATTGATGGGGTCAGAAACAAGGGCTATACCCAGACGGTGCGCTGGCTTCTTGAGGACGCCGACAGCCCCTGGCTGCGGGACCCCTGGCCCACAACAGGCCGTTTGCCAGAACGGCATGACGCCCCCAAGGTGGACACGCCTGATACGGACTCCGATTAAATATTTTACAATATATGCCATGAAGTCCAACGCTTTCAGTCAACCTCTTCAACATGACGCCGCCGATTTCTGGCA
>NZ_JNIV01000240.1 GCF_000701405.1 Deinococcus marmoris DSM 12784
CCATTTTGGGACTTTGAACATCTCCAAATGGTTTCAGGCGGCGCTGAGATTTCTCTCAGCGCCGCCTGAAAAAATGGACAAAGTCGAACTGAGAGACTGGCGGTGAGTTTTCCACAATTGCTTTGTTTTTGGGTAGTGGTTGAGCTTCCTTTAGTCGTCTCACCTTGAGAGTTAAAGTCTGGCACGAGGAAAATCTCAGCCTCCTGGACAGGCTCCGCAAAGAAGGCGGCTTCCAGGTCCTCCGGGATGACCGGCTCGTACAGCGTGACGCTGAAGAGGGTGGCCGCGTTGCGCCTGGCCGCCGTCTCCCGGTCCAGCCGCTGCACCTTCTGGCTTCTGAGCCACAGGTGCGCCAGGGGGTGCTTGAGCGCCCGGTAGAAGGTGGCCTCGCTCATCCCGCACTCGCGCGCAAAGCAGAAGCGCCCGCCCACCATCTGTACCACCTGCTCACGGGATTGCAGGGGCCGCCCATCCTCGCTGATTTTCAGGTAGCAGTGCTTCCTGAGTTCCTCGACGATACGGATGAGGTTGAGACCCTGCGAGCTGGTCAGCCGTCCCCCCGCCAGGCTGGTAGTGCTGATACTGGTCAGGATCATGCGCCAGTCGCGGGATACGCTGCGGCTCAGCTTGGTCAGATACTGTCCGGCCTTGTACGGGAACGCCACGGGCCAGAAGGTCTTGGTGGGCGTGTACCCGCTCATCACGGGCTGGGCGCGGATGCTCTTGCGGTACAAACCCACCGCCTTGAGGGCTTCGGTGGGGTCAATCGGGAGGCGAGTGGCGAGCGGCGCTGGGCAGATCGGGGAACGCGGCGCAGCCTCTGGATGGCCCGCTCGCAGGGCAGCCACCTGGGCATCCAGAAAGGCCCGCCGGGTAGCCTCCGTGGCGAAGCGCTCAGGCGTTAGTCTTGCGGCGGTCACTCCAGACCACCAGAAACCTGGAATGGTGTGTTGACCGTGGCCAAGCGCAGGCACCAGGCGCGCTGCCCTGTAAAACGTGCTTCTGAACCGTCTATTGACAGACCAAAGGCACGCCGCGCACAAAGCTTCATAGCCTTTACGTGCCCTTGTAGCTGCACATTCTCAGATGCGCCATCTGGGAAAAGCGGGGCAGTCTGCGCCTTACGGCGCTGGGTCATCGCGGGGGCTTTGGCTTTCCGCGAACCGACATGAAAAAGTGGACTCACCAGGGTCTCCTAGTTGCAATAGGGAGCCTTCTCTGGTAAAGTCCGACTTGCGACAGTAGTAACTAGACCAAAGAATCTCAACTTAAATCCCGCTTACCGGCGGGG
>NZ_JNIV01000241.1 GCF_000701405.1 Deinococcus marmoris DSM 12784
CTGGGGCTTGAGACCTATGGACACAAAAATCTGGCCATCGTGCGCTCGACCATTGCTCTGGCGCATGAGTTGGAGCTTCAGGTGGTGGCCGAAGGGATTGAGACTGACCTGCAACGCGAGATTCTTGTCGACCTGGGCTGTGATCTGCTGCAGGGTTATTTTTTCTCCGCGCCTATGCCGCTTGAGCAGGCGTTGGCCTGGCGGTTCGGGGAAAGCCTACGCCCGGCCGAAACAAGCCTGACGTGTCTCATGAGGTGGACTGAGACTTCGCACAAAGACCTGCACTAAGGACAAAATCTCCCCCTTACGCATGACACGGCAATCGCTCAGAGATGAATCGAAGGCGTGCAGAAGGAATTTCCTGAGAGAGTCGACATCAACCACCGGACGCCCTACCGAAGTGGATCGGCGCGGAGAAAGGTTCGGCTCAAGCTTTCGGGAAGTCCCGTTCAGGTTGCGAGAAGTTGGGTGAATGGTGTCGTTAGCGCAGGGTTTGGTCTGTAATTCACGCCAGGCCGTGTTCTTTTTGCCCGGTCTTGGTGTTAACGCAGGCTGAAAGCCCCTGCTCTAAGCAGGTTTAGAACAAAGAAAAAATATTTTGTCCGGATGAAAATAAAGGAATCAAACCTCTCGTTGACCCTGTGGCCATGCTGATGTCTCTTCGGCACTAATCGAGTCCGGGCAAATTTCTGGCGAAATCTTCAATGCTATGCGCTGGGCGGCCCAATAACGTGGGCAAGTCGTCCGAAACGTGTTTGGCGAGGCCCAGGCGGGCGGTGGCATAAATGGCCTCCATCACCAGCGTTTCGGCCCGGCCCGTGCCCTGGCCGCGCATCAGGCGGTAGAAGGCGAGGGGATTGGGATCGGTGGAGCGGTACAGATGGCCAGTGACACGTGTGAAGATCTCGGCCACCTCGCGGTAGGTCAGTGCAACCGGGCCAGTCAACTCGTAGGCCCGGTTCTCATGCCCACCTTCGGTCAGCACGATGGCAGCAGCCTCAGCCACGTCGCCCGCGTCCACGAAACTGGTGCGCCCGTTTCCAGCTGGCACCGCGATGATGCCTTTTTTGAGTTCGGGCAAATGCGTGGTGGTCAGGTTCTGCATAAAGAAGCTGGGGCGCAGGAAGGTGTACACCGCGCCGTTGCCGCCCAGATGATTCTCAAGCTGCGCGTGCGGCGTGATGGTCAGCTTGTCGGCCCCCTGAAGCGACAGCAGCACGAAGTGCCGCACCCCAGCCCCCAGCGCCACATCCAGTGCCGG
>NZ_JNIV01000242.1 GCF_000701405.1 Deinococcus marmoris DSM 12784
GACGCGCTCCCCCGGAATCTGTGACTTTGACATTCTCAGATTCTCCCGGCTGGGAGCGCTTTACTGCCAGTTATGCAGGTGCAACTCCTGAGTCTTACCCAGGGCTCTCTATTCACAAATCAACATGCAGAGCGCTCGCCCCAAATGAATCCAAGGCGAGCGCTCTGCATGCTGGAGAACGTTATGGACGGGTGGTGTCCCTGGTTTCCACACGCACAGGCGTGGCGGTATGGCGGTTGCGACCTGCCAGTCCTGCCAGCCCAATCAGGCCCAGCAGGCCCCATGGGAACTCGCGGGTGTCGGCCCGGCCATTGTTGTTGGTGTCCACCACTCCGTCGTTGTTGGGATCGAGCGGCGCGGTGGTCGTGGTGTCCGTGGTTGTGGTATCGGTGGTTGTATCTTGCGCTAAAGCCACAGAGGAGACAGACAGGATAAGTGAAAGGAACAGGACTTTATTCATAAGAGACCACCTTTTAAAGCTCGCATTCCGATCATCGGGTTGCACGCTTTACCAATTCAAACCCGTGTGTCCTGTGCGTGTAGTGGAAAGTTAGAGGTAAGGACAGCCAAAATTATGTGATTCCCTACAATTAAGATTCATGAAGACCACTGGCTTTAACACTGCACTCATGATTTGACTTGTTCGCTGGGACTCTGCCTCAGCCTTTGCTCATGCGTCATTAAGGACCGCTTCAACGGCTTCACCTTCTGCCAACCGGTAGAAAAATTCTCCTCCTTCAGTTTTCCTTGTGACAACCAGCCCATCTGTGGTGAGCCTCTTCAGGGTTTGCCGCACGTACGACAGCCTGGGAATATGTCCACGCTCAGTCAGCCGATTGTAAATCTCGGCCTGGCGTTGCTCATAGAAAGAGAGGCACAGCAGCACATCACTGAATTTCATATCGCCTAACTTCCGACATAACTTTCTTCCAAAAGTGTGCAGGTGGTAAAGTTAAAAATACATGGGGAAACATCGCTCTGCTTAGGTCAAGGCCAGACTCAATCCACTGCTGCCCTACGCCCAGCACTTACCTCTGCTCAGGCTTCGGCGATCTACAAACTCAGATCGTCCAGTGAGTTTCTGCTCTGCTTTGGCTCTCGTCGTTCTGGGCTTGAGCTTCATCATTTGCTTCGGCTAGAGATTCCCCAGACCCTTTTGGCAACTCCAATTACCGCGACTCAGACCCCAGAGATAACACGCCTTAACCCCTGGGTTTTCTGATCTAACAAGGATTA
>NZ_JNIV01000243.1 GCF_000701405.1 Deinococcus marmoris DSM 12784
GGTATCCACTTGGTGGTTCTCTTTGCCTAGTATCGGGATGTGAAGTTCCCGGTGGCCTATCGGGTGTACAAGGGGAAAAGCACGCCCACACCCACCACGTTGGCGCGCGAGATGCTTCGCACTGTTCCTCACTCCATCCGTTCCCGGTTTCGCGTCCGGGTGTTGGCCGACAGCGGTTTTGAAGCGGCAGTGTTTCTGGACGAGGTGCGGCAACTTGGCTTTGAATTCGTGGTGGGTGTCCGAACCACCCGGCGCACCTTACATCCAGGAGAAGTCACGGTCTCGGATTGCCCACATGGCGGTTATGTTGAACTGAAGAATTGGCCGTATGAGACGCTAACGCTGGGCCGTTTTGACTGGGGAGACCGAACCTTTCATGCGGTGTCCTCGGAGCTGATGGAGGGAGACGAGGTGATCGCCGAGGGCAAAGAGCGGTGGAACGAGGAATCCTTTTTCAAGGAGGGGAAGCACCAGTTCGGCTTGGCGCAGTTCGCGCTGCGAACTGCTGTAGGGCCGGATCGCTGGATTCTGCTGGTCTTCCTGGCCTGGACGTTGGCGATCCTCCATCGGCAGGACGGGCTGACCCTGGAGGAATGTGCGTTCCTGGCGCTCATCACGGTGCTGCCCCATCTGCATCTCAACCGACTGTTGCACCTGTTCTCGAAAAACGCCGAATTCTTGCACCAGCACGGCTATTCACTCCGCTATGCAAGGTGCAACTCCTGAGTATAGCCCACGCAGCAGTATCCTTTGTCGCCCACAATTTTTGGCCCGTCGAAGTCGGGCCAGCGTCGATTGAGTTCGTAACTTACGGTGGTGTCGTGCAAATTGGCCGGTCTGATCAAGTATTGCGCGACCTCACCATCTTCCAGCACCCATGCGTGGAGCTTGTACCCAAAGAACTTCCCTTGCGTGCCATAGCCCCATCTCGCTCCTGGAAAGTGGCAGCGGCGTGTCCGTTTGGGACGGCAAATGAGCAGTGGCATCGAGTCGATGACCACCTCAGCACACGGTCTGGAGGGCGCGCACACCTGTTCGAGTTTCTCCAGAAGCCGGTTGGCTCGGTTGAAAGCTTGCGTATAGGAAGGCAGACCGGAACGGTCTGCCTTGAGGTTCAGTACCGGACAACTCGATTTCAATAGCGTCCTGAACAGCATTTTTGACATTTGAGCATTTGGTTGTCATCTGGGACGGCGAAAGGCGGCT
>NZ_JNIV01000244.1 GCF_000701405.1 Deinococcus marmoris DSM 12784
GAAGGGACGGGCAAGGGAAGTCTGGCCTCTAAACAGTTCCGCGCCACGATGGATTTGCCATTTCTAGAGGCTGTCCTGACTTTGCGGTAGCCCTGCCGGATCATCTGCGCCAGGCAGTCATGACTGGCGAACAGGTTTACACTCCAGAGATGGAGAAACTCGGATGGTTGCTGCTTTGTGCCCTGGCGTCTGCTGGACTGGCCGTGGATTCCAGCGTGACCATCGCAGGCCACGTTCCCGGTACGCTGTCGCTGCCTGACAATGCCAGCGGCAAGGTTCCCGCCGTTCTGCTCCTCCACGGTTTCGCCAGCCAGAAGGACGAGGTGGGCGACATGTACAAGAATCTGGCTGCGAAGCTGGCCGCCCAAGGCATCGCCTCACTCAGGATCGACTTTCAGGGCAGCGGCGACAGCAAGATTCCCTTTGAGCAGATGACCTTCACCAACCAGGTGTCGGACGCACAGGCCGCCTTCGACTCCCTGAAGGGCCGCCCCGAGGTGGACGCCACGCGCCTGGGCCTGCTGGGCTTCAGCATGGGCGGCGGCGTCGCCATCAAACTCGCGGCCAACGCCGCCAATCCAGTGAAGTCGCTGGCGCTGTGGTCCAGTACCAGCAGCCGCAGTCTGGCGGACATTG
Source organism: Deinococcus marmoris DSM 12784 (assembly GCF_000701405.1). Taxonomy (GTDB): domain Bacteria; phylum Deinococcota; class Deinococci; order Deinococcales; family Deinococcaceae; genus Deinococcus; species Deinococcus marmoris. The sequence continues at coordinate 637 of NZ_JNIV01000244.1, forward strand.
AAACTGGATCCAGGGCCACGGCAGAAAAAGAGGGCGTGGTGGACGTCGATCTGGGCTTTACCAAGATCAAGCTGGGCAAGGCGTTTTACAGCAGCCTCCAGAACCAGAACCTAGAGGCGGACATCGGCAAGTTCAGGGGCAACACCATGATCGTCTACGGCACTGCCGATCCGCTCTCAGGCAACGCGCCGTATTTTCTGTACAACCTTCAGGGCAAGGTCCAGAATCTCGTGCTGATCAACGGGGCAGACCACATCTACCACGTGCTGACCGCCGACAAGACCGAGAGCAACCAGGTGATCGACACCACCGTGAACTGGTTCCGGGGGTTGTAGTTCGGAATAGCGTGCATTGGGGGCGACAAAAATCCATGCCCGGTGGAGTGAATGTTCCCAGCAGAGTTGAGCGGTGGTGTGCAGGCCAGCCTATATCTGGCTGACCACCTCATACGGACTCCGATTAGAAGGTGTTGAAAACACCTGCAATCCGAGCGGAGCGAGAAGGAGAAAAACGGGTTCCGGGCGTGAAGTGTAGAGATCGG
>NZ_JNIV01000245.1 GCF_000701405.1 Deinococcus marmoris DSM 12784
TACGCCCCGGACGCCCCTCATGTCAGGCATGTCGGTTATGATTCCAGCCTTCTACCCGTTTCCAGAGCCTCGCGGTAAAGGAGGCGCCGTCAGTCCACTTTTACCGAACATCTTTCGTTTATTTCGTTTGGTTGCTGTAGAGTGTGTGGAGGAGGAACACCGATGACCGCTCTGCCCAACCCCCTGCCCCTGCCCAACGAACAGGACCGGCTCCACGCCCGTGAACTGCTGGGACGGCTCTCGCGGGGTCAGCAGGACACCCTGCGCGTGGCTGACCTGCCCACCGGCACCCGCTCGCTGCTCGAGACCATCCTGCAGGAAGTCGCGCAGGGGCACGCCGTCCAGGTGGTGCCGGTCCAGGCCGAACTCGGCACCCAGGACGCCGCCGATCTGCTGGGGGTTTCCCGACCCCACCTGGTCAAGCTGCTTGACGACGGTGCCCTGGCGTCCTGGAAAGTCGGGACCCACCGCCGCGTCCGGTTGGACGACCTGTTGGTGTACCGCGCGCGGCGCGACGTCCAGCGCCAGCAGGCCCTCCAGGAACTCGCGGATCTCGACCAGGAACTGGGTTTGACTTGAAGCTCCGCGCGCTGTTGGACGCCAACGTCCTGTATCCCGCCACGCTGCGGAGTCTCCTGATCGACCTGGCTGTCGCTGACTTATATATGGCTTTCTGGACAAATGAAATCCATGACGAGTGGATCCGAAATCTCGCCTCCCACCGCCCGGAACTGGACCGCGCGAAGCTGGAGCGCACCCGCGCGCTGATGGACCGTGCGCTCGAGACCGCGCAGCTGACGGATGTGCCGCCTCTGGCGACGGCCATCACCTTGCCGGACGAGGATGACCGCCACGTGCTGGCTGCAGCGCTGCACGCCGGGGCAGACGTGATCGTGACGCAGAATCTGCGGGACTTCCCGGCCCGGGTGCTGGAACCGCTCGGCCTCCAGGCAGTGGCCCCGGAAGCCTTTCTGCTCGAGCTGCTGGGGGCCAGTCCGCAGCAGTTCACTGGGGCCGTCCGGGCGGGCCGGCTTCGGTTAAGGGCGCCGCCCTTCACTGCACAAGCGTATATGGCAATGGTTCGGACAGTTTTGACGAAAAGTAGGGGTGGCCCAAAAAACGGGTCTCCGGTAGGGTGAGGTTCTCAAGCCCACACCCAAGGAGACCC
>NZ_JNIV01000246.1 GCF_000701405.1 Deinococcus marmoris DSM 12784
AGACTCAGGAGTTGCACCTGCATAACTGGCAGTAAAGCGCTCCCAGCCGGGAGAATCTGAGAATGTCAAAGTCACAGATTCCGGGGGAGCGCGTCCGCATTCTGGCAGACCAGTTCCTGGCCGTGCCCACCACGTCGTACCAGCAGCGCAGCCTCGGGGCTGCGCTCTTCATGTTCCTGGACACGAAAACCAAAACAGCCCTCCACCGCGCTGAACTGGTCAGCAAAAGTGCGCTCAGCCGCCTCCTCAACGAGTATTCCTGGGATACGGAGGCGTGCTGGACACTCCTGGAGCAAGCCCAATGGGACTGCTTGCGGTTGGCCGCCAAAGGGAAACATCGCCCCCTCCTGCGGCTCAGTGTTGACCTGACGAGTGTGGAGAAGAAAGGCAGCACGCTGCCTTTCGTACGCGTCTACAACGAGGTCCACGGCATCCATCTGGTGGTGCTTTTCGCCCACTACCGTGAGGTGAAGTTCCCGGTGGCTTACCGGGTGTACAAGGGGAAAAGCACGCCCACACCGACGACATTGGCGCGTGAGATGCTTCGCACCATTCCCAAGTCGATTCGGCAGCGGTTCCGAATCCGCGTCCTCGCCGACAGTGGTTTTGAAGCGGCGGTCTTCCTAGACGAGGTCCGGCAGCTTGGTTTTGAGTTCGTTGTGGGCGTTCGGACCAATCGACGGACCCTGCACCCTGGTGAAGTGAGCGTCGCTGATTGCCCCCATGGTGGCTATGTTGAACTCAAGAATTGGCCGTATGAGACGCTGACGTTGGGCCGTTTTGACCGGGGAGACCGAACCTTTCATGCCGTGTCTTCAGAACTGATGGAAGGAGACGAGGTCATTGCTGAAGGAAAGGAGCGGTGGAACGAGGAATCGTTTTTCAAGGAGGGAAAACATCAGTTCGGTCTGGCGCAGTTCGCGTTGCGAACTGCTGTGGGGCTGGATCGCTGGATTCTGCTGGTCTTCCTGGCCTGGACGTTGGCCATCCTCCATCGACAGGATGGGCTGACCCTAGAGGAATGTGCGTTCCTGGCGCTGGTCACGGTGCTGCCTCACCTGCATCTCAACCGCCTGCTACACCTGTTCTCGAAAAACGCTGAATTCCTGCACCAGCACGGCTATTCACTCCGCTATGCAAGGTGCAACTCCTGAG
>NZ_JNIV01000247.1 GCF_000701405.1 Deinococcus marmoris DSM 12784
TCTAATTGACATTAGGCAAGAGAAAATGGATGGGTTTTATCCGGACACAATTGCATGAGGTCATCATATTCGAGTCAACTTGATGAGTACATACTAAGACCATGACACGCCATCAAGATCTTCAGGATGTGGGGAGACGCCGCAGTCGACCCCTCACTGCTGAGGACTGTCGTCTGGTCGCAGACCGCTTTTTAGATCATCTCGGGACGGATGAGGTATGCAACGACACGCTGACGTATCTCGCTGGTCGCCTGTACGTCGTGGCGGTGCAGGTGGAGTCGCGCACAGCCTCAAGGCCGGCTGAGGGGGATGGGGCATTTGGCGCGCAGTCTGCGCCGGAGGTCACGCCGCCCGAAGTCGGGCATTCAGCAGCGCAGCGGGCCGTTTGAGGCTGCCCCACTCGTGCCGGTCCACGTCCAGGCGGGCCAATTGCGCCGCCAGCACCTGAAGTCCTCCGCGTCCTTCCACCTCCGCATTCCAGGCGTTCCAGATCGCCTTGCAGTACCAGCGCTGGGAGTGGTCATCGTCCAGGGCGTGGGCGAGTGCTGTTCCCAGAATCCCGATCAGCGCCGCCCGTTTATTGGCTTCAGATTCTGCCACTGCTGGTAACAGGTAAATCACGTCCTGCACAGTTCTGACCGCTTCTTCTAGCTCATCCGGGGAGAATATGCGCGGGTCAGCGAATAACGGGTCTTGAACCTGACCAGGGGTAACGGCCCACGCTTTGAGCTGCTCTCGAAGATACTGGGCCTTCATCGGGCTAGCAGTTGACCCGCGCATATTTTTTTCTTCGTCTGGGACGCGGTTTGCATTTTCAGCATTTGCGGCTTCTTGCTGGCCCAGCTTCTCGGCCCGCTGGACCACCCGGTACGCTGTGCGGCCTGCCTGTCGGTCCTCGTCGAGGTTGCGGTACTGCGCGCTCAGGTCCTGATAAGTCAGCTTGGCCTTATGGCCCGGCTGGAGGCGGATCGCGTACAGCGTGCCGTCGATCACCGGAATTCGCTGGCCGCCAGGGGTGGTCATGGTGGTGTAGTGCGGGCGGGCGTCGATGTACCCCAGCTCCTCCAGCATGGGGGTCCACAGGCGCAGGGTGCTGACGTTCTTCTCCACCTGCGCGGCCATCATCTCGTTGGGCAGGTGCAGCACCATCTGAG
>NZ_JNIV01000248.1 GCF_000701405.1 Deinococcus marmoris DSM 12784
TTCCGGGCGCTGTACTTCGCCCCCTACGTCACCCCCATCGTGGCCGCCGCGTGGGTCTGGCAGTGGCTGTTCAGCCCGCAGTTCGGTCCGGTCAACACCTTCCTGATCTGGCTGGGCATCACGCCGCAGAACTTCCTGAACTCCCCGGATCAGGCGCTGGCCACCACGGCGGCCCTGGTGGTGTGGCAGAACCTGGGCTTTCAGATCGTGCTGTTTCTGGCGGGCCTCTCGGCCATTCCCCGCAGCTATTACGAGGCCGCCGAGATTGACGGCGCAAACGGCACCCAGGCGTTCTGGAAGATCACCTGGCCGCTGCTCAACCCCACCATCGTGTTCAGCGTGGTGACGGGAACGATCAGCTACCTGCAACTGTTCACGCAGGTGGTCAACCTGAACTTCACCGATCAGGGCGGGCCGCTGGGCAGCACCATGACGGTGGCGCTGTACATCTACCAGATCGCGTTCGGACGCTTCCAGATGGGCTACGCCTCGGCCATCACGGTGGTGCTGTTCCTGATCATCCTGGCCATCACCCTGTTCCAACTGCGCTTCCTGACCCGGCGGTATGACCTGTGACCACGACACTGAACAAACCCGACACCCGTGAAACGGCGGGCGATCCTCGCCCGCGCCGCCGCCTCAACACCCCGATGCTGCTCGCCTACCTCACGTTGACCGTGGGCATCGTGGTCACGCTGTTTCCCTTCATGTGGATGCTGCTGACCAGCCTCAAGAGCTTTCAGGAACTGTTCAACCTGAGCTTTTTCCCCGCAGCCCCCACCCTGGACAACTACCGTCAGGTCCTGCTGGAAACCAGGTTCATCCAGTGGTTCGGCAACAGCCTGCTGATCGCCGGTGTCACCACCGCCAGCGTGCTGTTCTTCGACTCGATGGTGGGCTACACCCTGGCCAAATTCGACTTTCCGGGCAAGAACATCATCTTCATCCTGATCCTGTCCACCCTGATGATCCCCACCGAGATGCTGGTCATTCCGTGGTTCGTGGGGGTCAGCGACATCAATCTGACCAGCACGGTGCCAGGGGCGTACTTTGCGATCATGTTTCCGGGGCTGATCAGCGCGTTCGGGGTGTTCCTGATGCGGCAGTTCTTCGAGACGCTCCCGGATGACCTGCTGGAAGCGGC
>NZ_JNIV01000249.1 GCF_000701405.1 Deinococcus marmoris DSM 12784
CGAATGCGTTCAGGTGGCAGCGGATGAAGCTGGCCGTGTCCGCTTTACGGATGAACTCGACATACAGCGCCCGTGACCAGCCCAGCACCATCACATAGGCCCAGATCGAGCGGGTCTGCCCTTCGAGATTCAGGTAACTGTAGCGGCCAAAGTCCACCTGAGCCTGCTCACCTGGATCGGTTTCAAATCGGACGGTGACGCGGCTGGCGGATACCTGTGTCCGCCGAAATGGGCGGACGAAATCCTTGACCACTGTGTACTGCCCTGTGTAGCCGCGTTCCTGCACTTCCCGGAACAGCACCACAGCACTCAGGACACCCTGCTCGATCCGTCCGGTCAGATACGGCGTGTACAGACCGAGCTTGCTGCCCTTTTTAGGGCGGGCCTTGGGCTGTGGGAGCGCCGGGTTTCGCAGATACTTCTTGACCGTATTGCGGCTCAGGTCCAGGGTCCGGGCAATGCCGCTGACCGAGTGTCCCGCCGCCTTGAGTTCGATGATTCGTCGCACCTGTGCGCCTCCAAGCATGCAGACCTCCGATTCATAATGAATCGGAGAGCAGAAGAGTGAGCAACCTGGAGGTGGTCAAATCTGTTCCGCCATTTCTGGTCATTTTTATCCCGCCGTTGACAATTGGTAAGGGCGTCCCAGGGCGGCACGTTTTGCCCACCGTCCGATCACCACCTGAATTTGTCAACGGTATCCCATGCCAGTCGAGTCTCAATGACCGTCCTACCGCCCGTCTACATTCAGCAACCGTTCGCCGTGGAGTGCTGAGGCTAGGGCGATCACCTCTTTCTCCGCAGAGGCCACAGACCCTCTTAAACCGCTGGGGCCACAGCTATCCTCGAACCAGGGCAGGAGCAGCATGCTGACGGGACGGTGCAGAGCAGCTCACGGCTCAGGTCTTCCTGGCCCTATTGCTGGTCCACCTTCCTCCCGGCAAGATCCTGATGAGCGTGGACCGCACCTTCTTGGGCAGAACAGACGCCCATGAGGACGCCTGCCCGCACCTGGGAACACGGGGATGCTCCGCTCAACCTCTTGGTCCTGGGTGCGGTGGTCCATGGCTTTACGATTCCGCTCGTGTGGGTGGCCCTGGATCATACGGGCAACAGCAACAC
>NZ_JNIV01000250.1 GCF_000701405.1 Deinococcus marmoris DSM 12784
TCTAATTGACATTAGGCAAGAGAAATTTGAGGGGTTTTATCCGGGTAGAACCAGGTGTTCAAAGCACGCCGAATTTACGATTCACTCGACTGTGGTTCGTCGGCGGCCAGTCCTCCAGCATCAACCCAGGCCCCCGCTAGCGTCCCCTTAGTTTTAGACGTGACGTGCTGGCGCAGCGGTCCCATCAGGTCTGACAGGTGGATCCGGCTGATCCCGAGGATCACCTTGCCCTTGAGGTAGAGCGCGCTGACACTCTGAACATCGGCTTGCTGCACATCCCGCAACAGCACGGTGAAAGTACGGCCTCCCTTCTCGAAGCGCACCCGGTCCTGGGTGCCGGGCACCCAACGTAACGTCACGGTTGAATTTGGCATTTGAAACCTCCTGGGGAATCCACACCGTAATGCAAAGCGAACAGACTGCCGTTCAGCCGTCTCACGGATAACGAAACTCTCTTTGTGGGACTTTTTGCAGTTTACGCTCGAGGGATTTTGAAGGCCGTCTGCCCATCGCCTATTCTCAGACCAAACAAAATTAAGACGACCCTTAAGGCCGTTTCACAGCGCATTGCGCCCGTTTCGTCCACTGGCATTGAAGATGGGCCATGCGAGACGAATGGGAAGGCTGCGGATTTCAAACCGTCTCGGCGGCACAGCTTGAAAACCTACGTGAGTGGACCGAACGGGTGATTCACCGATGCTTTGAACTGGACGCCTGGAAGATGGAACGTCAGTTTCTCCGGGATCAGTTTGTGAGTCGTGGCCCACTTGCTGGCTTGGAGGCCAGGGAATCGCCAGAAAAGCCTTAAGGACGGCTGAGGGTGGCGGGGCATTCGGCGCGCGGTTTGCGCCGAAGGTCACGCCGCCCGAAGTCGGGCCGCGAGTAGTGCTGCGGGGCGTCTGAGGCCTTTCCACTCGCGTCTGTCCACCTCCAGGCGCTGCAATTCTGCTGCCAGCGCCTGTAAGCCGTCGCGCCCCTCGATCTCGGCCTGCCACGCCTGCCAGATCACTTTGCAGTAGTACAACCGGCTATGGGTGTCCTTCAGATCGCGCGCCAGGGCCGCGCCCAT
>NZ_JNIV01000251.1 GCF_000701405.1 Deinococcus marmoris DSM 12784
CACAAAAATCTGGCCATCGTGCGCTCGACCATTGCTCTGGCGCATGAGTTGGAGCTTCAGGTGGTGGCCGAAGGCATTGAGACTGACCTGCAACGCAAGATTCTCGTTGGCCTGGGTTGTGACCTGCTCCAGGGTTATTTTTTCTCCGCGCCCATGCCGCTTGAGCAGGCGGTGGCCTGGCGGTTCGGGGAAAGCCTATGCCCAGCAGAACCGAGCCTGACGTGTCTCAAGAGGTGGGCTGAGACTTCGCACAAAGACCTGCACTAAAGCAGTGGTCATAAAAAGACCATTTTTATGACTGAGCGAGCGGGCAAGCGTCCTCTCTTCGAGCTGTCCCAGTCAAGGGCGTCTGTTCTGCCCAAGATAGCGAGTGACTTTTACCGAGCAGGACGGACTGGTACAGCTCGGAACGAGAGAATGGAGTCACCGGAAGTTTTCTCTTCCGGTGACGTAATTCGGAGAACTGCTCTAATCGAGTCCGGGCAAACTTCTGGCGAAATCTTCAATGCTGTGCGCTGGGCGGCCTAATAACGTGGGCAAGTCGTCCGAAACGTGTTTGGCAAGGCCCAGACGGGCGGTGGCGTAAATGGCTTCCATCACCAGCGTTTCGGCCCGGCCCGCGCCCTGGCCGCGCATCAGGCGGTAAAAGGCGATGGGGCTGGGATCGGTGGAGCGGTACAGATGGCCGGTGACACGTGTGAAGATCTCGGCCACCTCGCGGTAGGTCAGTGCAGCCGGGCCAGTCAACCCATAGGCCCGGTTCTCATGCCCATCTTCGGTCAGTACGATGGCGGCAGCCTCAGCCACGTCGCCCGTGTCCACAAAACTGGTGCGCCCGTTTCCAGCTGGCACCGCAATGATGCCTTTTTTGAGTTCGGGCAAATGCGTGGTGGTCAGGTTCTGCATAAAAAAGCTGGGGCGCAGGAAGGTATACACCGCGCCGTTGCCGCCCAGATGCTTCTCAAGGTGCGCGTGCGGCGTGATGGTCAGCTTGTCGGCCCCCTGAAGCGACAGCAGCACGAAGTGCCGCACCCCAGCCCCCAGCGCCACATCCAGTGCCGG
>NZ_JNIV01000252.1 GCF_000701405.1 Deinococcus marmoris DSM 12784
AGCGCCTTGGATTCCTTGAGCGCATTTCCAGAGCGGTCCCCATAACCGTCCCGCACTTCAATGGCGAGACGGGCGAGATTGGTAACGTGCGCGGTGTGGCCTGCTCGAATGGCCGCAACTGCGGTGAGCATGGCGGCCTGTGTTTTGCCAGTACCCGTTTCGGAACTCCAGATCAAGACGCTATGGCCTTCTTTGACAATGTCGCGGATGTGGCCGCAAGCGCCTGCCAGCCGGTCTAATGGAGCGAGCTGCTCTAAATTCTCCCAGGTGGTGTCGAGATAGCGCCCATCTACTCCAGCAGCAATCAACCGGGCGCGCAGATTGGCTTGTTCATCTTTAGCGCGGCATCGAGGGCAGGGGACGGCGGGGTGTGTGCCGGGCTGGGGGATGAGACCGCCCTGACAAAACTGCTCGTGTTGGATGGGGGTCATGGACTCAGGCCGGGCCGACCAACCGCGCAGCTCATCCTCGTTGGCGTACAGCAAGGCGTCCGAGGTCTGGATGAGGCCAAGCGCCTGTTCTAGCGGCAGTTCGTAAGGTGCGACCGGAGAACTGATCACGCCGCGTAAGCGCAACTGATCCATGATGTCCTTGGCAAGGGTGATCTCGCGCTGGGTCTTCTCTTCTTGTATCAGAGCTTCAGACATCAACGGTTCCTCCGGGCAGTGCCGTGCAGGGGAGCACTACGAATTAGGGCGTCCATATCGATTTCGCCGCTGTCGTTCAAGGGGGCGGCCTGCTCCTGGCGCACAGGGAACTTCGCGTTCCGACATTCATCGTCGAGCAGTTCCTTGAACCGGGTGTTGACCTTTAGGCCCCTGGCCGTGTGGGAAAGCTGCGCTTCGCGTAACAGCTCTTCCACACGGCCAAAAGGCAGAGCAAACCAATCGACGGTACGGTCTACGCCAAGTGGCGGAATTTCACCCAGGATCTGATCAACGAACTTGTGACTCAGCTTGCGCCGCAGATAAATTTCTGTCTCGCTGCGCACCGCTGCGCCGCCCGCCGGAACTTTTTCAGAAGAAGTGAGATGATCGTCTAACCTTCCCTGCGCTGTGGGT
>NZ_JNIV01000253.1 GCF_000701405.1 Deinococcus marmoris DSM 12784
GAGTCACCTCCCCAGTTTGCGTCGCCGCAGTGCGAAGCAAGAAATCCTGATGATTTCATGGAGTCTTCAAATCGTAGCGCGTAAGGTCAGTAATAGAGATATGTTCACTAATCTGAGTGATATACTGGAAACAGATGACGAGTTCCGTGACACTTTATTGGCTCAAAAGATAGAGGCTTGTCGTGTCCCATCAAATTTGGCAAGAATAGTCGAATCAATTTTAATCGCCTCCGCAGAAGTTGATAAATCTAGAAATAAAACTCAGTTGAAGTTTTCAAATTTTACAAAACTGTATAAATCTGTAGAAAGGGTTCTCGAATCGTATGGGTTTGCGCCATTTAGACTTACAATCGTAGATGGGATTTGCGCAACATATCCTACGCTTGCGGAATTGCATATCGATGAAACAGCCAAACGAGTATTTGGGGAATTGCATAGGTATAGTTCTGCTCATCAACACATTTTAAAAGCATCAAAATTGCTTTTAGAAAATGGTGATATAAGAATGGGACTTGATGAATGCAGAATTGGACTAGAACGATTTCTTAAGGATAGGCTGTCGAACAAAAAGAACTTATCCAATCAGGCTGCCGCTTTGGGTCAAGAACTTTCGGTATCTGGAATATCGCCTAGCACGGTAACACTCTATACTAATACGGATTCCGTTTGTTTCATGTAGAAATCGGGAAAGCTCCGATCTCCACACTCCACGCCCGGAACCCGTTTTTCTCCTTCTCGCTCCACTCGGATTGCAGGTGTTTTCAACACCTTTTAATCGGAGTCCGTATAACTTATTGAATTGGTACGACAAATATCAGAATGATAACGTTAAGCACCATTACACTGGAATACAGTCTAAAGAAGCTGAGTTCGTTTACTTTCAGACCCTCAGTCTAATCAATTTGTTGCTCGTATCTGATTAGCGCCCCTAGCCCGGCGGCCTGAGTCGAACCAGATTCGCTAGAATCGGGGCATGGCCGGAACGCTGACAGCGGGTGATGTGCT